>CALUGU010000004.1 GCA_944320255.1 uncultured Prevotella sp. | reverse complement strand
TACGATGTCTGCGCCGGCCTTGAGGGCGGCGTCAACACCTTCTTCCACTGTCTTGAAACCGAGGTTGTCTACGACCTTGTAACCGGCGCAAGCGAGGAAGTTGCAGCTGAACTGGGCGCGCGCCTGGCGCATGGCGAGGTTGCCGATGGTGAGCATGAAGGCCACGGGAGCCTTGCCGCTCTCCTCCACCTTGACGCGCAGGTCTTCGTAGTCGGCGGCGAGGCGGGTGGTCTCTATCGCCTTGAACGCGGCCTCGTGGTGATGGCCGTGGCCCTTGCCGCACGAGCATGAGCACTGCGCGGCGCGCTTGCCTTCAGACTTCTCTGTGAAATTGGGGAACTGGTTTGTGCCGAGGATGAACTCCTTGCGCTTGGCGGCTGCGTCGTGACGCTTGGCGTTGGTGGCGTTGATGTCGTCTTGCACAGTGCCTTTCTTTATAGCCTCAAGGTATCCGCCTTCGTCCTCAACCTTAAGGAATATCTTCCATCCCTCGTTGGCGAGCGACGTGGTAAGCTCCTCTACGAAATAGCTTCCGGCAGCTGGGTCAACCACCTTGTCGAAATGGCTCTCCTCCTTGAGCAGCAACTGCTGGTTGCGGGCGAGGCGTTCCGAGAAGTCGTCGGGTGTCTCGTAAGCGGCGTCGAACGGCGTAACGACGATTGAATGCACTCCGGCGAGGGCCGCGCTCATGGCTTCGGTCTGCGAACGGAGCAGGTTTACGTAGCTGTCGAACAACGTCATATTGTACTTCGACGTCACGGCGTTGACGCACATCATACACGCGGCGTCAGACTTAGGTCCGTACTGCTTGACAATCTCCGCCCAGAGCAGGCGCGCCGCGCGGAACTTGGCTATCTCCATGAAGAAGTTTTCAGATATTCCGAGGTTGAACGTCAGCTTGCTTGCGGCAAGGTCTACGTCGATGCCGGCCTCCGTGAGCAGGTTCAGGTACTCGTTGCCCCATGCCAGGGCGTAGCCCAGCTCCTGCACGATGTAGGCTCCGGCGTTGTTGAGCGCGACGGCGTTGACCGACACGCAGCGGAAGCGGGGGTAATCCTTCAACGCCTCGACGATGCGCGGGGCGAGCGGAAGGATGTGGGTGGCGTCGTGCCCCTTCATTACGATTTTCTCCATCGGGTCCCAGTCGAGCGAACCGCAAACCTTCGACTTGTCGCAGCCCTTCTTGTCAAAATAGGCGGCAAGCACCGTGGCAAGCTCAAGGGTGTGACGCTTGCAGGTGTTGAAGTTCAGCTCCACGGCCTCGCAGTCGATGCCTTCGAGCAGCGTACCGACAAATTCCGCGCTCACGCAGTCGCCCGGAATCTTGAAGCCCAACGAGTCAACGCCGCGCTTGAGCAGGTCGAGAGCCTTGGCGTTGGCGGCCTTCGCGTCGTCTGCCATGATGTCCTGGCGCACGTACCAGCAGTTGCAAGCCTTCTTGTTGCCACGCACGTAGGGGAACTCGCCCGGCAAAGAATCGGGCGTTTTCAGTTTCAACACATCATCCCTCATGTAAAACGGCGGTACGTCGAAGCCTTCGTTTGTCCTCCATACCAGACGCTTGTTGAAGTCGGCACCTTTCAAGTCCACCTGGATTTTGTCCATCCATTCCTGCTTGGTGGGCGCCTTGAACTCGCTGAAGAGTTTTTCTTTACAGTTTGACATAAACCTTTTATTAATAAATAATTACCTAAAAATCATCCGGAGGGGTATTAAAAAAGGAGTAAACAGGAGTTAGGCTCGTTTCACTCGCCGGAGTTAACGGACAATAGCTTGGCATTTGCCTGTTAACTCCCAATAACTCCGACGCGCAGCGTCTAACTCCTGCTAACTCCTTTTTACCCCTCTCACTGTGCAAATATAAGGTATTTTTCTGACACACCTTTAAAATTTAATGACAAAAATCAATTTTACTGCAAAACCTTACAATCGGGCAGC
The DNA here is from genome assembly GCA_944320255.1 of uncultured Prevotella sp. Classification (GTDB taxonomy): domain Bacteria; phylum Bacteroidota; class Bacteroidia; order Bacteroidales; family Bacteroidaceae; genus Prevotella. Next base: position 63,289 of record CALUGU010000004.1, on the reverse strand, counting down.
CGGACGGCCGCCAAGCGGCGGGATGACACCTTGACAACAGTTGCGCGCTTTCATATTGCAATATGTCACACGGAAAATGTCCGTCTGGAACAGCGAAACAGGCTTGCAAAACGCCCGCTGGCGGCGGATTGGGCGACGAAACGCCGTCAACGGAGACGCCTTTAACGGCAATCCACGCCATAAAAAGCCGTAAACGGGCACGCCAAACACGGCCTTTAAGGGCGCAAATAGCCATCGTTAACGCCATAAAAGAGCCTCTTTAGCCTCAAAAACCGCCGCCATACGCTGCACACCTCACCGCCTTCGGAACGCAACTTGCAGCATTCCAATGTGTTACAAATGCACACGACATTTTCGCATATACGGCTACGGACAGGAAAATTTTACGCCGAAGGCACTCTCAGTGTTAAAGCGCAGGACAGCGTGAAAGACGGTTAAGGCGCACAGGTTTCATTTTGTCAGAAACGCGAAGCGGCCACCCGGCAAGGAAGTCACCGGCAAAGGACGCCGCTTTGAGGATATTCATAAAAATAATTGCACAAAAATTACCGTATGAGTAATAAATTAGCTACTTTTGCACCGTCATTAAAACTTGTTATGGACTGGCTAATTAATTTATTTACAGCAACAGACTCCGTGGCCCACATTGTAATATTATACGCCATCGTGATTGCCACAGGAGTGCTTCTTGGGAAGATAAAGATAGGTGGCATATCGCTTGGCGTCACCTTCGTGTTGTTCGCCGGCATCGCGGCGGGCCACGTGGGCTTCACGGCTTCGCCGGGCGTGCTGTCGTTCTTGCAGGAGTTCGGGCTTATCCTGTTCGTCTTCATGATAGGTTTGCAGGTAGGCCCCGGCTTCTTCGAGAGCTTCAAGCGCGGCGGCATAACGCTCAACACCCTGTCTATGACCACCATCTTGCTGAACATCCTCGTGATGTTCGCTTGCTACTACATCTTCTTCGACACCTCCAACCCCGTCAACCTGCCCATGATGGTGGGTACGCTTTACGGCGCCGTCACCAACACTCCCGGTCTCGGCGCGGCCAACGAGGCGCTGGTGTCAGTGTTCGGCAAGGGTGAGATACCCCAGATTGCCAACGGCTACGCCTGCGCATATCCCCTCGGCGTGCTGGGCATCATCGGCGCGACGATAGCGATACGCTATTTCTGCAAAATCAAGCTGGACAAGGAAGAAGACGCCCTGGACGAGGAGGAGAACGAGAACGGAGCGGTAAAGCCGCACTTCCTCAACCTTGAAGTGACCAACTCTTACCTCGAAGGCAAGACCATCGCACAGGTGCACGAGTTCCTCAACCGCGACTTCGTATGCTCGCGCCTGCTCCACGACGGCCACGTTACGATACCTACGGGCAGCACGCTGTTCCACATAGGCGACCGCCTTTTCATTGTCTGCGCCGAGAACGACGCCGAAGCCATCATCGCCTTCATCGGCCCGACGGTGGAAGTGGACTGGAAAAAGCAGGACGAGCCCATGGTGAGCAAGCGCATCGTTGTGACACGCCCGTCGATCAACGGCAAGACCCTCGGCCAGATGCACTTCTCAAGCGGCTTCGGCGTAAACGTCACGCGAATAACCCGCCACGGAATGGACCTGTTCGCAAGCTCGAACCTGTCATTGCAGGTGGGCGACAGGGTGATGGTGGTAGGCCCGGAAGGGGCTGTCAACCGTGCGGCAAGCGTCCTGGGCAACTCTGTCAAGAGGCTCAACGCGCCTAACATCGCCACCATATTCATCGGCATCTTCGTCGGCATCATCTTCGGCAGCATCCCCATCGCCTGCCCCGGCATACCGGTGCCCATCAAGCTGGGCATAGCCGGCGGCCCGCTCATCATCGCCATACTCATCGGACGCTTCGGCCACAAAGTGCACCTCGTGACTTACACCACGACGAGCGCGAACATGATGCTGCGCGAAATCGGCCTGGTGCTCTTCCTCGCCAGCGTCGGCATAAAGGCCGGCGGAGGCTTCATGGAAACGATAGTGCAAGGCGACGGACTGAAATACGTCTACACGGGCTTCCTGATAACCGTCATACCAATCTTGATTGTGGCCACGATCGCAAGGCTGAAGTACAAGTTCAACTATTTCACAATCATGGGCATGGTGGCCGGAACGTACACAGACCCGCCCGCGCTGGCTTACGCCAACTCCGTGTGCTCGAAAGACGCGCCGGCCGTAGGCTACTCCACGGTTTACCCGTTGAGCATGTTCCTCAGGATTTTCACGGCGCAAATCATCGTGCTGTTCTTCTGCGGAGCTTAAGAGTTAACGGCAGACAGGCAAGCTGACAACAGCCGGCCTCGTCTGCCTTTTTACGTAAAAGCAGACCCTCTGACTTTATAACAACAACTTACACTTTACCAACCTGTATATGAAAAGAACCGCTTTTCTGTTTTGCGCCTTGCTTGCGGGAACGGTCTTGGCGTTCGGGCAAGGGGCCAGGAACATCAAGCTCAACGAAGTGATGACCTGCAACAAGGGCAACCTACAAGACGAGTACGGCAGGAGGAACGCATGGATAGAGCTTGCCAATACGTCGTTCTCAACCTATGACGTGCGCGGGATGTTCATCACCACCGACAGGCGCGTGCTCGACAAGAGCCTGACCGTGGCCCAGCGCACGGCCTTGATGAGCAGCATCCCCAACGGCGACAGCCGCACGTCGATGTCGGCGCGCGAGCACGTGGTGTTCTTCCTCAACGGCAACAAGGCGCAAGGCACGCTGCACTTGCAGGCAAAGGCCGAAAGCGGCAAGCCTGTATGGATAGCCTTGTACGACGGCAACGGCGTTGACCTCATCGACTCTGTGTCCGTCCCCGCGCTTGCCGCCGACCAGTCTTACGCCAGGGTAAGGGACGGAGCCGACCAATGGGAGGTGAAAAGTCCGGGCAGCGTAACCCCTGGAATAGAGAACTTCGTACAAGCCAACGAAACGAAAATAGCCAAACTAAAGCGTGAAGACCCGCACGGCATAGGCATCACGGTGCTCTCGATGGGCATTGTGTTCTTCTGCCTCGCGCTGCTCTACGCCTTCTTCCGCATACTCGGCATATTCATGGCGCACAAACAGGCGTTGAAGAAAGCCGGACGCATACAGCCGATAAAGGCTGCCGTGAAGACGGGTGAAAAGATTGTGGAGACCGGGCACAAGACAAAGGTGATACTGAAAGACGGACTTCAGACCGGCGGCATAGACAAGGAGATATACATCGCCGTAATAGCAATGGCGCTGAAACAGTATGAAGACGACGTGCACGACATTGAGAGCAACATCATCACCATCAAACCTCACCACACGAACTGGAACATCTATCCGGAAGAAACAATCATACCTTAACAGCAGACAAGCTGTCAGCAGACAAGGGACAAGCAAACAAGCAGACGAGCCTATAAGAACAACCAGCCGTTTATCAGGCCTATTTGGCTTATTTGGCCTATTTGGCTTATTATTAAAATAAAAAAAACGCAATAAAATGAACAAGTACCAATATAAAGTGCAAGGCGTCGATTACGACGTGGAGATAGTCAACGTAGAAGGCAACGTGGCCAAAGTCAACGTCAACGGGATACCTTTCGAGGTGGAACTGAAGCAGCCCATCAACCCCTCAAGCGTACACCACAAGCCCGTGGTCGCAGTAAAACAACCGCAACCGCAGACAACGGCAGCCGCCCCGCAAGCCGAGAAGCCGGCAAACAACGCTCCGGCAAAGGGCATGAAGGTGACTGCGCCGCTGCCCGGAACGATAACCGACGTGAAGGTGAAAGTGGGCGACACGGTGAAAGACGGCGACACGGTGGTGGTGCTCGAAGCGATGAAAATGCAAAACAACATCGAGGCGGAAAGCAACGGCACCGTTACGGCCATTCTCGTGAACAAGGGCGACACTGTAATGGAAGGCGACGCGCTGATAACCATCGGATAAAAAGCAGACAAGCGACGAGCAGACAAGTGACAAGGCAAATTACCTTGTCTGCTCGTAACTGTGAACTTGTCAACTAAAAAATATAACTATGGGATTTACAGAATTCATTTCAAGCAACTTCAATGAGTTCCTCACATACACCGGCTTCGCCAACGCCGAGGCGGGGAACATCATCATGATAGTCGTCGGCGCGTTTTTCATTTGGCTGGCGATAAAGAAAGACTTTGAGCCGTTGCTGCTCGTACCCATCGGGCTTGGCATAATCCTCGGCAACATCCCGTTCCGCACCGATGCCGGACTTGAAATAGGATTGTACGAGGATAACTCCGTGCTGAACATATTTTACCAAGGCGTGCGCCAAGGATGGTATCCGCCTTTGGTGTTCCTCGGCATAGGCGCAATGACAGACTTCTCCGCGCTAATCAGCAACCCCAAGCTGATACTCATCGGAGCGGCGGCACAGTTCGGCATCTTCGGCGCATACATGGTGGCGTTGGCCTTGGGCTTCGAGCCGAACCAGGCGGCCGGCATCGCCATCATCGGCGGAGCTGACGGGCCTACGGCGATATTCCTGTCATCCAAGCTAAGCCCCAACCTCATGGGAGCGATAGCCGTTTGCGCATATTCTTACATGGCGCTAGTGCCTATCATCCAACCGCCGTTGATGCGCTTGCTCACTACGAAGAAGGAACGCCTTATCCGTATGAAACCCGCTCGCCAGGTAAGCCAGACGGAGCGCATACTCTTCCCAATAATCGGACTGTTGCTCACGACGTTCATCGTGCCGTCGGGCCTGCCGCTATTAGGCATGCTGTTCTTCGGCAACCTGCTTAAGGAGTCAGGAAAGACCACGCGCCTCGCCAAAACCGCAGGAAGCGCGCTCAACGACATCGTGGTGATGCTGCTCGGCTTGACAGTAGGCTGCTCAACACAGGCAAGCGAGTTCCTCACAATGAAGACTATCTACATCTTCATCCTCGGCTTCATGGCCTTCGCCATAGCTACGGCGTCAGGCGTGCTGTTCGTGAAATTCATGAACTTGTTTTTGCCAAAGGCCAAAAAGATTAATCCGCTCATCGGCAACGCCGGCGTGAGCGCCGTGCCAATGAGCGCACGCATATCCAACAACATTGGACTTGAATACGACCGCCACAACTTCTTGTTGATGCACGCAATGGGACCGAACGTGGCCGGCGTTATCGGCTCTGCCGTGGCTGCCGGAGCATTGCTCGGCTTCCTTTCATAATATTAAAAATTAAGAGTTAAGAATTAAGAGTTAAGAAAATATGTTTTTGTGAATTTTGAAGCATTGGCATTTTTTCTTAACTCTTAATTCTTAATTTTTTAATTCTTAACTTTACCCCAAACTTATGTTCAAGATTGCGATAGTACACCCTGACACACTGGCCGCCATCGGACTGAAGCAAATGCTTCAAGAGGTTATGCCGATGGTGTCGGTGGACGCATTCCGTTCGACGGGAGAACTCATCGAGGCTGGTGTTGACGGCTACATTCATTTCTTCGTCGCGACAAGCGTGATAACTTCGGATCCCGTTTTTTTCACAGAACGACGGCGGAAAACCATTGTCCTATCAGCATCCACCGAGCCGCAGTCACCTTTCGATGGCTTCCACTGCCTGTGTACGTCCGTCCCTGAAAAACAACTCGTGAAATCGTTACTCGCCCTTGAACAGATGGCGCACGCAGCCGGACGCAACCTGCCTGTGGCCGCTGCCAACCACGGCAACGACAAACAGCTGTCGGCACGCGAAGCCGAGGTGATGAGCCTGATAGTGAAAGGAATGATTAACAAGGAAATAGCCGACAGGCTGAACATAAGCCTCGCCACCGTTGTGACTCACCGGCGCAACATAATGCACAAGCTCAGCCTGAAAAGCGTGTCAGCACTAACCATCTACGCCGTGACACACGGCTATGTGAATATCAACGACATCTAAAAGAAACATCAAGAAAACAACTCGGCTTTTTACTATCTTTTACCGTTGTTGGGATGTTTCCTCAATACAAGACTTACGTTATTCATCTGTTTTCAGCTCCTTGTCTTTGCGGTAGCCAAGGGCCGTAAAAGCGCAGACAAGCACGCCACGCTGGTTTCGTATCTTAACTTCAAGATACGGAATTTTATGGTGGTTATTGGTTTCAACAGCTTCAGCTGTAAGAACGTCACCTTCCACTGCGGAATTAAGGAAAGATATTGTGCTCTCAATACTGAACGTTAACTTGCCGTAACTGTTCATCACGGCGGCAAGGGCGAGGTCGGCCAGCGTGAACAACGCCCCACCCTGGCATACGCCGCCGGCGTTAAGATGCTCGTGGGTAACAGTCATCTTGGCTATGGCGTACCCTTCACGCACCTCTACCAGTTGTGCACCTACATTAGCTGCAAAACGATCGCTTTTGTTAAGAAAATCTTTTAATGCCATATTTTCAATTATTTACTTGCAAAAAGAATGATAAACAATAATTAAGGCAAAGCCCTAATTACAATAAGGGCCACCATTACTATAACGTAATGGCAGCCCTTATTGGTATGCGAGAATATGTTTTTATTTCCAAATTACTTGGCGTAAGCCACACTGCGCGTCTCACGGATGACAGTAATCTTAACCTGTCCGGGGTACGTCATCTCGTTCTGGATTTTCGTAGCTATCTCGCCTGACAGTTTCTCCGTCTCTTTGTCGTCCATCTTGTCAGCACCGACGATGACGCGCAACTCGCGTCCTGCCTGTATTGCGTAGGTCTTAGTAACTCCAGGATAACTCATCGCAATAGCCTCAAGGTCGTTCAGACGCTTGATATAAGCCTCAACTATTTCACGACGGGCACCAGGACGGGCACCGCTTATGGCGTCGCACACCTGCACGATCGGCGCAAGCAGAGTGTTCATCTCCATCTCATCATGGTGAGCACCGATTGCGTTAACGATGTCTGGCTTTTCCTTATACTTCTCAGCTATCTTCGCTCCGTAAAGTGCATGGGGCAATTCGCTCTCCTCGTCAGGCACTTTTCCTATGTCGTGAAGCAATCCAGCACGTTTCGCTTTTTTGGGATTAAGGCCGAGTTCTGACGCCATTACAGCACAAAGATTGGCTGTCTCACGAGCGTGCTGCAAAAGGTTCTGCCCATAGCTTGAGCGATATTTCATCTTTCCGATAATCCTTATGAGTTCGGGATGCAGCCCGTGAATGCCAAGGTCGATGGCCGTGCGCTTACCCGTCTCTATTATTTCATTGTCAAGCTGCTTCTTCACTTTCGCCACAACCTCCTCGATACGTGCCGGGTGAATACGCCCGTCCGCTACAAGTTGGTGCAAGGCAAGACGGCAAACTTCACGTCTAATCGGATCGAACGCAGATATGACAATAGCCTCAGGGGTATCGTCCACTACAATCTCAACACCCGTAGCCGCCTCAAGTGCACGGATATTACGACCTTCACGTCCTATTATTCGTCCCTTTACTTCGTCATTGTCGATGTGGAACACACTCACAGAGTTCTCAATGGCTGTTTCCGTGGCAACACGCTGAATGGTCTGGATTACTATCTTCTTAGCTTGGGCATTGGCGTTGAGCTTGGCCTCGTCCATTATTTCGTTGATATAACTTGCCGCATCGGTGCGAGCCTCATCCTTAAGGCTCTCTACAAGGCGGTTTTTCGCTTCCTCTGCACTCAATCCTGACAACTCTTCGAGCTTGTCACGCTCCTGCAACTGCATCTTGTCAAGTTCTTCCTGCTTGAGTTGCAAGAGCTTCTTCTCATTATCAACACGCTGTTGCTGCTGGTCAAGGTCTTGCTTTCTGCGTCCCAGTTCTTCCTGCCTTTGATTCAATGAAATCTCACGCTGCTTCAAGCGGTTCTCATTTTGCTGGATTTTTTGGTTCCTACTTTGAACCTCTTTTTCGAGTTCAGACTTTTTATTGAGGAACTTTTCTTTTACCTCCAGCATTTTCTTTTCTTTCAACACGTCCGCTTCTTTCTCTGCGGCACTTATCATTTCATTATATTTCCCGGTAATGACATACCTGAAAATAAAATACCCCGCAAGCCCTCCTACCACGAGAGCCACTACGGCAATTACAATATTTAATATCATTTGCTAGGTTTATTGATGTTAATATTCTCACTTTCCATTATCACGAGCCAAACTGTTTACGCCTAAAGCGTCTTCGATTTCAGTGGTGATTTTAGTGAGAATATTATCGTAAGGCTCGGTATCGTTGTTCGTCTTCTCAAACTCCAAGTTTATGGCAATGTCCAACATCGCCATAAAAAGGATTTCCTTTTCGCTCCGCGAAGTTTTATATTTTTCCGACAACGCGTTAACCTTGTCCGTAATAAGTTTTGCAGCATTACGACAATACGGCTCGTCTTCCGGCATTACCGTCACTGGAATTTCAGTGTCGTAAACGTGCAACCTTATATGTAATTTTTCGTTCTCTCCAGCCATCGCCACTCAATCATTTCCCGCTCAGCAGCGTGATACACTTGTTGACATCCCTAATCAGGCTCGAAAATCTGCGTTTGGCCGACTCGATGTCACCGTCGCAAATTTCCATCATTTTTGCCATCTTGAGGCTTTCATAATCCTTTTTGGCTTGTTCCAGACTTGCTTTAAGACGCTTAATCTCCGCTTCATGGGCGTCAACCATCGCGTAAAGCTCATCGTTTTCCTTCTTCAACTCTTTATATTGAAGTATCATTTGCCTTACACGGGTTGTAAAAAGCGTTAAGATTTTGTCATTTTCAGCCATTATAAGGATTTTGTCTACAAAAGTAGACCTTTTTTGTCACATTGCAAAATTTATTCAATGGATTTTAAGAAAAATCAAGTTTTTAGGCAGTTACATACTTCCTACGAAACCGTCACATTTCCATTAAATTTACTTTTTGCCCTTATCATCATCCGTATTCGGCCGTGGTTCTTTCTTTGCCAGCATGACAACCTGGAAAACAAAGTCTGTTATCCATTTCTGGCTAAAGCCCAAACGCTTATTATATGCACGTATGGCTACAACCGTCTTCATCACCCCGGCGTCCTTAAAATCGTTTTTGTTGAAAATATCCGATACGGTCTTTTCCGTCATACTATAAATAGCCTTTTTCATAAACGACGGCACACGCAACTTGAATTTCATCAAATTGCCCATAAGCATCATTACGTCCTGCGTAAAGTTTTGGAACTGTATCAGGTAAGTCTGCACGTCCTGCATTTTCTTGCAATTCTTCCTAATGCTTTGGTCGAGTTCTTTGAAAAAGTCATCCTCGGTCTTATACAAATCGGCCAGCATTTTCTTGCAGTGCTTCTTCTCGCCAACTCCGAGCTTGTTGTTAACCGTAGGAACGTGCAAAGTCGTTTTGAACATCCTCAAGTCAGGCAGCATGGCCAAATTGGTAATACCTGCGGTTTCAGCAATAGCGGCTTGCAGATACACACGCACAAGCGTCATATAGTCTTCCATACCGCCTACCTTATTCTCTTTCGTATCGTTTTTTCCAAACAATTTACTTAGAAATCCCATATCTTTTTAACATTAATAATAAACGGAACGGGCATCAGCCCTGAATTTTGTAAGTGCAAAATTACATCAAATGAGCCAAAAATCAAAATAAAATTTGATTATTATCGATTTTTATTATACCTTTGCACAAATGACGGTGAAACATCCCGTACACAAAACCCACATGAACAAAACAAGATGGCAGGCGACAATGAAGTCAAGCTGCCGTTTTTCATCTACAAACACATAACCAAATATGAAAGGAATAGTACTTGCAGGTGGTTCAGGTACCAGGTTATACCCTATTACTAAAGGCATCAGCAAACAGCTGATACCTATTTTTGACAAGCCGATGATATATTATCCCATATCCGTCTTGATGCTTGCAGGGATAAAAGAAATCCTTATTATATCAACCCCTTACGACCTTCCCGGCTTCAAGCGTCTGCTTGGAGACGGTTCGTCTTTTGGTGTCAGGTTCGAGTATGCGGAACAACCGTCGCCCGACGGCTTGGCCCAGGCTTTCATCATCGGCGAGAAATTTATCGGGAATGATAGCGTATGCCTCGTCCTCGGTGACAACATATTCCACGGGGCGGGCTTCTCAGGTATATTGCGCAACAGCGTGACGGCTGCCGAGCGTGACGGCAACGCAACCGTGTTCGGTTATTATGTAAACGACCCGGAACGTTACGGAGTAGCAGAATTCGACTCTGACGGCAACTGCCTGAGCATAGAGGAAAAACCGGTACACCCCAAAAGCAACTATGCCGTAGTAGGCTTGTACTTCTACCCCAACAGCGTTGTGGAAATAGCTAAGAACATAAAGCCGAGCAAACGCGGCGAACTTGAAATCACATCTGTGAACCAAGAATACCTGAAACAAGGCAAGCTAAAGGTGCAGACCTTGCAGCGCGGGTTCGCATGGTTGGACACAGGCACACATGACAGCCTCAGCGAGGCGTCCACATTCATAGAAGTCATAGAGAAAAGGCAAGGGCTTAAAATAGCTTGCCTTGAAGAAATAGCATTCACACAAGGGTGGATTGACGCCGAAAAACTTAAAGACGCCGCCGCTCCCATGCTAAAGAATGATTACGGGAAATACCTTATGAGTTTAATTACAGACAAAGATTAATCACATCAAGACAAAAACATAAAATAGATGAACGAGTATAACATCAACGAGACAAACGCCCAAGAGACGGCGGAAGAACAATCGTCATTTAACTTCCAAGCCATATACACAGCCGTTATCCTCAACTGGAAATGGTTTCTCTTGTCGGCAATCATTTGCATTGGCTTAGGAATGCTTTACCTGCGCTATTCCACGCCGGTTTACAACGTCACCGCAAAACTGCTCATCAAAGACGACAACAGCGGCAACAACAAAGGCGGTGGACTGGGAGGGCTGCAAGCCCTTGAGAGCATGTCGAACCTGGGCATTATCACCACTTCATACGGCATCGAGAACGAGCAGGAGATATTGACTTCCACAATCATTGCTGAAGAAGCCGTGCGCGACTTGAAACTTTATGCCGACTATTATCTTGAAGGCAGCATAAAGAAAAAGCTCTTGTACAAGAACCAGCCCATAAACGCGGAGATGGACTTTACGAAAATCGAAAGGCTCAACGTACCGACACAGCCTATCGAACTGAAAATCACACGCGACAAGAACAGTTACCGCATCGAAGGTGAATACTACGCCATAGAAGAAGACACCCCGGCAAACTCCCCCACGGAGATAAACAAGACCATCTCGAAACTGCCTGCAATAATCCGCACGCAGGTGGGCAACATCACGCTTACCAAAAACAAGAACTATACGCTTGAGGACGGCGAGACTCTCTATGTCTACCTTAACTCGCCGCGCAGCGTAGCGCAAAGCTATATGGAAGCGCTCGCCATTGAACCTACGTCGAAAACGTCGTCGGTGTTCAGCCTCCAGATGCAAGGTGCCAACATCAACCGCAGCATCGACTATATCAAGCAATTAGTGACCTGCTATAACCGTCAGGCCAACGAAGACAAAAACGAGATTTCAGCAAAGACTGAAGAATTCATCAACGACCGCCTACTGAAGATTGACACCGAGCTAAGCACTACGGACGAGGCTCTCGAAAGCTACAAACGTCGTAACAAACTGATGGAGCTTCAACTCGACGCGGCTACCACGTCAACAAACACGTCGGCCTACGAACAGAAGCTCAACGAGGCCAACACGCAGATTGCCCTTATTGGAAGCCTCATAAACTTCGCCAACCGCCCAGGCAACAAGCATCAAGTGTTGCCGTCGAACATCGGTCTGCAAGACGAGGCCTCAACCTCTCTCATCAACGAATACAACAAGATTGCGCTCGAACGCAACAGGTTGTTACGCACAGCGTCGGAAAGCAGTCCGGTGGTAATCGAGCTTACGTCACAACTCGACGACATGCAGGCAAGCATCCAGCAGGCTTTGCAGCAGGCGCGCAAGGGACTCATCATCCAGCGCGACGCCATCAGGGAGCAACTGGGCACATACGACAGCCAGGTGACAAAAGCTCCTGAACAAGAAAGGATATTGACGCAAATAGGCCGACAGCAGGAAGTCAAGTCAGGCCTTTACCTCATGCTTCTTCAGAAACGTGAAGAAAACTCCATTTCGCTTGCCGCCACAGCCGACAAAGGCAAGCTCATCGAGATGCCGCAGTTTGACAAGAAAATCAGCCCCAAGGGCAGCATTATCCTGCTGATAGCCCTCATCCTCGGATTGGCCATACCGGCAGGCATCATATACCTTACACGTTTCTTCCGATACAGGATTGAAGGCCACGACGACGTTGCCAGCATCACCAAACTGCCTATCATCGCCGACATATTGGTGGCGAGCGACAAGGCCAAGACCCGCGCGGACATCGTGGTTCACGAGAACCAGAACAACCAGATGGAAGAAATCTTCCGTTCTATGCGCACGAACATTCAGTTTATGCTGAAACCGGGGCAAAACGTCATTATGTTCACTTCGTCAACGTCGGGCGAAGGCAAGACGTTCACAGCCTCGAACCTCGCCATCAGCTTCGCGCTGTTAGGCAAGAAAGTCATACTCATCGGTCTTGACATCCGCAAGCCGAGGCTTGCCGAGCTGTTTATGATCAACAACTATTCCAACGGCATCACCCGTCTTCTCACGAGGGACGACATCACATGGGAAGACGTCCAGGGACAAATCGTACCGTCTGAAATCAACGACAAGCTGGACTTGCTTATGGCCGGTCCTATACCGCCGAACCCCGCAGAGTTGGTTTCTCGTCCGTCGCTTGAGCAAGTGATAACACAGCTTAAACAGCATTACGATTTCGTCATCATCGACACCGCCCCCGTAGGATTGGTTACTGACACGCTGCAAATAGGCAAGCACGCCGACCTTACCGTCTACGTCTGCCGCGCCGACTACACTCCGAAAGCGAACCTTATGCTCATCAACACGCTTGCCGAGGAGAAGAAGTTGCCCAACACATGCATAGCAATCAACGGCATCGACCTCTCCGAGAAGAAGTACAGTTATTATTACGGTTACGGCAAATACGCCCGTTACGGATACAAAGGCGCGTCATACGGCTCTTACGGTTACGGCGATTACTCGAAAAGCCACTACGGCAAAGCCGACGACGATTCTGTGAAAAGATAACATCCATCAACAAGCTGGCAAGCAGCGGCACCGGCGTGCCCTTGCCAGCTTGTTTCATACCATAACGTTGACAAAACAACAAAATAGACAATGACAATAGCAGTAGATTTTGACGGGACAATAGTGGAGCACCGCTATCCCGAAATAGGCGAAGAACTGCCTTTCGCCACCGAAACCCTGAAGATGTTGATAAAGGATCGCCACAAACTCATACTGTGGTCTGTGCGTGAGGGCAAGCTCTTGGACGAAGCCGTGAACTGGTGCCGCGAGCGCGGAGTCGAGTTTTACGCCGTCAACCGTGACTACCCTGAAGAAAACGGGAAGGAAAGCAACAACTTCTTCTCACGCAAGTTGAAGGTTGACATGTTCATCGACGACCGCAACATCGGCGGACTGCCTGACTGGGGCACCATCTACCGCATGATAAGCGAACACAAAACGTATTACGACATTATGATGGAACGCATCGGAGCCAACCATTACCAGGAAGAGCCTAAGAAGAAACGCTGGTGGCAAAGATGAAGAAAGTGAAGAATTAAGAATTAAGAGTTAAGAATTAAGAGTTAAGAGTTAAGAATTAAGAATTAAGAATTAAGAATTAAGAATTAAGAAAATATGCCACGTTAATATAAATTCAGCAACAAAGCATATTTTCTTAATTCTTCACTCTTAACTCTTAATTTTCACAGTTTTCTGAACACAAACCTTACGATAAGGAAATTCGTCGGAATTGCGATGCAATACACAGGCACGGGAGCCAACGCCTTGCTGACGCCGAGGAAGATGAACAGGTTTAACAAGCCGATTTGCAACAGGTAGTTGAACAAGTGTGCACCGCCGAAGCCTATCCCGTTTTTCACTGATTTTTTCTTGCGAAAAGTGAAACGCGCCGAAAGTACATAGTTTACCACGAAACTGATAAAATACCCTAAAGTATAAGCCACGTTGACGTTCATCAAGTCGTGGAGCAGCCAATAAATCCCATAATGCAGGGCGGTGGCTACCACGCCTACAACACCGAACCGCACAAGCTCGAAAAACGTCTCACGGTTTAAAATCATATCCTTTTTCTATTTATCTGCGCAAAATTACTCTAAAATCGGAATAAAACAAAGCCGAGGCATTTTTCTTAAAATAGTTTAAAGATTGTTTGGTTTTCAACCATTTGTGCGTTAATTAGTCAGAAAGCAATTATGGAACAGGCAGAGTTTGAAAATATGGCACGACGCACTTGGTTGAAAGCCAAGGAAACGGCACGCTCACTGTCGGCAAGCGAAGACGAAGCTGAGGACATCGCGCAGGAAACGATGCTACGGCTTTGGACTCTGCGCGGCGACCTCCGCGACGCCACTCACGCCGGGAAACTGGCCGTCTGCATAGCCAGGCACAAGGCTATAGACTGCCATAGGCGCAAGCGCACCGTGACAATAAACGACGCCAAGGGTTACGCCGATATGGGACTGCCTACCCCCGAAGCCACGCTTGAAGACAAAGAGAATATGGCCTGGCTGCGACAAAGGCTTGCAAAACTGCCGACCACCGAATACGAAATATTACGCTTACGCCAGGTAGAAAAGAGGACTTACGCCGAGATTGCCGCAACGCTAGGCATCACGCAAACGTCTGTGTCAACGCTGCTGGCAAGGGCGAGGGCGAAAATACTTGCTGAAATAAGGGAAAGGAGGATTTGAAATGAAAAGTGAAGACATACAAAAACTGATTGAACGCTTTATGGCGGGGCATACCTCAATAGACGAGGAGAACCACTTGGCTGAATATTTCCGCACGAATGACGTGCCTGACGAATGGGCTGACTACAAGCACATGTTCGCCTGGTTTGACAGCGGGATGCCGCTTGACAGCAGACAAGCAGACAAGGGACGAGCAGACAAGGGACAAGCAGACGAGCAGACAAGGGGCAAGCAGACGAGCAGACAAGCTGTTCCGCATTCAGGCGTATCAGGCTCATTGGGCCCATTAGGCTCATCCACCCCATCAGCCAAATCAGCCAAATCAAGAAAGCTTGCCTTATTCATCATCGCCGCCGCCGCGGCCGCCGCATTGCTGCTCGTTATGGCTTGGCCGGAAAAGGAAATGCCGAAAGCCGCCACTCCAACACCGTTGCAGACTGCGGCAATAAGCCACGCTGAAGCGACAAGAACAGACTCTCTCTCCGCCGACACTACGGCTACAAGCCAACCGAAAAGGAAACAAGGAAGGCCACGCCGCATGCGGCGAAACACTTACAACATCATGCCTCCGAAAACGTACATCGCCGACGCACGGCAGGACACCATCATAGAAGTGCAAATGCTCCTGGCCGAAAAGCAACTCGACGAAATGCTGCAACAGCAGGAGGACTCGCTAAGGAAGATGGAAGAGTTGTACCGCCGGATGGACGCCGGCATTGACATCTACACCATCGCCCTTGAGAATTATGAAGACGAAGACGATTACCAATAAAAACATACGGATATGAAGACCATGAAGATTTTGGCCATCGCCATTATGTGCGCGGCCATCCCTGCGGCGGCCAACGCCCAAGAGAACCTGAAAAAAGCCATTGACAATTTCGTAAACGACGCCGACCTGAAACAATACAACACGGGGAGTTCGGCGCAGGATTACAACAACGGAGAGAACAATAAAACCACGTCGTTCGTGCGGCAATACGACTACAGTCTGCCACACGACAAAATGCAGGCTCTCACAAAATTAATAACCGCTTTCGACAAAGACAAGGGAAAGGCGTACAGCGTCTACACACGAAACGAAAACCAAAGCGACGAGACGCTTGCGACTGTGGCTTACGGCGACAAACTCGAAAGGTCGATGCTATACGGTTCGTTCAAGGACAGGAACTACCGCCTGATGTTCGTGCATGATGAGCAAGACAGCCTGCGCCGCTACGCTTACGCCTTGGTATGGTGGAAAGACATGTCTTTAGGACTCACCAATGTTCACATAGACGAGTTTTACAGCCTCGACCCGCAAAAGTCACGCACCATAGCCGAGCCGTATAGTAAACGGATAATCACGATAAATCCTGACGGCTCTGTCTACGTAAACAACAAGATGACCGGCGAGTCAAAACTGATCAGCACGGATATTGAAAAGGACACGGAAATTAAGACTGACTTCGATTTCCTTAAACGCTTCGGCACTCTGCGTGCTACGTTCGTCAGCCCGGACCTCGCGGCGCAGACCACCATGCAGACGATGATTGCAACAAAGATAGCCGAACTCTGCAACGACCACGGCGACCTGCTAAGCACTGAAGAGCGCGACTTTTGCATCGATGCTCTCAAAGAGTTGAAGAAGCACAACTACGCCTGCTATGACAAATACATCTCCGGGCTGTTTGACATCGCAATATCAAAACTGAAAAACCCTGTCTACAAACGGGTGGAAGTCATACCGTAAATTACAAAACTCTCTCTATCAAATAATAATATGAATGTCCGCAATCCTTTTACTCTGGTAAATGGATATTAGCGGACACTCATTTTTCACCTGGTTCAACGTTCACCTACCGTTTCATTTCCAATATCGGGAAGGGATTGCCCTCGCTGTCGCATTCATTGCGCTTGAACACCTTGAAACCCATTTGCTCGTAAAACTTCGCGGCGTCAGGGTTTTGCTCATTAACATCTACGTACTCCACGCCTAACTCGTCGAACGCCCGCCGCACAAGTTCCCGGCCCAGCCCTTTTCGGAAATAGTCGGGGTGCAGAAAGAGCATCTCTATCTTCCTGTCTTGCACACCCATGAAGCCCGCCGGACGTTGGTTGTCCTCCAAGACCCATAAAGTTTCGATACAACGCAACGCCCCTTCGGCCTGCGGGGTAAGGCGCACGATGTCCTCTTCCGTCAGGAAATGATGGCTGGCACGGACTGACGCCTCCCAGACTTTCAGCAGTCCGCTTATTAAAGCCTGGCTTCGCCCGTTCTTATCAACAGCCTCAACGCTAAACCTCTCTTTCCCAATAACGGCTTCCGTGTCCTGACGGAAGTCATCGCTGCAATCAATATCCATCGGTGTATTCTTTTTATTCATTGCCGGATGTCATTCTGTTCCGGTTTGCAAAAATAAGCTATTCCGCCGACATAAGGAACAAAGAAAACCTGCCATTTTGCAAAAGACGGCAAAACGCATTGCAAGAGACGGCTTTTCGCCTTCCGTTTTGCCGTCATTCAAGCGGCGAAAAGCCACCTTTTAGAAAACAGGCAGGCAACGCACGCTAACACGCTGATTTACAATGACTACGCAAAACATACCCAACAAAAACGCCGACAACGGACGATATATCATCGGAAATTACTAACTTTGCATAAAATACATAACATAATATGTGCGGAATAGTAGGATACATAGGCTCAAGAGACGCCTACCCGATATTGATAGAAGGGCTTAAACGGCTTGAATACCGCGGGTATGACTCGGCGGGAGTGGCCCTCATCAACGACGGCGGCGCAATGAACATATACAAGGAGAAGGGCAAAGTGAGCAACCTTGAGGCCTTAGCCTCGCAAAGGGACACGTCAGGGCATATAGGGATAGCCCACACACGATGGGCCACGCACGGCGAACCGTCGGCTGTCAACGCCCACCCGCACGTGTCGCAAAACGGCAGGCTCGCCCTCGTGCACAACGGCATAATAGAGAACTACGCCAGCCTGAAGGAATATCTTGCGGGCAAGGGCTACACGTTCAAAAGCTCTACTGACACCGAAGTGCTCGTGCAGCTCATCCAGTTCATGCAAGACGAATACGGCAAAGACCTCGAAGGCGCCGTAGTGATGGCGCTGCGCCGCGTGATAGGGGCTTACGCCATAGCCGTGATAGACAACGAGCACCCCGACAAGATAGTGGCCGCCAAGAAGAGCAGCCCGCTCGCCATCGGCGTAGGCGAAGGCGACAAGGAGTTCTTCATTGCTTCTGACGCGCTGCCGATAGTGCCTTACACCAACCAGATGGTTTACCTCAACGACAACGAGGTGGCGCTGCTCCGCGTGGGACATAAGATTGAGATAAGGAACCTCGACAACAAGGAGATAAGCCACGACGTAAAAGAGGTTGACATAAACCTCGAATCACTGGAGAAGGGCGGCTTCGACCACTTCATGCTGAAAGAGATATACGACCAGCCGCGCTGTATGGCCGACTGTATGAGAGGCCGTCTGCTGCCGGGAGAGAAGCGGATTGTGCTTAGCACGCTCAACCTCCACCGCGACGAATTAGTCAATGCGCAGAGGTTCATAATCGTGGCCTGCGGCACGTCGTGGCACGCCGGACTGATAGGCAAACAGCTCATAGAGCAGTGGGCGAAAGTGCCTGTGGAGGTGGAATACGCCTCGGAGTTCCGTTACCGCAACCCAGTGATAATGCCCGGCGACGTGGTGATAGCCATATCGCAAAGCGGCGAGACAGCCGACACGCTGGCGGCGTTCCAGTTGGCAAAGGAGAACAACGCCCTGTGCTTCGGCATCGTCAACGCCGTAGGCTCAAGCATAGCAAGGGCCTCGGACACGGGCATATACATCCACGTAGGCCCGGAGATAGGAGTTGCCTCGACAAAGGCGTTCACCGGCCAGGTGACGGTGCTGACGCTGTTCGCCCTCGCCTTAGGGCACGAAAGGGGCACAATAACACAGGAAGAATACGAAACCACAATAACCGAACTGGGCGAAATACCGGAGAAAATCAAGGCCGTACTGAAGGACGACGGCAAGATAAAGGAGATAGCGCGTGCGCTGACCTACGCTGAAAACGCCCTGTACATGGGCCGCGGCTTCAACTACCCGGTAGCCCTCGAAGGTGCGCTGAAGTTGAAAGAGATAAGCTACATACACGCCGAAGGCTACCCGGCAGCCGAAATGAAGCACGGCCCGATAGCCTTGATTGACGAGGACATGCCTGTGGTTTTCGTAGCCACGCACCACCAGCTGTACAAAAAGATACTGAGCAACATCGAGGAAGTGAAGGCGCGCAACGGCCGCATAATAGCCATTGTGACCGAAGGCGACGAAGCCGTAAGCAAGATTGCCGAGGCCACAATAGCCGTGCCCCCCACCCTCGCGACGCTCGCCCCGCTGCTGTCCGTAATACCCTTGCAGCTCATTGCTTATCACGTGGCCGTGGAAAAAGGGTTGAACGTTGACCAGCCGAGGAACTTGGCAAAGTCGGTGACGGTGGAATAAACGGTAAAAAGGTAAAAAAGTAAAAAGGTAAAAATACTTTTCATGGGTATTGTCTTTAACTACCTCTAACTACTTTAACTACCTCTAACTACTTTAACTACTTGCAAACTTATGACCAAAAACGATTTAAAAATAATATTCATGGGCACGCCGGAGTTCGCCGTGGAGACGCTGCGTGCCTTGGTTGAAGGCGGATACAACGTTGTGGCCGTCGTGACACAGCCCGACAAACCCGTAGGACGCCACCAGGACACACTGCAACCGTCGGCGGTGAAACAGTATGCCGTGGCCAACGGCCTGCCCGTATTGCAGCCGGTAAAGATGAAAGACCCGGCGTTTATCGAAGAGCTGAAAGCCTACGACGCCGACCTGCAGGTGGTGGTGGCTTTCAGGATGCTGCCTGAAGTGGTGTGGGCGATGCCGCGTTTCGGCACGTTCAACGTACACGCCGCCCTGCTGCCGCAATACCGAGGGGCCGCGCCAATCAACTGGGCGGTGATCAACGGCGAGAAACAGACGGGCGTGACAACGTTCTTCCTCGACCATGACATCGACACCGGCCGCATAATTATGCAGGAACCGTTCGACATTGAAGACGATTACAACGTTGAAGACGTGTATGACGGACTGATGAAACTTGGCGCAGGCATAGCCCTGAAGACAATAGACAAGATTATCGAAGGCGGCGGCCACGTTGACTCCCTGCCGCAGGAAGAAATGATTTCCGTAGGGACGGAGCTGCATAACGCTCCGAAAATATTCAAGGAGACTTGCCGCATAGACTGGACGATGACTGCGGAGAGGGTGCGCAACTTCGTGCGCGGACTGTCGCCGTACCCAGGAGCGTGGACAGAAATGGCATCGGCTGACGGCAAGGCTACCGTGCTGAAGGTGTTTAAGACCACGGCAACCACAACGCCTTGCAACGGAAAGGCCGCCGGGACGATAACAACGGACGGAGGGAACATTCTCGTTGCCACAGGCGACCGCTGGCTGCAATTAGACGAAATACAGCTTAGCGGAAAGAAAAGGATGGACGCAAAGGCGTTCCTCAACGGCTTCAGGGACATCGGGAAATACCATCTTGAAAGTGAGAAGGTGAGAAGGTGAGAAGGTGAGAAGGTGGGAAGGTGGAAAATAATAAGAGGACACCACCAACCCAATTATTAATTGTGAATTATGAACTATGAATTAATAAACGATAAGCGCATAGCAGTGCTGCTGTCTGGCGGCGTTGACAGCTCGGTTGTGGTGTACGAACTGGCCAGGCAGGGGCTTCATCCTGACTGTTTTTACATCAAAATAGGGCCTGAGGAACAGGAGGAATGGGACTGTTCGAGCGAGGAAGATCTCGAAATGGCCACCGCCGTGGCGGCAAAATACGGCTGCAAGCTGCAAGTAGTTGACTGCCATAAGGAATATTGGGACAAAGTGACACGGTACACGATGGAGAAAGTGCGCTCCGGATATACGCCGAACCCCGACGTGATGTGTAACAGG
Source organism: uncultured Prevotella sp. (assembly GCA_944320255.1). Classification (GTDB taxonomy): domain Bacteria; phylum Bacteroidota; class Bacteroidia; order Bacteroidales; family Bacteroidaceae; genus Prevotella. The sequence goes on along the minus strand of CALUGU010000004.1, from coordinate 42,449 downwards.
TTGATAAAGTTCGGGGCGTTCGACGAGAAGGCTGGGCACGAATATGACTTGATTGCGACCGGGCACTACGCCCAGACGGAGATGATTGACGGCATGAAATGGCTGACGACAAGCCCCGACCCTGTGAAAGACCAGACCGACTTTCTCGCCCAGATACACGACTGGCAGTTGCGCAAAGCACTGTTCCCGATTGGCGGGTATATGAAAGACGAGGTGCGCGCCATCGCCGAACGCGAGCATCTCATTAACGCCAAGCGCAAGGACAGCCAAGGGATTTGCTTCCTTGGAAAAATAAATTACAACGACTACATCCGTCGTTACCTCGGCGAGATGCCCGGAGACGTATTGGAACTGGAAACCGGAAAGAAGATAGGACGGCACAAGGGACTGTGGTTCCACACCATAGGCCAGCGTCACGGACTCGGTTTCGGCGGCGGCCCTTGGTATGCGGTGAAGAAAGACATGAATGCCAACATACTCTACGTAAGCAAAGGTTACGAGCCGTTGACAGCGTATAAAAAAGATTTTGCAATACACGATTTCAACTACCTGACGTGTAACCCGTGGGACGGGATGCCGTCGGCAAGGGTGACATTCAAGATACGCCACACGCCGGAGTTCCATAAGGCAACCATCGAGCAGAACGGCGACGGCGGCTATCTCGTGCATTCCGACGACATGATACAAGGCGTTGCGCCGGGGCAGTTCTGCACAATTTACGACGAGCAGCACCACAAATGCATCGGCAGCGGAGAGATTTTCATATAAAAAATAAGACTTTGACTTGTGCAAAAGGGCATCTTTCAGTTTATGAAAGATGCCCTTTTAGTTTACCGCTGATTATCAGCTGGTTACAAAGCGTTAACCAACCAACAGTTCGGCAATGGTAGGATGTATGTGGGTTATGTCGTGCAGCCGATCAACAGTGCAGCCAAGCGACATCAGCGCATTGGCCTCCTGAACGATGTCAGCTGCATGGAGGCCGCAGGCGTGGCAGCCTACAAGCTGTCCGTCGCGGACTATCAACTTCAACAACCCGCCGTCGGCTTCATCGGCCACGGCGCGTCCGTTGGCGCGGTAAGGCGTCTTACGCACCGTGTATTCAAATCCGGCTTCCTTGCATTGCGCTTCGGTAAGCCCAACGGCGGCGGCTTCAGGATTGGAGAACACGGCCGAAGGCATAATGTCGAGACGGATGTCGTCCGCACGTCCGAGTATGTGGTTGACGCAACGCATACCTTGCATAATCGCCGCATGGGCAAGCATACAACGTCCGTTGACATCGCCGACGGCGTAAATGCCGCCGACGTTGGTCTGCATATTGTCGTCAACCACTATGCAACCGCGTTCCACCGCCACGCCGAGAGCTTCAAGGCCGAGGCCTTCGGCGTTGGCGGCACGACCCGTGGCGACAAGCACGGCGTCGGCGACAACCTGCCCGGACTTGCGCTTGCAGTCGTAACTTACAAGCAAAGCACCTCCGTCTTGGCTTATCTCGCTTACCGAGGCTTGCATCACGAAGTTGACGCCGCGCTTCTCCATAGCCTTGCGTACACGCCTCGAAATGTCTTGGTCGTAAGGCGGCAGGCATTCTTTCATAAACTCAACAACGGTAACTTCACTACCGAAACTGCTGAAAACCGAAGCAAACTCAAGTCCGATGACACCGGCACCAACGATGCAAAGGCGTTTTGGAAGTGTCTCTACATCGAGTAATTCGGTAGAAGTCATCACTCCAGGCAGGTCGATACCTTTTATCGGCGGCATCTTCGGACGCGACCCCGTGGCCACAATGATGTTGTCAGCGGTGTACTCCTCACCGCCTACAAGCACGCGACCTCCGCCTTTCAACACAGCTTCGCCACGCACCAGATTGATGCCCGGCTGCGCCATCAGCGTCTCCACGTCATGGCGCAACTGCTCGACGACGCCCCGCTTACGCTCTGCAATCTTGGCAAAATCCACCGAAGGCCTTGCTCCGCACACCCTTGCAGCCGCTTCCACGGCCTCGGCGTCATGACACATAGCCTTAGTCGGTATGCAGCCACAATTCAAGCAAGTGCCACCTACGTCGCCTTTCTCCACTATAGTTACGGAGAGTCCGTGGCGTGCAGCGTATGCCGCGGTGTGATAACCGCCAGGACCTGCGCCTATTATAATAATGTCTGTTTTCATCGGTCGATGCTTATTGGAATTTCAGCACAGGATGTTTTGCCGCCAACACGTCGTCAACACGCCCTATCGGGGTGTCGTGCGGCGCGCTTTTCACCGTCTCAGGCTCGTCTTTAGCCTCGCGGGCAATCTCACGCATTACGCTGATGAAGGCGTCGATGGTTTCCTTTGTCTCGTTCTCCGTCGGCTCTATCATCATCGCCTCGTGGAAAAGCAGCGGGAAATAGATCGTCGGGGCGTGGAAGCCGAAGTCGAGAAGACGCTTGGCCACGTCCATTGTCGTAACGCCGGTTGACTTGTCTTTCAAGCCGTTGAACACGAACTCGTGCTTGCAAAGTCCCGTTATCGGCAGGTCGTAAACATCTTTCAGGCATTCTTTTATGTAATTTGCGTTGAGCGTAGCCAACGGACCAACCATCTTGAGGTTCTCCCGTCCCAGCGTAAGTATGTACGTATATGCCTTCACGTCAACGCAGAAATTGCCTAAAAAAGCTCCAACATGGATGCCGTCATCAGCTGTTTCTATGTCATAACGGTCGCCGTTCTTAACCACTTTCGGTTTCGGAAGGAACTGCTCAAGCCCTTTCCTCACTCCTACGGGGCCGCTGCCAGGGCCGCCTCCGCCGTGCGGCGTTGAGAAAGTCTTATGCAAATTGATGTGCATCACGTCGAAACCCATGTCGCCGGGACGGCACACTCCGAGCATCGGATTGAGGTTGGCGCCGTCGTAATACATCAACGCTCCGCAGGCGTGCACCATCTCGGCAATCTCCGGGATGCGCGGTTCAAACAGGCCGAGCGTGTTCGGGTTGGTCATCATCATTGCCGCCACGGTGTCGTCGAGCAAGCCGCGCAGGTCTTCAACGTCCACCGTTCCGTCCGCCGTACTTTTCACTTCAACCACCTCAAGACCGCAAACAGCAGCCGAAGCTGGATTGGTGCCGTGGGCGGAATCAGGCACAATAACCTTCACACGCTTGCCGTCGCCGCGACTTTCGTGGTAAGCACGTATTATCATCAGGCCCGTAAGCTCGCCGTGCGCACCTGCAAACGGGTTGAGTGTGAACTCCGAAAGACCCGTGATAGCAGACAAAGATTTCTGGAGATTGTAATAAACAGCCAGTGCGCCTTGGCACGTATCAACGGGCTGCAACGGATGAACGGCGGAGAACTCACGGCGGGCGGCCATCTCCTCGTTGATGTAAGGGTTGTATTTCATCGTGCAGCTGCCCAACGGATAGAAGCCATTGTCTACGCCGAAGTTGTTTCCACTCATATTGGTATAATGACGCACAACGGTCAACTCGTCACATTCAGGCAACTCCGCATCTGCCTCACGCCTCATCTCCGACGGCAACTCGTAACCGCCGAACTCATTTCCAGGCAAAGAGTAAGCCCTGCTTCCTTCATGTGAAAGCTCGAAAATCAGCTTTCCATATAACTTATTGTTCATGACTTGTCAGTTAATAATTATGTGATAGGTATCAAGAGGCGCACAGACTGACAAGCCTGTCAATCTCCGCCTTTGTGCGGTTCTCGGTCACAGCGAACATTATCTCGTCGTCAGCGGTCTTCACTCCGCCGAGTATTCCGTTTTCGGCAAGCCTACGGCGCAGTGCGTCAACATCGCCGTCGTACTTCACGCAGAACTCGTTGAAGAACGGACGGTCGTATGAAAGGCGGAAACGCCCGGTCTTGACAAGCTCGTCACACAAGTAGTGCGCACCTGCATACGACAGTTGCGCAGCCTCTTTCAGCCCCTGCTTGCCCATCACCGACATATAGATTGTTACAAACAAAGCCATCAAACTCTCGTTCGAGCAAATGTTTGAAGTGGCTTTCTGCCTGCGGATATGCTGTTCTCTCGCCTGCAAGGTAAGCACGAACGAACGGTTGCCCCGGTTGTCCTTGGTCTCCCCTACGATGCGTCCAGGCATCTTGCGCATCAACTTTTCCGTGCAACACATATAGCCGACGTAAGGGCCTCCGAACGACATCGGGATGCCAAGAGACTGTCCGTCGCCCACTGCGATGTCTGCCCCCCACTCGCCTGGGGTCTTCAACAGGGCGAGGTCGGCGGCCACGGAGTTCATTATCAGCAGGGCTTTCTTGCCGTGGCAAGCGTCGGACAGCCCATCAAAGTCTTCTATTATGCCGTAACGGTTGGGCTGTTGCACCACCACTCCGGCCACTCCGCCTTGGTCAAGACGTTCTCTAACTGCATTCATGTTGGTAGCACCGTTGTTCTGCGCCACAATCTCTATGTTCACTCCGTGATAGTGGGCGTAGGTCTTCACCACTGCTACCGTCTTCGGGTCAACCGTCTCCGACACCAGCACAGTGTCCGCCTTCTTGGCCGCGGCGGCGGCCATCAGCACGGCTTCGGCAGTCGCCGTGGTGCCGTCGTACATCGAGGCGTTGGATATGTCCATGCCTGTGAGGCGCGCCATCATCGTCTGATACTCGAAGATGTAATGCAACGTGCCCTGCGATATTTCGGCCTGATAGGGCGTGTAGCTCGTCAGGAACTCCGAACGTTCAATTATATAAGGTATCAACGAGGGCGTGTAATGGTCGTAAACGCCGGCCCCTGCGAAGCACGTAAGCAGCTTGTCGTTACGGCACAAATCGTCGAAGAAGCGTCTTATGTCAATCTCGCTCATTGCCCCAGGCAAGTCATAGTCGCCCTTGAGGCGCACTGACTCCGGCACGTCGGCAAACAAATCATCGAGCGACCCTACGCCGACGCGGCCCAACATCTCGTCTATGTCGTGCTGCGTATGGGGAAAATATTTAAAAGCCATTATCGTTTAAGGTTAAAAGTTTCCATCTTCCGCCAGGCCGTAAACCGCAAACGGCATGGCCGTGGCACACGGAGGCCACACTGCCACCGCAAGCCACAGCCGCGCCGCAATGCCGCGTCACGTTCCGGCGGCAGCCTTATTGTTTGTTACAGAACTCCTCGTAAGCCTTGGCGTCCATAAGGTTGTCAAGCTCGCTTTCGTCAGACAGCTCCACCTTGATTATCCAGTTGGCGTAAGCGTCTTGGTTGATCAGTTCGGGAGCGTCTTCAAGTTTGTCGTTCACCTCAACCACGGTGCCGCTCACCGGGGAAATAAGGTCGCTTGCGGCCTTGACGCTTTCCACTGCGCCAAACTCCTCGTCGGCCTCGATGTCGTCGTCAACGTCGGGCATGTCAACGTAAACCACGTTGCCGAGGGCGTTCTGCGCATAATCGGTGATACCGATGTAACCATACCCGTTTTCTACTTTCACATACTCGTGAGACTCTGAATAATAGAGTCCTTCAATAACTTTTGCCATAATATTTTTGTTTTTTAATTAATTTTCGGAGAATAGGAGTAAGGAGGTAAAGGAGTAAGTAGATTTGCATTATCACACATCCTTGTTTTCATGCCGAAATCTTTTCTCATCCCACTACCGGCCTTCTTCTTATTTATTTTTCACTTTCCACTTTTAATTTTTCACTTTTTATAGTGCTTGTCGTAAAACCTTTTCTTTACGACAACGCCGGGGAAGGTCTTTTTACGTATCTGGACTTCGAGCGGCGTGCCGAGCTTGAAGTAAGGAGCGTCAACCAGTGCCATGCAGACACTCTTGTGGGTGGAAATCGACTGGTAACCTGTGGTCACCATGCCGACGGTCTTACCATCGGCGACTACGGCGTATCCGTGGCGCGGAACGGCGTGGCCCTCAAGCTCGATGCCCACAACCTTGCGGCTTACGCCGTCGGCCTTCTGTGCGGCTACGGCGTCCTTGCCGATGAACTCGGCCTTGTCCAGCTTGCAGAACATACTCAAGCCGGCCATCACCGGGCTTATGTCCTTGCTAAGCTCGTTGCCGTAAAGGGGCAGGCCAACCTCGAAGCGCAGGGTGTCACGGCAGCCCAGGCCGCACGGTTTGCACCTTCCGCTCGCCACGAGCTTGTCCCAATAGGCGCAAATCAGCCCGCCGTCGGCGTAAATCTCGAAGCCGTCTTCTCCCGTATATCCCGTGCGGCTGACGATAACCTCGCCGCCACCGTCGGTCTCCAATGTCTTGAACGTATAGAACGCAAGCTCCTTGCAGCCCAGTCCGAGCACTTCCTCAACCACGCTCTCGGCGTCAGGTCCCTGCACGGCCAGCTGTCCGTAGCGGGGCGAAGCGTCGTCTACCACGACGTCGAAACCCTCCGTGTTGTCGCGCATCCACGCCAAATCCTTGTCGGTGTTGGCGGCGTTGATCACCAGGAAGAACTTATCTTCGGCCATCTTATAGACGAGCAAATCGTCAACCGTACCCCCGTCGGGATAAAGCATCATACCATACAGGATTTGTCCGGGCGCGATGGCGTCAACGTCGCCCGTGAAGATGTGGTTGACGTAGCGCGCGGCGTCGGCTCCCGTAACCACGGCTTCGCCCATGTGTGACACGTCGAACACGCCGCAGGCGGTGCGCACGGCTGTATGCTCGTCGATTATCGACGAATACTGTATCGGCATATCATAGCCCGCGAAGGGCTGCATCAGCGCGCCGAGCGCCAGGTGCTTGTCATAAAGACACGTTCTCTTATTTTCCATAAATATATATTATAAGGTTATTATTTTTTCTTAGGAGGAAAGGAGTAAGGAGAGGAGGAGTAAGTAGAAATGCTTATTATGGAGTAAGTAGGAACGCTTATTATTAGGAGCAAAGCATTACTACTTATTACTTACTCCTTTACTCCCTTTCTCCTTTTTCTCTACTCTCCCGTCAGCAGGCTTACCAGGTCGTCCTTGCGCAGCCCCATCACAACGTCGTCAACCCTTTCAGGCAACGCCGCCTCAACAGCTTCGCGCTCCATTCTTACGCCCACGAGCCGCTGCATCAGGGCGTCAACGTCGCCCGTGGCGAAATAGTCGCCGCCCAGCGAGACGCCCCTTACCACGCCGCCGCGCACGTCGATGCGCGCCTCCAAGCCGCCAACGCCGTCAATCCGGCGGCGTCTCACCACGGTGTGGCGTGGGTCCTTACCGTATATGAAGTCGCGCGAGAGATATACCGTGCGCTCGATTTCCTCTATCGCCGCCACGTCGGCCGCCGTCAGCGCGCGCTCGCCGTCGCACAAGTCGCGGCGGGCACGGGCCTTGAAGTCGTCGATGCCAATCTCCATATAGTCTTTCAGCAGCCCAACGCGCGCCCTGACGCTCGCCACGCCGCCGGCCGCCAGCTTCTCCGCCGCAGGCGTTATGGCGTGCGCCATGTTGTCCATGTCAGTGTCATAGAGCATCGTGCCGTGCACAATGTCGCGCCCCTGCAAGCGGTAGAAGGCGTTGCCTGACACCTTGCGCCCGTCCACAACGATGTCGTTGCGCCCGGTGGCGTCGGCCCTGACGCCCATGCGCCTGAGCATAAGCACCATCATCATGATGTAACGGTTGAACGTGAAACCTACGCTCCCGCCGCCAGTGACGTATGAGAACATCACGTTGCCCATGTCGGCATAGACGCACCCGCCTCCGCTCTTGCGGCGGAACAGGCTCACGCCGTGCTCCCGGCAGTAGGCGGTGTCAACCTCGTTGGCTATCACCTGGTTGCGACCGAAGATCACCGAAGGCTCCACCTGCCAGTAAAACAGGCAGTCGCCGCCGCGCACATTGCGCGCCACGTATTCCTCCATCGCCAGGTAAAACGACACTTTGCGCGTCATTTCGTCAGGTAAAGTAACGTATAGCATACAGTTTTTCAAGTTCTCTGGCAGCACAAGTGCCAAAAGGTTAACGCCGGCTTCCGCCTTGCGAATGTTTCCGTGACAAAGATAATGCAAAATTTCGATTAAGCGAAGAAAAAGGAAAACGTTTTTTTAGTTTTTTGAGCGTAAGAAACTTATTCAAATCGAAAGGAATGCAAAATAAGAACGGAGAAACGAACTTTTATATTCTTTGCGGTAAACCGCATCGCGAAAAGCCGTAAACGGGAGCACAAAAGACCGTCTTTTGCAATGCGAAAAACGGCATCTTGCAACCTGTTGAAAATCAACCTGTTACACAGACTGTTAATTAACGGCTGGAAGTTTAGCAGCGCACGGCGTGTAAAGATTTGTCAATTATCAGGCGTAAATGGCTGAATGTCACGGATTTTTAGTAACTTTGCAAAAGGCAAACAACGCTGACGGCTTGCTGGAGAGAACACGTCCACACCATGTCCGCAGGCTCTTGCCACACCTAAATATATATAAGCATCAACCAAAACAACATCAAAAATGAAAAGCGACCCTAAAGACTGTCTCTACTGCCAAAACAACGAGACACAGCACAACCTCATGATCGAGGTGGCCAAACTGAGTGTTTCACGCCTGTTCATATTCAAGGAGCAGACTTACCGCGGACGCTGCCTCGTGGCTTACGACGAGCACGTGGACGACCTGAACCAGCTCGACGATGAAAAACGCAACGCATTCATGGCCGACGTGGCACGCGCGACAAGGGCTATGCAAAAAGCGTTCAACCCGGACAAGATAAACTATGGCGCGTATTCTGACACGTTGTCGCACTTGCACTTCCACCTTGTGCCTAAGTACAAGGGCGGGCCTGACTTCGGCGGAGTGTTCCGCATGAACCCGCAAGAGACTTACCTCACCGACGAGGAGTATGCCGAAATGGCGGAGAAACTGAAGAAGGAATTGTAAGAAACGAAACTATCAACAATCAACAATAAACAATAAACAACCACCCCAACCCTCCCAAAGGGAGGGAGCTTGGAATGCTTTGCATATTACAAAAGGCATATCACGACTCCCTCCCTTTGAAATGGTTGGGGTTGGTGTCAAATACCATAATAAATGAGAATAGACATCATCACCGTGTTGCCCGAAATGCTTGAAGGCTTCGTGCACGAGTCGATACTGGCGCGGGCACAGAAGAAGGGTCTGGCGGAAATACACTTGCACAACCTGCGCGACTATTCAACGGACAAATGGCGGCGCGTTGACGACTATCCTTACGGCGGCTTCGCCGGGATGGTGATGCAGTGCGAACCCATCGACCGCGCAATATCGGCGCTGAAGGCGGAAAGGGACTACGACGAGGTGATATACACGTCGCCTGACGGCGAGCAGTTTAACCAGCGCGTGGCCAACGACCTGTCGCTCAAGGGCAACATCATAATACTGTGCGGCCACTACAAGGGCATAGACCAGCGCGTGCGCGACCACCTGATAACGCGCGAAATAAGCATCGGCGACTATGTGCTGACGGGCGGCGAACTGGCGGCGGCTGTGATGGCGGACGCCATTGTGAGGCTCGTGCCGGGCGTCATCAGCGACGACCAGAGTGCCCTGTCTGACTGTTTCCAAGACGACATGCTCTCAGCTCCCATCTACACGCGCCCCGCCGAGTACAAGGGATGGCGCGTGCCTGACATCCTGCTGAGCGGCAACGAGGCTAAAATAAAGGACTGGGAAATAGAGCAAAGCTATGAACGCACTAAACGCTTGCGCCCGGACCTGCTTGACAATGCATAATTCATAATGCATAATGCACAATGAACAATGAATAATGAATAATGAACAATGAATAATTGAATTGTGTTGGCGTCGTAAACAGCAAAGAACGCAGCAAACCCAATTATGAATTGTGAATTATGAATTATGAATTTAATTACGGATTGTAAGCAAGCGTGTGCTTACACAGTCGGTAAAATACTGAAATACGTATAAAAAAACACGCAAAATCATTTGGCATATTACGATTTTTCATATCTTTGCAACCAAAACCATATAACCTTAAAAACATGTTCAGCAAAGAAACGTATGTGACACGACGGGCGGAGTTGAAAAAACTCGTCAAAAGCGGAGTGGTGTTGCTGTTCGGCAACAACGACTCGCCGGCGAACTATCCGGCCAACTGCTACTATCCGTTCCGCCAGGACTCGACATTCCTTTATTACTTCGGTCTTGAGCGCGACGGGCTCGTAGGAGTGATTGACATCGACGAAGACACGGAAACGCTTGTGGGCGACGACATCGACATTGAAGACATCGTATGGTTCGGCTCTGTTGACAGCGTAAGCGACATGGCGGCCAAGGCCGGCGTGGCTGCCACGGCGCCGATGAAGCAACTGCAAGCAATCTGCAACGACGCGCTGAGGCGGAACAAGCCCATACACTTCCTGCCGCCGTACAGGCACGACACGAAGATACAGATATTCGACCTTCTCGGCATACATCCGAGCCAGCAGAAAGAAGCTGCGTCGCTCTGTCTGATAAAGGCCGTGGTGAAAATGCGCTCCACCAAAGAGCCGCAGGAAATTGAGGAGATAGAAAAGGCCTGCGCCATAGGTTACAAGATGCACACAACGGCGATGAAGCTGACGAAGCCGGGACTGACGGAGAAATTCATCGGCGGACAGGTGGACGGCGTGGCAGGCTCATACGGGACGAAGGTCAGCTTCGCGACCATCTTCACCCAGCACGGCGAAATAATGCACGGCATACCCAGATGGGACGAACTGGAAAGCGGACGCTTGGTGCTCTGCGACGCAGGAGCCGAAAACCGCAACAGCTACTGCTCGGACAACACGAGGACATACCCCGTGGACGGCAAGTTCACGCAGAGGCAATTAGAAATCTACTCAATCGTGGAGGCTTGCCACGACTACGTGCTCGAAGTGGCAAAGCCCGGTGTGAAATACAAGGACGTGCACCTTGCCGTCTGCCGCCTGATGGCCGCCAGGCTGAAAGAACTCGGCCTGATGAAAGGCGACACCGACGAAGCCGTGGCCGCTGGGGCGCACGCGATGTTCCTGCCTCACGGCCTGGGACACATGATGGGTATGGACGTGCACGACATGGAAGGCCTCGGACAGATATACGTAGGCTTCGACGACGAGACAAGGCCTTCAGAGCAATTCGGCACCAACGCCCTGCGCATGGGCAGGAGGCTTGAGGAAGGCTTCGTAGTAACCGACGAACCGGGCATATACTTCATCCCCGACCTCATCGACGACTGGAGAGCGAAAGGGCTGCACAAGGAGTTCATCAACTACGACGCGCTCGAAACTTACAAGGACTTCGGCGGAATACGCATCGAGGACGACTTGCTGATAACGGCGGACGGATGCCGCTTCCTCGGCGAGGAGCGCATACCTTACCACCCGAAAGACGTGGAAGACTATATGGCGAATAATTAACCAAAACATAAAACAATTACACAACAATGAAAAAATTACTCATCGCTTGCCTCTTGGCAGGACTGACAACCGGCGCTTACGCGCAAGACAAGAAAGAGTCTGACGAAAAGAAAGCCCCGGTGTTCACAACCGTGAAGGAAAACAAAATCACAAGCATCAAGGACCAAAACCGCAGCGGCACCTGTTGGGCTTACTCTACGCTGAGCTTCCTTGAAAGCGAAATACTCAAAGCTACGGGCAAGACTTACAACCTGTGCGAAATGTTCATCGCCAACAAGGACTACATGGACCGCGCCATCGTAACCGTAAGGATGCACGGCGACAGCCAGTTCTCACAGGGCGGCAGCTTCTCTGACGTAGTGACAATTATGAAGAAACACGGCATCTGCCCCGAAGAGGCAATGCCTGCACCCGGCACTCTCACAGGCGACTCGCTCGCCGTGTTCGACGAGTTCTTCGGCGTGATGGAACCTTACGTTTACTCGATAGCCAAAAGCAAGGCGAAGAAGATTTCACAGCAGTGGCGCAAAGGCCTGCAAGGCATACTCGACGCATACCTCGGCGAATGCCCCGAAAAGTTCGTGTATGAAGGCAAGGAATACACTCCGAAGTCTTTCGCCGAAAGCCTCGGCATCAACCTCGACGACTACGTTTCCATTACGAGCTTCACGCATCATCCCTTCTACACCCAGTTCGCAATCGAGGTACAGGACAACTGGCGCTGGGCACCGTCTTACAATGTGCCGATGGACGAGATGATGGCAATCATCGACAACGCCATCAACGAGGGTTACACCATAGCTTGGGGTGGCGACGTGACGGAAGACGGCTTCACACGCCAGGGTCTCGGCATCGCTTACGACGTGAAGAAAGCACGCAGCATGGCCGGCACTGACGCTGACAAGTGGTTTAAATTGTCGGCCACAGAAAAGAGGGGCAAGCTCGACTCTCTCGGCGTTGACGCTCCTGAAATCGTTCCCACGCAGGAGATGAGGCAGGAAGCCTTCGACAACTGGGAGACAACAGACGACCATGGAATGCACCTCTACGGCATCGCCAAGGACAAGAACGGCAACCAGTATTACATGGTTAAAAACTCATGGGGCGAGTACGGCAACTACAAAGGCATCTGGTACATGAGCAAGAACTACGTGGCTTACAAAACCATGAACTTCATGGTGAACAAGAACGCCATACCTAAAGACATCCGCAAGAAACTCGGTATCTGATTTTTAATCCGAAATTAAAGATTTTAGAGGAGTTATGGAAATTAAAGCCAAATGCTTAGTTGGCATATAATAATAAGGTAATGGCTTTAACTTCCATAACTCCTCTAAATTCTTTAACTTCCATACATAAAACTTTTCCACAACAATCTGCTGTTATATTGTTTTTTATTTGTAACTTTACACGCTTTTTATCCGGACACGGATAGCCATTGACAAGAAAAATAAAAAACAACATAATGCACTTCAAATGGAAATACGAACAACCGACATCAGAACAAATAAAGACGGCTGAAGAACTCGGAGCTAAAATAGGCATCAGCTCCATCCTCGCAGGAATACTGATCCGGCGTGGCATCACGACCGAATCTGCAGCCAAGCGGTTCTTCCGTCCGCAGCTTAACGACCTCATAAACCCATTCTTGATGAAAGACATGGACGTGGCGGTTGACAGGCTTAACGACGCTATGGGACGCAAGGAACGCATAATGGTGTACGGAGACTACGACGTTGACGGGTGTACGGCTGTGGCACTCGTCTATAAGTTCTTGCAACAATTTTATTCAAACATCGACTATTACATCCCGAACCGCTACGACGAAGGGTACGGCGTAAGCCATAAGGGCATAGAATACGCCGTACAGACAGGCGTGAAACTTATCATAATACTCGACTGCGGCATTAAAGCCCATGACGAGATAAGATACGCCAAAAGCCTTGGGATTGACTTTATCATCTGCGACCACCACGTCCCGGACGAGACTTTGCCGCCTGCCGTGGCGACGCTTAATCCCAAACGCAGCGACGACACCTATCCATTCAAGCATTTGTGCGGGTGCGGCGTGGGTTTTAAGTTTATGCAGGCCTTCGCGAAGAACAATGGCATACCGTTCTCACGGTTGATTCCATTGCTCGACCTTTGCGCCGTAAGCATCGCAGCCGACATCGTTCCCGTTGTCGAAGAAAACCGCATATTGGCCTATCACGGTATGAAACAGCTCAACCAAAACCCAAGTATCGGCCTTAAAGCGATAATAGACATTTGCGGACTTAACGGACGAACGATGACGATGAGCGACATCGTATTCAAGATAGGGCCGCGCATCAACGCCTCCGGGAGAATGGAAAACGGCCGTGAAAGCGTTGACTTGCTTGTAGACAAAGACCTAAGCAGCGCACTGAAAAGGGCCAAGCACATCAATGAATACAACGAGCAGCGCAAGGACATAGACAAGCAAATGACCGAAGAGGCCAACCAAATCATATCCAGGATAGAAAGCCAAAAGCGTCATTCAAGCATCGTTTTATATGATGAGAACTGGAAAAAAGGCGTCATTGGCATCGTCGCCTCACGGCTGACTGAAATCTACTTCCGCCCGACCATCGTACTGACACGCGACAACGACCTTGCAACAGGTTCTGCACGGAGCGTCACAGGCTTCGACGTTTATTCGGCGATAAAGAGTTGCAGGGATATGCTGATAAACTTCGGAGGACACACTTACGCCGCCGGACTTACCTTGAAATGGGACGACGTGCCCGAATTCAGACGCCGCTTCCAGAAATATGTTGACGAACACATACAAGAGGAACAGATGGAAGCGACACTCGACATCGACGCCGTGGTTGACTTCAAGGACATCACACGCAAACTGCATTCCGACCTAAAGAAGTTCGGTCCGTTCGGTCCGATGAACCCGAAACCGCTTTTCTGTACGACAGACGTTTACGATTTCGGGACAAGCAAGGTTGTCGGACGTGAGCAAGAACACATCAAACTCGAACTCGTTGACTCTAAATCGAACAACGTGATGAACGGAATAGCCTTCGGACAAAGCGGTTCGGCACGATACATCAAGTCTAAACGCAGCTTTGACATCGCCTACACCATCGAAGACAACGTGTTCAAGCACAACGGCATACAGTTGCAAATCGAAGACATCAGGCCGTCAACAAGCGAAGAGTGAACCTTTGGATATTAAGAATAAAGAGTTAAGAATTCTTAACTCTTTATTCTTAACTCTTAATTATTAACCGTATGGACAAATACCAACAACTCCTAAAAGAATTTTGGGGATACGACGATTTCCGTGGCATCCAGCGTGAAATCATCGAAAGCATCTGCTCCAAACGCGACACGCTCGGACTAATGCCGACCGGAGGAGGGAAGTCTATCACATTCCAAGTGCCGGCGTTGTCGATGAGCGGGGTGTGCCTTGTGATAACACCGCTCATCGCATTGATGAAAGACCAGGTTGACCATTTGCGCCAACGCGGGATAAAGGCGGCGGCCATATATTCAGGAATGACACACGCCGACGTGATAACAACACTCGAAAACGCGATATTCGGAGGTGTGAAGATACTGTATGTGTCACCTGAAAGGCTCTCGTCTGAATTGTTCCAAAAGAAACTTAGCCACATGGAGGTAAGTTTCATAACCGTTGACGAGGCACACTGCATCAGCCAATGGGGCTACGATTTCAGACCTTCATACTTAAAAATAAGCGACATCAGGCACATAAAACCAGACGCACCGATACTCGCCCTTACGGCGACAGCCACCCCGCGCGTAGTGGATGACATCCAAAACCGTCTTGGATTTAAACAAAAAAACGTCTTCCGCATGAGTTTCGAGCGCGCCAACCTCGCTTACATAGTGATGAAAAACAGCGACAAACTGCGCACTACGCTAAGGTTGCTCGACGAGATAGACGGCCCGGCGATAATCTATGTAAGAAGCCGAAAGCGCACGAAGGAAACGGCCAAGGCGCTCTGCGACAGCGGAATAAAGGCCACGTTCTACAACGCCGGGCTTGAAACGGCTGTCAGGGACGCACGGCAAAAGGACTGGCAGGAAGACCGCGTGCGCGTTATGGTGGCGACAAACGCATTCGGCATGGGCATCGACAAGGCCGACGTCAGGCAGGTGATACACTTGGACAGCCCCGACTCGCCGGAAGCCTACTTCCAAGAGGCGGGGCGCGCCGGGCGCGACGGCCTGCCGTCACGCGCCGTTTTGCTGTATGACGGAAACGACAGGGCGAAACTGCTGCGCAGGATAAGCGAGACTTTCCCCGAAAAAGACTTCATAAGGACGGTGTACGAACACCTGGCTTACTTCTACCAAATAGCCATGGGAAGCGGCGCAGGATGCAGGTTTGAGTTCAACATCGACAAATTCTGCCTTTACTTCCGCCACTTCCCGATACAAGTAAACTCCGCCCTGCACATCCTTGCGCGCGCCGGATACATCGACTACGACAATGAACGCGACAACATGTCGCAACTGACGATGCTCCTCGGACGCGACGACCTTTACCGGCTCAACAGCCTGAACGACGACGAGAACAACGTCGTCACCGCATTGCTGCGCAACTACGGCGGCCTGTTCTCCGACTACTGTTACATCGACGAGAGCCTCATAGCCATGCAGGCGGGCATAAGCCGCGAGGCCGTCTACGACGCATTGAAAAACCTGAGCATGCGGCGCATACTGCACTTCATACCGAGGAAGATGATACCCCACATCCGCTACGCCCAACGGCGGGAGGAAGCCGACCGCCTGATATTCAGCCGCGAGGTCTACGACGACCGCAAACAGGAGTACACCGAGAGGATTAACGCCATGATAAACTACGCCGAGAACGACGACGTTTGCCGCAGCCGGCAACTCCTGCGCTACTTCGGCGAGGCACGCTCTACCGACTGCGGCGTTTGCGACGTATGCAAAAGCCACAACGGCGAAGGCACAGACTCCGCCGCGCTCGCCGCTGCAACGGAGGCGATTGCCGAGATACTCGGCGACGGTGAACCGCATAAGATAACGGAAATCATGAAAATCAAGCAGAACCTTGACATCGTTAAAGAGGCTCTTGAGTTTATGATCAGCGAAGAAAAAGCCATCGTCCGCGACGGCATCATAACGGCAGCCCCGGCAAACCACTAAGGTTTACCAGGGCTTTTTTATTTTTCAACACGAAAGTTTATCAACAACGACAAGCCGCCTGTACGCATCACTTTGCCGTAGAAGGCACTCCGGCGCGCCCGCCGATATGGCAGTTGCGCATCTCCACGCTCACGGTGTTGTCGAAGCTGACGGCGTTCTTGGCCTCGCCAATCTCAACGTTGCTGAACATCACATTGCTGATAGGCTCTGCCTCGGTGCCTTGAAGCACAAGCCCGGCAGCCGTGGCCTTGCGGCAACGCAGCCCGTCAACGAATATGTCGCCAACGCGGGTGAACTTGTCGTTGTCGAGCCCTTCGCCGGCATACATACTGGTGGCGTAAAAGAGGTCTTCCACCTCGTCGAACTCACAGTTTTTCACATACAGGTTGGTGACGAACCCACCACGGTCGGGGTTGGTCTTGATGTATATTCCGCGCTTGCAATAGCCGCCGAAAGTGCAGTTTTCCACAAACACGTTGCGCACGCCGGCCGACATCTCGCTGCCAATCACAACGGCGTGAAGCCCCTTGAAACGGCAGTTCCTTATCACGATGTTCTCCGACGGCGAGCCGTGCGTCCATCCGTCATTGTCGCGTCCGCTCTTTATGGCCACGTTGTCGTCGCCGTTGTTAAACTCGATGTCTTCTATCAGCACGTTGCGCGAACATTCGGGGTCTATGCCGTCGTTGTTGACGAGCTTGGCGTCATAACGCAAGCCTCGGCACACGATGTTCTCGCTTTTCAGCAGATGCACGCACCAGAACGGCGAGTTGGTGATGAACACGCCTTGCAGCGTGACGTTCTTACAGTCGTAAAACTGTATCATCTGCGGACGCAACCACCATCCTTCGCCGAAATTGCGGTCGGCCACAGGCACGCCCTTATGGTTCACATCGCGGCTGCGCGCCTGGCCGGTTTTCTGCTTCGACTTCCAGGTTGAGAACGTCGTGGAGGCGTTGCCGTCGATGCTGCCCTGCCCTACTATCGACACGTCGTGCAGCCCGCGCCCGTAAATGAACGGACTGTAATTGCTGAGGAACGTGCCTTCCCAGCTCGTCTCCACCATGGGAAGGTACAGCTCTGGCTCCGGCGAGAATTTTATCGTTGCGCCTTTCCTTATGTCAAGGCACACGTTGCTTACGAAATGTATCGGGCCTTTTACGAGATACGTGCCTTCGGGCACGATTATCCGCGCTCCGCCGCGCTTGGCGGCGGCCTTCATGGCACGGTCGAAAGCGCGCTTGCAGTCCTTCACGCCGTCGCCTTTCGCACCGAAGTCTGTCACAAAAATGCTGTCGGCAGGCATGGCCGCGCCGGTTATCAAGGCGAGCACGGAGTCGCGCCGCGCCACCCTTTCCTTTTCAAACGCCGCCACGTCGGTAGCCGCATACAACGGCGCAGAGCACATAAATGCGAACAAAGATATTATGATATTTCTCATAGAAGGAAGTTTTTAATTAAGAATTAAGAGTTAAGAATTAAGAATTAAGAGTTAAGAATTAAGAATTAAGAAAATATGCCTTGAAATCATCAACAAGACATATTTTCTTAATTCTTAACTCTTAAATCTTAGTTCCTAACAAACTTTTTCCAACCGTTTCATTATCGAGAAAATAAACACTGCCGATATGACGCAGAGAACGACGAGTATGCCCCAAAGCACCCATAATGGCAGACCACCCCACAGCATACCGATAATAGAAACAAGGTAGTTGCCAACGGCTGTTGCTGCAAACCAACCTCCCATCATAAGCCCCTTATACTTAGGCGGCGCAACCTTTGACACGAACGAAATGCCCATCGGCGAAAGGAACAACTCGGCAAATGTAAGCACCAGATAAGTGCTTATAAGCAGGTTAGGCGTAACCTTGTAATCGGTTGTCGTAGAGGCGAGGTCGTCAGGCACTGGCAAGCCAATAGACCCCCACACCATAATCATAAAACCTACGGCGGCGATGAACATACCGATACCTATCTTACGCGGAGCAGAAGGTTCTTTACCCCTATTTGCAAGATAACCGAAAACAGCCATCGACACCGGGGTCAAAGCTACCACGAAGAATGGGTTGAACTGCTGGAACTTCTGGGGAAGTATGCTTATCGTTTCTTCCATTCCGCTATAATTATAGCACAATAACGCCAAAGCGACCAATGTCACCACAGTGGAAATCAGCTTTCCTTTGGATTTTTTCGACTGGAATATTGCAAAAATGCCATAAACCATAACAGCTATGAGCACAAGGTTCCACACATCGAAGCCAATACGGGTCAAGCCAGTGGCGGTGGCAGCTGTGTAGTCGCGGGCGAAGAAGGTAAGCGTAAGTCCGTTTTGGTGGAAAGCCATCCAGAAGAATATTACAACGGCGAACACGAGGCAAAGCGCAACTACGCGCGATTTCGTCTCGGCGGGTGTAAGTTCCTGCATGTGGGCCGTGTTATCCGCATCCGAAGTCTGCTTATTATTGTTATTGACATCGGCATGCTTAAATGTCTTTCTACCGAGCACATATATCAACATTGAAAGAATCAAAGACACGCACGCTACGGCAAAACCCATATGATAAGAGGACGACAAGACGTTAATATAGTCGTTGGCAAAGTTGGTAAGCGACGAGGCGTCAGTTCCTGCGCCCTGCGACGAGGCAAGCGATACGAATTTTGACATAGCTTCACCAGACAGTGAACCGTCGAGATATTGGTGCGCCAATGCCGGGATGTCGCCATTGTAAACGTAATTATGGCTTTTCATATACCAATCGGTAATCTTCTCGGCTGCCGTCGGAGCGAAAAGCGCGCCTATGTTAATGGCCATATAAAATATAGAAAATGCCGTGTCACGCTTAGCTTCATACTTCGGATCGTCATACAAGTTGCCTACCATAACTTGCAAGTTTCCCTTGAACAAGCCCGTGCCGAGGGCTATCAGGAATAAAGAGCCGACCATAGCAGCTATGCCAACGGCGTTGTTCCCTGTCGGTATTGCCAAACAGATGTACCCTAAAAACATAACTACGATACCCGATGTCACCATCTTTCCAAAACCGAACTTGTCGGCCAGTATTCCGCCCACAACGGGAAGGAAATAGACTAAAGCCAAGAAACCCGCGAAGATGTTAGAGGTGACAGTGGCAGTGAAACCGAACTTTGCTTGCAGAAACAATGTAAAAATCGCAAGCATCGTGTAATAACCGAAACGCTCGCCCGTATTGGCAAGGGCCAGCGCATACAAACCTTTTGGTTGTCCTTCAAACATAGTATTATTTTTTAATTATTCATTGATATTTCTATAAAACCAACGTGTGATAAAAACGCCGCCGGGCAACCGGTTAACGAGTCGCCGCAGTCGTTTTTCCGATTTGCAAAGATATAACAAAAAATCGATTGCACAAATTAAACATATATTTTTAATATATGTATCTGTTAAAAATAAGACTTGCTTTCCGTCTACCATAGGACTTTAATTTTTGATAGAACCATAACATATTGATAATCAATATGTTACGAATGAGACGATAAAATGGCGTCTTTCACGTGGCAAAAGACGCCATTTTGAAATGTAAAAAGCCGTATCTTGCAAGGCAAGACACGGCTTTTTGAAAACTATGAAATATGATACGGTTATATGGATGTTCGCAAAGCCCACATTCATTAAGAATTTAAAGATGTTAAAGAAGTTGTCACTCCGCCAACGCTCCGTTAGAAGTTAAAGCCAAATGCTTTGCTTTATTGGCACGCGGTATTGGCCCTAACTTCTATAACTTCTCTAAATTCTCTAACTTCTTAACGAATGTCAGTCTTGAGAACATTCATTACGGTTATTCGTGTACGTACAAGTCCCAGCCGAGGTAGTTGTCAACGGCCTCGCGGAGGATGTCTACGACGTCGGTGCGAACCATTGCGACGTGGTGCTCAAAACCGTTCTTGCAGATGAACTTCATCAGCTTCTGCAAGTTGTCCACCTGCGTAACGGCGATGCAACCGTCCATTCCGTAGGGGTCGTTGGTGAGCTTGCCCTTGCCGAGGTAGCTCTTTATGCAGCCGATGTTGTCGTCGGTGGAGATGCGGAAGTATGTAAATTCGCCTTCGGTGCACTTGCCGTAAACGGCGCCGAACGTGTTAACCTTGCCGAGGGTGCGACCAAGGACGCCGAGCGGGCCGAGCTTCAGGTCGTTCTTCACGAAGCTCTTGGGCGCGTTGCCGCAGTGCGTGCAGACGCACTTGTTGCGGTCTTCGGCGAAGTTGTTGTTCCAGTCGAGCAGCGTCGAGGGCTTGCCGGCGGCGAGGCTGAGGGCGTACATCGACACGGCACCGGCCACGTCGGTCTCACAGGCGCACGGTATCAGCTTCTCGCCGAGCATACTCATCGTCACGCAAGCGGCGCAACCGTAGTTCTGCTCCAGCGAGTCCCAGCACTGTATAGCCGTGGCGTCCACCTCGTTGGCTTCAATCCAGTGCTCCACGGCAAGGCCGAACTTGGCCTGCAAAGCCAGCTTCTCCTGGTAAGCCTCAGGCACCTTGGCGTAATGGCTTATCTCCTCCATCTTGGCCTTCAGCTCCGCGGCGTCGTTGTCAATCTTGCGCGCGTTGAAGATTATCTCGCTCATGTCTACGGGAACGACGGTGATGCCCGTGGCCTGGAGCAGCTTCTCGCTGTAGCGGCAGGTGTTGAAGCCCAGCGGGCGCGTGCCTATCTGGCCTATGCGTGCGTGTGTCAGCTTGCGCACCACGCGGCAGATGGCGGCGAACTTGTCGATGTCTTTCATCAGCAGTTCGCTGTGGATTGAATATGTGTGGAACGTCGTGTCGGTGAACGGAATGCCGCACTGGTAAAGGTTGTTGCACACTGAAATCTTGCCGCAGAAGGCGTCGCGGCGGCTGTCAAGGTCTACCTTGTCGTTCTGGTCGTCACAGGCCTGCACCAGCACGGGCACGTGCAGCTCTGCGCGCGATATGGCGTTGATGATGCCTACCTCGAAACCGAAGTTGGGAAGCGACACTATTATGCCGTCTATCTCGTCGCGGTTGGCGCGGAAGAGCGCGGCGCACTTCTTGCCGTCTTCCACCGTTTCCATCGAGCCTCCTGTCGGAGTGTCCTGCTCGTCGAGTATAACATAGCCGTATCCGGCCTTTTCCAGTTCTTCAAGTAGTGTCTTGCGCACGTCAACTGCAAGCTCCGAGTTGAAGTAAGCGCGCGTGCCGATAATCAGTCCGAAAGTCTCCTTTCCGGCTTTAGCTTGTTTTTTCATAGGTCTTAAGTTTTATTTCTTGTTCACTTTATTAATTTAATTAAGAGTCAAGAATTAAGAGTTAAGAAAATATACAATGACACTTATCTTCCGTAAAACATCTACAAAACATATTTTCTTAACTCTTAATTCTTAATTTTTACTTCCCAACACGGTCTTGACGGCGGCCGTCCATCCTGCGTAGAGGCGTCCGCGCTCGTCGTCTTTCATGTTCGGGAACACGCGGTTGTCCGTTGTCCGCAGAGCCGCCACTTCCTCAAGGCCGCCCCATACGCCGCGCGCCAGGCCGTTCATGACCATCGCGCCCATGGCCGATGCTTCTTCTACGTCGGAACGGTTGATGCAGGCGTTGAGCATGTCGGCCTGGAACTGCATAAGGAATTGGTTTTTCGTAGGGCCTCCGTCAACACGCAGCTCTTTCAGGGTGATGCCCGCGTGCTGCGTCATCAGGTCTACAAGGTCTTTTATCTGGTAAGCGATGGCCTCCAGCGCGGCGCGGCAAACGTGGCCTTTCTCCGTCGCCAGCGTCATTCCGCACACCATAGCCTTGGCCTGCGAGTTCCACCACGGCGCGCCAAGCCCGGCGAACGCCGGCACAAGGTACACTCCGCCGTTGTCCCGCACACCGAGGGCGAACTTCTCAATCTCCGCCGGACTCTTTATCAGTTGCAGCTTGTCGGCCATCCATTGTATCGTAGCCCCGGTGCAATGGATGTTTCCCTCGAAGGCGTAGAACACCTTTCCGCAGGCGGCGAAGCCCACCGAAGTGACCAAGCCGTCAGGAGCCGTCATCGATTTTTCGCCGATGTTCACCATCACTGACGACCCCGTGCCATACGTGGCCTTGCCCATGCCGGCCTCGAAGCACATCTGCCCGGCCAAGGCTCCGTGTGAATCGCCCAACACTCCGGCGATTGTTATCGGCTCAGGGAATATTCCTTCAACCGTAGTCTCGCCGAACACGGAGTCACACGGTAACGGCTCGGCCATCATGTTGCGCGGAATGGTGAACAGGTCGAGCAGGTCTTTGTCCCAGTCGAGCGTGTGGATGTTGAACAGCAGGGTGCGCGAGGCGTTGGTGTAGTCGGTCACAAAGCGGCGTCCTCCTGTCAGTTTCCATATCAGCCAGGTGTCGATGGTGCCCATCATCAGCTCTCCCTTCTCGGCGGCACGGCGTGCGCCGTCAACGTTGTCGAGTATCCACTTCACGCCGCTTGCGGCGAAATACGGATCGATAAGCAGTCCGCTGCGCTCCCTGATGAAGTCGGTCATGCCGCGGCTCTTGAGTTCGTTGCATATCTCCGCGCCCCTCTGGCACTGCCAAACGACGGCGTGGTAGACTGGTTTGCCGGTAAAGCGGTTCCACACGACGGCTGTTTCCCTCTGGTTTGTTATCGCGAGCGAGTATGTTATGTCGTCGCCCTTGGTGGCTTCCACCACTTCCCTGACGGCCTCAACCATGTTGCGGTAAATCTCCTCGGCGTCGTGCTCCACCCATCCGGGCTTCGGATAGTACTGCTTATGTGGCACATTCTTGCGGCACACGAGCTGGCATTGCTCGTTGAACACCACGGCTTTCGTCGCCGACGTGCTCTGGTCGATGGATATTATGTAGTTCATTTCAAATTGGCATTTGAATTAAGAGTTAAGAGTTAAGAATTAAGAAAAACAGCTTTATTGATAAATATCGGTTGAAAGCATATTTTCTTAATCCTTAACTCTTAATTCTTACTTATGTAACATCTCCTTAGCCGTCTCGTAAATACCGTCGGCGTCGAGCTTGTAATGGTGGAATATCTCAAGCGGAGTGCCGTGGACGGCGTTCTCGTCAGGAATGCCGAGTATGCGCATGGGCACTGGACAAGCCTGCGCCACGGTCTCGGCCACGATGCCGCCGAGGCCTCCGTACATGCTGTGTTCCTCCACGGTGAGGATGCGCCCGGTCTCGTGTGCGGCGCGGACGATGGCTTCCGTGTCGGCGGGTTTCAGCGTGTGCATGTCTATGACGCGCACGCCTACGCCTTCGGCGGCGAGGCGGCGGCCTGCCGCAAGGGCGTGGAAGACGGTCTCGCCGCAAGCGATGATGGTCATATCATTGCCGTCTTGCAGCTGTATCGACTTGCCGATCTCGAAGTCGAAGTCGTCGTTTTCGTAAACGTCGGGCACGGCGTTGCGGCCTACACGCACGTAGACGGGATGAGGATAGTCAACAAGGCAGTCAACGAGTTTGCGCGTCTGGCGTGCGTCTGACGGCAAAACGACCTGCATGCCGGGGAAAGTGCGCAGCACGGCGATGTCGTGCAGACTGTGGTGGGTGGCTCCCAGCGCGCCGTAAGCCACGCCGCCGCTGACTCCGAAAATCTTTACGGGCTGGCCTGAATAGGCTACGTCAACCTTAACCTGCTCCAAGCTGCGGGCCACATAGAAGCACGCCGGGCCGCAGACAAACACTTTCTTGCCGCACGATGCCAAGCCGGCGCTGATGCCTACGGCGTCTTGCTCGGCTATGCCGCACTCTACGAACTGCCCAGGCAGTTCCTTTGCGAAATCCGTCAACGTCACCGAACCGCGCGCGTCGGTGGTCACGGCTATGATATTCTTGTCTTTCCTGCCAAGCTCCAGCAGCCTGTCGGTGAAGCTCTTGCGGCAGTTTACGCTTTTTATTTCGTATTTCATAATCTAATGTTTTAGTGAAGAAAAACCACACCCAACCTCCCAATACGGGGAGGAGCTTGGCTTGCTTATGTCGCCAATGCGGTAATACTCATTCCATTATCAGCAAAGGCAACACCTCATTCTCCCCCACAGGGGGAGCCGGAGGGGGCTTCCTTCTTTATTTCAGTTCCTCAATTCTCTTTGTTATCTCGGCTATGGCTTGGTTGTATTGCTCCTCGGTGGGCACGCCGTGGTGCCATTTCAGCACGTTCTCCATATAAGACACGTGGAAGCCCTTTGTCGTATGAAGCACCACCATGTGCGGCTTGCCGTTTGAATAGTCGATGTTTTCAAGGCAGTTGACTATCGCGCCGATGTCGTTTCCGTCAACGTCGTGGACGTCCCAGCCGAACGCGCGCCAACGCTCGTCAATCGACTCAAGTTTCATCACGTTCTCCGTAGTGTCGCTTATCTGCAATCCGTTGCGGTCGATGAAGGCCACGAGGTTGTCCAGCTTGTAGTTGCCGCCGGCCATGGCCGCCTCGTAGATAGAGCCTTCCCCCTGTTCTCCGTCGCCCATCAGCACGTAAGTCTTGTACGCCTTGCCGTCCATCTTGGCGGCGATGGCGCAGCCTACGCCTATCGAGAGGCCGTGGCCCAGCGCGCCGCTGTTAAACTCTATGCCCGGCACTTCCACCGTGGGGTGGCCCGCCAGGGGCGAGAGGTAATCGCCGTAAGTGTCAACCAGTTCCTTCGTTATGAAGCCCTTGGCCTCAAGCACGCAGTAGAGAGCCTCCACGCAGTGCCCCTTGCTCATGACGAAACGGTCGCGCCCTTCCATCTTCGGGTTCTTCGGGTCTACGTTCATCACGCGCAGGTAAAGCGCAGTCAGCACGTTCAGCGACGAAAGGTCGCCGCCGATATGCCCGGCCTTGGCCTTGTAGACCACTTCAAGCAACCGTTTCCTGATTTCCTCGCTCCGCAATGTAAGCTCGGCGATGCTCATTTTGTTGTCCATATACGTAAGTTAGTAATCGGTTAATTTATGTGTCAATGTTCTTCTCGTCTTAAGGCAAATATTTGCTTCGCCGCCGCTTCAACGCCAGCACTGCTGACGTCCGCCACACGCCGAAGTCGAGAGCAAATATACAAATTATTTTCCGAAACGGAAAGCGAAATCACAAAAAACAGGGACTTATGGCACAAAACCAAGCATTTTGGGGCTGCGCGGGCGGCGGAGGGCATAATGGCGGAAGTAACAGAATGTCGGCGGCAACGGTGAAAATGATTACAAAACGTCAGACCGGCAATGCACGGCAAAACCGCCAAAACAGAGCTGCCATGATGCCAAAAGGCGCCGCCGGCGGTGGCAAAAACGGCGGAACGAACCAGTAACCGTGGCTGAACGCCGACGAAAGACCGTCAATGGCACGCTGAAAGACGGCAGATGAAGCCGCCGGCGACCGCAAACGGCGGCGCAAATCACGGCTTTTCGCACTGTAAAAGACCGTTTCTTGCATAGGAACGAGCCGCAGAAACTGCACAAAGCAATCGTTTATCCACGTAACTTCCTGGCCTTGCCATAATTACGTTTGCACACTTCTGCTTGCGATATTTTCGCCAAAGATATTTTATTTTGCGAAAACGGCAAATATAAGACGCCATGCGAAATCAAAGTGTAAGCAAAAAGGCCTGTTACGAAAACACGGCAAACATTGCCGCAGATGCGCCAACACTGCTTGACGTGGACAAATAAAAAAGGTGGAAGCCATAACGGCATTCCACCTTATATTATAGACCGTGTAACGTAAAAGTCAGTTTTCCTCGATGAATTTGTCAAGGTAAGCAAGTCCCTTTTCCGTGCAGCAGCCCCGCATGAAAACGATGACGAACGTGTGGAAAATCTCGTTCAGCTTGTATTTCTCATACAGGCGGGTGCGCATCACGTAGTTCATGGCGGCGTCGCCCATCATGTTGATGATGTCATAATTAAGGTCGCTGCGGAAGAAGCCGTGCTCAATGCCGCTGCGCATGAACTCCTGCGAATGGGCGGTTTGCTTCGCACTGTTTGTGCGGAAGAAGCTGACAATGCGCTCATACTTCTCCATCTCCGTGAAGAACAACGGGTTAATCGAGCCTAAGTCCTTGAGCCGCAACTTTATGAAATACGCCACGACGGCCATCTCGTTCTCGGCAGTGCGGGCGTAATCGCCCAGCTTTTTCATCAACACCTCGTTCTCGTTCCTGACGCATTCGTAGAGCAAGTCCTCCTTGTTGCTGTAAATCTCATACAAAGTGCGCTTCGATATGGCCATCTCCGTGGCTATGTCGTCCATGCGCACGGCCTTGATGCCCTTCTTCTTGAAAAGCGTCATGGCCGTGTCGAGTATCCTTTGCCGCAGGCTCTCACGGTAAGCGGTCATATTGCCGGTTTTACGCATCGGTTTAATTTTTATTTGCAAAGTTAGCAATTTATTTCCGAAAAAACTATTTGCTTTCATTTATTTTTCTTACATTTGCATTAGATTTTAACGCAAAAGGAAAGGTAAAAAGGTTATTTTGATTATAAACAAACAGAAAACAGCCTGATTACGTATAAAAAAGGAACATCTTTTCAAAAAGGAACAACAGCCCCGGCTGCTCATTAAACGCTAATTTTTAAACAACGTCAATATGGTAAACATCACTAAAGAAGCCGCCCTTGAATACCACAAGAGCGGCAAACCAGGCAAAATCGAAGTAAAGCCGACCAAGCCTTACAGTACCCAAACCGACTTGAGCCTCGCCTACTCGCCCGGCGTGGCGTTCCCATGCCTTGAAATACAGAAGGCGCCTAACGACGTCTACAAATACACAGACAAGGGCAACCTCGTGGCCGTGATAAGCAACGGCACCGCCGTGCTCGGCCTCGGAGACATCGGTGCGATGAGCGGCAAGCCCGTGATGGAGGGCAAGGGACTGCTGTTCAAGATTTACGGAGGCATCGACGTGTTCGACATCGAGGTTGACGAGAAAGACCCGGAGAAGTTTTGCGAGGCCGTGGAGAAGATTGCGCCCACCTTCGGCGGCATCAACCTTGAGGACATCAAGGCCCCGGAATGCTTCTACATCGAGGAGAGACTGAAGCGCACGCTCGACATCCCCGTGATGCACGACGACCAGCACGGCACGGCGATAATATCGGCCGCCGGACTGAAGAACGCCCTCGAAGTGGCGGGCAAGGACATCTCAGAGGTGAAAATAGTGGTGAACGGCGCGGGAGCGGCGGCCATCTCGTGCACTAAACTTTACGTAGCCCTCGGAGCGAAGAAAGAGAACATCGTGATGCTCGACTCGAAAGGCGTGATAACTTCCGACCGCGAGAAGCTGACCGAGCAGAAAAAGCTCTTCGCCACAGACCGACGCGACATCCACACGCTGGCCGACGCAGTGAAAGGAGCCGACGTGTTCGTGGGCCTGTCGAAAGGCAACGTGCTGACGCAAGACATGGTTCGCTCGATGGCCGACAAGCCGATAGTCTTCGCCTTGGCCAATCCCGTGCCCGAAATATCTTACGAAGACGCCATGGCGAGCCGTCCGGACGTGCTCATGAGCACAGGCCGCTCCGACTATCCCAACCAGATAAACAACGTGATAGGCTTCCCCTACATCTTCCGCGGCGCGCTCGACGTGCACGCAAAAGCCATCAACGAGGAGATGAAACTCGCCGCCGTGAACGCCATAGCCGACCTGGCGAAGCAGCCGGTGCCCGACGTTGTGAACGACGCTTACCAAGTGAACAACCTCACCTTCGGCCCGTCATACTTCATCCCGAAGCCCGTTGACCCGCGACTCATCACCGAAGTGTCGGCAGCAGTGGCCAAGGCGGCTATTGACAGCGGCGTGGCGCGAGCCACGATAACCGACTGGGAGGCTTACAAGAACCATCTGCGCGAGATGCTCGGACAGGAAAGCAAGCTGACGCAGAAGCTCTACGACACAGCGCGCAAGCACCCGCAGCGCGTGGTCTTCGCCGAAGGCATACACCCGACGATGCTCAAGGCCGCCGTGCAAGCAAAGAACGAAGGCATCTGCCAACCGATACTCCTCGGCAACGACGAGCGCATAGAGAAGCTGGCCAAGGAGCTTGACCTCAGCCTCGAAGGCATAGAAATCGTCAACCTGCGCCACGACCGCGAGAACGACCGCCGCGAACGCTACGCCCGCATACTGGCCGACAAGAGGCAACGCCAGGGCTACACCTTCCAGGAAGCCAACGACAAGATGTTCGAGCGCAACTATTTCGGCATGATGATGGTGGAAACCGGCGACGCGGACGCCTTCATAACAGGCCTTTACACGAAATATTCAAACACGATAAAGGTGGCAAAGGAGGTTATCGGCATACAGCCCGAATACAAGAACTTCGGCACGATGCACATCCTGAACACGAAGAACGGCGTGCTGTACATCGCCGACACGCTCATCAACAGGCATCCTGACAAGGACGTGCTCGTTGACATAGCGCGGCTCTCCGCAATGACTGTGCGCTTCTTCAACGAAGAACCTAACATAGCGATGATTAGCTACTCGAACTTCGGTACGGACGAAGTGGGCAGCCCCGCGCAGGTGCACGCCGCCGTGGAGGAAATGCAACAACGCTACCCCGACCTTGCAATCGACGGCGAAATGCAGGTGAACTTCGCACTCGACAACAAGCTGCGCGATGCCAAGTATCCGTTCACACGCCTGAAAAACAAGGAAGTCAACACGCTCGTCTTCCCCAACCTGTCGAGCGCGAACAACGCCTACAAGCTGTTGCAGGCCATCGACACCGACGCCGAAATCATCGGCCCGATACAGATGGGACTTAACAAGCCGATACATTTCACAGACTTCGAGTGCTCCGTGCGCGACGTTGTGAACATCACGGCGGTAGCGGTAATCGACGCTTACGTGCAGAAAATCAAGGACAAAATCAACAAGTAAACCATCCGCCGGCGGCCACCCGTGCAACCAGCTGACCGTCAAGGCATTACAAAAAGCCGTGTTTTGGAGTCCAAAACACGGCTTTTTAGCATGCAAGAAACGGCAAACGGCAACGCGTAAAACGGCAACCTGCGGTTCATCCGCAATTCCGGCTCATCCTAAGTTCACCAGTCGGCTATGTCGGCGGCGGCTTCCACCTTGGCCTCAACGTCGTCGGGGAGCGACGGGAAGAAGTCGATGCCAGTCAGCCGCTCCACCTCGTCCACCGTGTTAACATAGTCACCTTTGGGACGGTTGCCCTCGGCGTTCTTGTAAATGAAGCCTATGGCCTTCGGGTCTTCGCCCGTGCGGAGCACCACTTTGAAGAACGCCTCCGGCACCACCACCTTGTTCTTGCCTATCGTCTTGTGCTTTCCCTTATACAATATGGGGCCGCACACTACGTAGACTCCGCCGTAATCCTTGGCCCAGCGGCGGCAAGCCTGTTCCATCTCGTTCCAGTCGCCGCGGTTGAGGTTGCCGTTCTGCGGGCACATATTTGTGAACAGGAACGACTCCTCCATAGCTTTCACGCTGTACTTGTTGTCAGCCGCTGGGCACATGTGCCCGCGGTCATAACCCGAACCATAATAGTCGCCGTCCTCGGCGCGCGGCGCAGGCACGTCCATGTCGGCCTCGAAGTCAACGCCGGAACGCTTGGCCGGCCCCTCGCAGCGGTCGGCCGTCAGGTGCCAAGCCACCCAGTTGGGCAGTTTTGTCGTCTTGTTGTAAGACGCCGTGTAGCCCGTGCGCACCAACATTTGCTCTGGCATGCCGTCGGGAGACGCCTGGCGGAGCAACTCGTCGCCGCCGTCAACAGGGGCGGAGGCAGTTCCCCCACCGCCGCTTTCCTGCCTCGCTTTCTCTATTTCACTCACAAGCGCCTTGCCAACCTTGTTGACAAGGGGTTTGTTGCGCTCCAAGAAGTCGCACGAGGAAAGTACGGCTGCCGAACACAACGCTAACAAATATATCTTAACCTTACTCATAACGATGGCGAAAATAGCGAATAAATCATTGACAAACAAGAAAATCGGGCTGATTTTACAGCTTTCGCCATAAAATCAGCCCGACCTGCTTATTTGTTTGTTTACACCCGTCGAAAGCCAAGACTCATATTCGCTTCACCGCGCCATACGGCGGCGCAGCCTTGGCCTTCAACCATTCCAAGACGTCACACAGGCATGTTCACACGTCCGTAGTTGTACATCTTCAAAACGTTTGCACAATACCTGTTGAACTTCTTGCTGTCTAAAATCCTGTTAACAATCTTTTTCATAACCTTTTTACCTTTCTTTTTTTAGTTCCACTTGTCGGATGCGCCTTCACATCCTGTTATCCTTTCTCTTATCTACGGTGCAAAGTTAATACCATTTACGGCAGCATGTAACCCATGGCTTGCGAAAAATCACTTTATGCCAATGTATTTTGACTTGCGTCAAACCGATTGACATACATCAACGCCTTCAGCCGACAAGATGTCAGCCAGACGGCTGATTGCTTAAAAAAGACAACTTTTATTTGCCTGTTTTCCTTATTTGTACTACCTTTGTAAAGGAATAACACTCCGAAAAAGCCCTATATGCGAAAAGACACCAACAAGTACATATTGCCGCCCGAATGGGCGGAGCAAAGCGCAATACAGCTGACGTGGCCGCACGCGGCGACCGACTGGCGTGAATATCTTGATGAGATATGCGCCGTTTACGTTGAGATGGCCGACGCCATCACGCGCAACGAACGGCTCATCGTAGTAACACCCGACCTGGATAGCGTCAGGGCGCAACTCGGTAAGAGGCTGACAGAATGTCAGATGGCGAACGTCACGCTGCACAAATGCCCCACGAACGACACCTGGGCGCGGGACCACGGTTTCATATCGCTCACCGACGGCGAACACATACGCCTGCTCGACTTCCGCTTCAACGGATGGGGCGACAAGTTTGAAGCCGCCCTTGACAACGCCATAAACCGCAGCCTATATATTAATAAGGTGGTTGCAGGAGAATATGTTGACCTCAACGACTTCGTGCTTGAGGGCGGTTCGATAGAGAGCGACGGGCAAGGTACGGTGCTTACGACAAGCCAATGCCTGTTAGCACCGCACCGCAACCAACCACTCTCACGGCGTGAAATAGAACAAAAACTGAAAGATTACCTCTGCGCTGACCGCATTCTGTGGATTGACTACGGACACCTTGACGGCGACGACACTGACGGACACATCGACACTCTTGTGCGCACGGCTCCCGGCGACACCTTATTATATGTGCGTTGTACGGACGAACAAGACAGCCATTACGCCGACCTGCACCGGATGGAGGAGCAACTGAAGGCTTTCCGCACCGCCGACGGACGGCCTTACCGCCTGCTGCCGCTGCCTATGCCACGGCCGATCTACGACGGGGACGACCGCTTGCCGGCGACATACGCAAACTTCGTGATAATAAACGGAGCTGTAATCTACCCCACATACGGCCAGCCCGACAACGACGCCGAGGCCGCACGGGCTATCAGCGAGGCATTCCCCGACCGCGAACTCGTAGGCATCGACAGCTGCACCGTAATCCGCCAGCACGGCTCTTTGCACTGCTGCACGATGCAATTATTCAGTTGACAAGCAGGCAAGGAACAAGCAGACAAGCCTTCACGGCCTTTCTGCAAACAAGTAAACAAAGCAAATCACCTTGTCACTTGTCTGCTTGTAACTCGTAACTAAAAAAGAAAGAATATGAAAACAGGCATAATACAACAACACAACACAGCCAACCGCGACGACAATATGCGCCGACTGGCCGAAAGCATAAGGGCTTTAGCCGCCGAAGGCGCAGAGCTGATAGTGCTCCAGGAACTGCATAACTCGCTGTATTTCTGCCAAGTTGAAAGCGTAGACAATTTCGACTTGGCCGAACCCATACCCGGTCCGTCAACAGATTTCTTCAGTTCCCTGGCAAAGGAACTCGGCGTCGTGCTCGTCACTTCGCTGTTTGAGAGGCGCGCCGCAGGGCTTTACCACAACACGGCAGTCGTGATAGAGCGCGACGGAACGATAGCGGGCAAGTACCGCAAGATGCACATCCCCGACGACCCCGCATATTACGAAAAGTTCTACTTCACGCCTGGCGACCTGGGTTTCCGTCCCATCGACACGTCAGTTGGCCGTCTCGGAGTGCTCGTCTGCTGGGATCAGTGGTATCCTGAAGCCGCCCGCCTGATGGCGCTTCAAGGCGCGGATATACTTATCTATCCAACGGCCATAGGCTATGAAAGTTCCGACACCGAGGCAGAACAGCAACGCCAACGCGAGGCTTGGACAACTGTGCAGCGCGGACACGCCGTTGCCAACGGTCTGCCCGTCGTCGCCGTTAACCGCGTGGGGCACGAGGCCGACCCGTCAGGACAGACCAACGGCATACAATTCTGGGGCAGTTCGTTCGTCGCCGGGCCGCAAGGCGAATTGATATACCGCGCCTCCGACGCGGAAGAAGAGCGCACCGTGGTGGACATCGACCTGCAACGCGGCGAACAAGTGCGCCGCTGGTGGCCCTTCCTCCGTGACCGAAGGATTGACGAATACGGCGGAATAACAAAACGGTTCATTGACAGATAATTAAGAATTAAGAGTTAAGAATTAAAAAAACATGCTTTTGTGGTTATAATAATCAAGGGTGTTTTTCTTAATTCTTAACTCTTAATTCTTAATTTCCAAAAACAAAAAAAGTATGTTTCTCACCCTTCTTATCCCTTTCTTAGGCACCGTCATCGGCTCGGCTTTCGTGTTTTTCATGAAAGACAAGATGCCGACCGCCGTACAAAAATCGCTCCTTGGTTTCGCCTCCGGCGTCATGGTGGCCGCCTCGGTGTGGTCTCTGCTCATACCGGGAATGGACTTAGCCGCCGATATGGGCAAACTGTCGGTAGTCCCGGCGGCCGCAGGCTTCTTGGCCGGAATGGCGTTCCTGCTGCTCATCGACCGCCTTACGCCGCACCTCCACATCGGTAACGCCAAGCCCGAAGGCCCACGCAGCCGCCTGTCACGCACGGCGATGCTCTCGCTCGCGGTAACAATACACAACCTGCCGGAGGGTATGGGCGTGGGCGTAGTCCTCGCCGGATCGTTGCAGGGCGAAGCCCAAATCACCACGGCGGCGGCGATGGCCATGGCATTGGGCATCGCCATACAGAACATTCCAGAAGGTGCCATCATCTCAATGCCCATGCGCGCCGAGGGCAACAGCCGCCTGCGCTCGTTCACGATGGGCGCGTTGAGCGGCGTGGTGGAGCCAATCGGCGGCCTGCTCGTCGTGCTCTTGGCCTCCATTATGACACCCACCCTGCCCTATCTGCTGGCCTTCGCCGCCGGAGCAATGCTCTACGTGGTGGTAGAGGAACTGATACCCGAAATGTCGGAGGGCGAGCACAGCAACATCGGCACCGTAGGTTTCGCCATCGGTTTCACGCTGATGATGGTGCTTGACGTGGTTTTGGGATAAACACAACGCGGTAAATAACATCCATTATGAACACAATATCGAAGAAAGACAGAGTAATTTCCGCATGGTGGGCTGCGCAGGGCGCAGTCTTCGCCGCCATCTTCATCGCCGCCGTATGCAACCAAGACAAGCCCCCGGTATGGGCGATGACTTTTGCCGTAATCCTCTGCCTTGCCGCCTTTTTACGGCAGAGGGGCGAGCAGCTAAGGCGCATCGCTGACATGGTGCTTCTGGCTTACGCCGTATCCTTCGCCGTAATAGCCGCCCTCCTGGCCTGTCTCGACAGCTTCAAGCCGTGGTTCGTCGCCCTGCTCGTTACCGTAGCCTTGGTCAATATCGTGGCAAGCACGATGTCGCTTTGGCGGAAAAAGAAGAAAGAATGACACATTCCATACGGCTATACGCCAATACTTTCATAACACAGTAAATCCTTTTAAAAACTAAAACACCACCTATCGTCCTCTAAAAGGGCGTAAATGACACAGCAAAAGGGCGTCTTTTACAAGCTAAAAGACGCCCTTTTACAATGCTATTCGTATCTTACTGATTATCAATAAATTACAAATCCCAAACAAACAGCACACCTTCCTGCGGTTAGAACCGCAGGAAGAAATCTTGGAAAAATGCCCCAAATACCCACATCTACCCTTGGAAAAATGTCAAAAAACAGCTATATTTGCCTTGGAAAAATGGTTGCGATATGTTAAAAAGAAAGATTGACAGCTATATCAGGAAGTTTTACAGCACTTCACGCAACGCCCTGCTCATAACCGGCGCACGACAAACGGGCAAGACATTCTCAATAAGGGAGTTCGGCAAATCGTTCAAAAGTTTTGTCGAAATAAACTTTGTTGATATGCCGGAGGCGGTAAATGTATTCGCCAACGCCAAGAGCAGCAGCGACATCCTGCTACGCCTGTCCGCAATAACGAGAGTGCCTCTCGTCAAAGGAGAAACGCTCGTATTTTTCGATGAAGTGCAAAAATGCCCCAACATAGTAACCGCCATAAAGTTTCTCGTTGACGATGGTTCGTTCCGATACATTATGAGCGGCTCGCTGCTTGGCGTCGAGCTGAAAGACCTGCGTTCAGAACCCGTAGGATATATGGGGGTGAAAGAGATGTTTCCGCTTGACTTCGAGGAATTTATTTCAAACCTTGGCATAAACGACAACATCATCAAATCACTACGCGACTCATGGGAAAACCGCAAGGCCGTGGACAGCTTCTTACACACAAAACTTATCGAACTGTTCCGCCTGTACTTGGTTGTAGGTGGAATGCCTGCAGCCGTTAACAAATACATAGAGAACAACAACCTGCAAGAAGTGCTTGCCGTACAGCAAGACATAATCCGCCTGTACAAACGCGACATTGCCCAATACGACCCGGAAAACAAGCTATACATCGAGGACATCTTCGACTTGATACCTCCCGAACTCAACGCGAAGAACAAACGGTTCATAATGAAACGGCTTAATGAGAAGGCAAGGTTTGAACATTATAACAACAGTTTTTTATGGTTGAAAAACGCCGGCGTGGCCATACCTGTTTACAATGTTGAAGAGCCGAAAGTGCCACTCTTACTGTCAAGGTCGAGAAACCTGTTCAAACTTTTCCAAAACGACATAGGCCTTCTTGCCGCACAATACGCCGAAGGCATACAGCTGCGGATAATAACCGGGGACAACGACATCAACTACGGAGCCATATATGAGAACGCCGTGGCGCAAGAATTGACGGCGCACGGCCTGAAACCGTACTATTACAACAACAAGAAGCGCGGGGAAATTGATTTCATCATTGAAACAGGAGGCAAAGTATTGCCAATAGAAGTCAAGTCGGGCAAGGATTATGAAACACACCATGCCCTGTCAAACGTTATGGCATGCGGCGAATATGACATACCGCAAGCCGTGGTTTTCAACAACGATAACTTAAAAACCGATGGGAAATTAGTTTACGCTCCGATATATATGACTATGTTTTTACAACGTAATAACGACGCGCCTACGTATTACAAACCGGACTTGCGGATGTTGCAATGACAACACCGGCAAGTCCGGATGCAAACAATAGAGCATATTTTCTTAACTCTTAATTTTTAACTCTTAACTTACTTCGGTTCGACGTAGCGGCCGTTCACCTTCAAAGGCTCTATGTGGAGGTTGATGTACGTGCCGTCGCCGAAGTGACAACGCAGTTCCTGCTCAATGTCCGTAGCTCGGCGGTGAGCCTCGTAGAGCGTCAGGTCGCCGGGCATTCGCAGGTGCATTTCTATGGAAATGCGGTTGCCTATGCGGCGCGTGCGCAGGTTGTGGACGCCGCTCACGCCGTCTTCAGACTCGGCTATCTCTTTTATTTTACGCTCAATCTCATCCGGGAGGCTTTTCTCCAGAAGCTCGTCAGACGCCTGTTTCATCAGCGCAAGGGCGGTCTTTATTATGAAAATGCTAACCACTACGGCGGCTATCGGGTCGAGCACGGTCCAACGGTCGCCGAGAAAGATGGCCCCGCCGATGCCGAGGGCTGTGCCGACTGACGAGAAGGCGTCGCTGCGATGGTGCCAGGCGTTGGCCACAACGGCCTGCGACTGGACGCTACGCCCCACCCTTACGGTGAACCGATAGCACCATTCTTTCGATACAACGCTTATCAACGCCGCCCAGAGGGCTATCATGCCGGGCTGCGGCAAAGCCTCGCCGCGCAATGCGGCGGCTATCTTTTCGGCTCCGCCGTAAAGTATCATAACGCCCACGGCGAACAGGGCGAGGCCTATGAAGGCCGTGGCAAGAGTCTCATACTTGCCGTGGCCGTAGTCGTGGTCGCTGTCCTGGGGCTTGTTGCTGAGCTTGACGAAGATGATTACTATTACGTCCGTTATCAAGTCGGAGAGCGAATGCACGGCGTCGGCAATCATGGCCGACGAGCGTCCGAGCATTCCGAAGGCGAACTTCAGGGCGACGAGCAGCACGTTGACGATGCTGCCAAGCACCGTCACACGGTAGATTTTACGTTCACGAGTATCCATTTTTTGTTGTCATATTATTATAAAGTCAAAAGATTTTAGAGAAGTCATAGAAGTAAAACCCTAAAGCATTTTGCAATTATTCCGCAATAAAGGTAATGCCTTTAACTTCTATAACTCCTCTAAATTCTTTAAATTCTTATCACTATTTCTTACCGAACTCCGGGTCTATCTTTACGAACGCGGCCACGATGAATGTCATAGCGCAAAGCAAGACGACGATGATGAAGAACCAGAGATAGCCCACAAGCTCCTGAAGCCAGCCCGCCACAAGGCCGGGTAGCATCATCGAAAGCGCCATAAGGGCTGTGCAGAGTGCATAATGCGAAGTCTTGTATTCGCCCTGACTGTAATAAATAAGGTATAACATATAAGCGGTAAAGCCGAAACCGTAACCGAACTGCTCCACAAAGACGCAGGCGTTGACAATAGCGAGGCTCGACGGCATTGCGTAACTGAGGTAGACATACACGAGGTCGGGCAGCGTGATGGCGCACACCATAGGCCAAAGCCACCGCCTTAAACCGTCACGCCCGGCGGCCATTCCGCCGAGGATGCCGCCCAGAGTAAGGCCTACTATGCCGACAGTGCCCTGCACCAAGCCGTATTCCTGCGGCGAAAGCCCCAGCCCGCCGTTGCTTGCGCCGTCGATGAGGAACAGCGACGAAACCTTGGCAAGCAGTCCTTCAGGCATACGGTAAAGCAGCATGAAAAGGAATGCCCAGATGGTTTCACGCAAAGGGAACTTCGTGAAAAACGTCGTTATCGAATGCCACAGCTCCTTCCAAATGTCAGAAGCGTGCGCATTGCGCCGCTTGCGGTCGGACAACGGACACGGCAACACGTAGCTGTGCCACAGCCAAAGGGCGATGAACAGCCCCGTGACGCCGTAGAACATCAGGCTCCACGAATAACGAATGCTGCCGCGGAAGATTACCTGCAAGTTGCCCGCCACCATCACGAGGAAGCCTTGGCCGAAGATTGTGGCCAGGCGGTAGAACGTGCTGCGTATGCCGACGAACCACGCCTGCTTGTGCTCGTCAAGGCCGAGCATATAGAAACCGTCAGCCGCAATGTCATGGGTGGCGCTGCTGAAAGCCATCAGCCAGAAGAAACATAGTGTGCCTTGCAGCCAGAAGTCGGTAGGTATGGTGAAGGCTACGCCGCCGAACGCCGCGCCGACAAGCAGCTGCATGGTTATTATCCACCAGCGTTTAGTCTTGATGATGTCAACAAAGGGACTCCACAATGGCTTGATTACCCAAGGCAGGTAAAGCCATGAAGTGTAAAAGGTGATTTCAGCATTGGTAAGTCCCAACTGCTTGTAAAGAACGAGCGAGATTGTCATAACCGCCACGTAAGGCAGACCTTCGGCGAAATACAACGACGGCACCCAGCTCCAAGGGTTCTTCTTTAATTCAAAATTAGCTTTCGCTGAACGTTGTTTCATAATTCACAATTCATAATTAAGGCATACGCCTTTGCGTAATTCATAATTTATAATTCATAATTCATAATTGGAACGATGCGCAAACTTCATCACAGCAGATAAATGCAACGCGCAAGCCAATTATGAACCATGCATTGTGAATTATGAATTAGTTGTATATTTTCCTTATCTCCGCACCTTTATAATAATGCAAAAGTATCTCATCGTACTCACAACCACGCTCCCCCATCACGGCTGCGCCTATCTGGCAAAGTCCCACGCCGTGGCCCCAGCCGGCGCCGGTGATGACGAAACGGCTTGGCACTCCGTGGCTGATGTCGAGCTTGTCTACCACGAACGCGCTGCTGTAAAGATGCGTATCGCTGAGCGCGCGGCGTATCTCAAGCTCCTTTCCGATGGTGAACGAGCGTTTTGTGCCTACTATCTTAAGTTTGCAGATGCGGCCGCTCTTCCCGCGTTCAACCGGTACGAGGTCTGTGATTTGACCGAAGTCAATCTTTAACTTATCACTTATCAAGGCCGCAATCCGCTCTTGTGAGTACTCGACACGCCAACGGTAAAAGTCGGAAGTCTCTTGGTCGTAATCGTTAAGAACCTGTGAAAGTATGCGCTTGTCGTCTGTGTTGCAGTACGACTCCGGACAAGAGCGTATCCAGCGGTCGGCCTCCGCCTCGTCGGTAAGGTCCGGCACGCCGGACATGCCGCCGTAGTTGTCACGCAAGGCGACAAGGTACGGCTGCGGTTTGTTTTCCCAACAATACTGGAATTCCTCGGTAACGCCGCCGCAACACTTGCTGAAACGCGCGTCACAAATCTCGTTCCCGTATGTCAGTATCTGCCCGCGCGTCTCACGGACGGCCTGCTCCACGTGTACGTTCGTAGCCTTCGTCACTCCCTGGTAACGCTGGCAGTGGTCATCGGCGCATACGTCAAAGATTGCGTGGTCGTCACGATCGTACCAGCGTATCAGCTCATCGTCTTTCTTTACGAAAGAGAAGAACCCGCTTCCGCCAGTGTCTTGACGGCGGCGACGCTCCATCTGGGCCAGGAGCCAGCTGCGTGAAATCACGGCATGAGCCTTAAGGAACTCAAGCGAAGACGTCGCTTTCATCTCACTTGAAATTACGCTTACGAGATAATCTTCCACCGGCAGGCAGTTGATTGCACACACCTTGTCGGCCTCGACAACGAGCTTCAACGTGCCTTGGAACGTCTGCGTCTCCTGTCGTTCCCAATGGAAGTTAACGCCGATGGTTACACTTTCAAGCGAGAACGACACTCCATCGCCGTGAGGCGTGAACGTAAGCTCACGGTAAAGGCTGCCGTTCCACAATATTCCTCCTTCCGAGAAAGTCACTTCCTGACGTCCTGTCATAACTTCTCCTTTGGCCATATACTCGCCGTTGAGCGTAAAACGTATGCTCGCCGCACTGACAATGCCAACCTGGACGAAAGGTTCCGCCTTGGCGCAAAGCCCGCCTTCGCTATAGCCTGACGATGTTTCGACAGCTTTTATCTTGTCAACAACAGCCTGCATATCCACCTCTTGAAGCGATACTTCACGCAAAATGGCACCGACACTATCAGGAGTAGCCTTGGCAAAGTCCTCCTCACGCGGCATAATTACAAGTCCGCCCATATCCAAAGCGCCAGGACTGACAAGCATCTTGGCGCCATCGCTGGCATAATAGCAGTCCGGACGATGCTTGCCACGCGGGAACACAACCGACAGGCAACGCCCTGCATCCATCCAACTAACGATGTTCATCATAGGCTCAGGCTGTCCTTCACGCAACGGCAAGGCGTCATACACCCGCCTGAAAAGAGCCACATCGGCCTCAACGCACCGGCTCCTAACCAACAACGCGGGACAAGCCCATCCGTGAATGAGAGAAACGTCGTTGTCATCGTCAAGCGAATACAACTTCTCCAGGCTGCGCTGCAACCTCGGCCAAGCAGCCTGCAAAGGCAAGACGCAGCGCGAACCCGCCTGGAAATGCAGGTGATCAGGCGCCGAAGCCCCGCACTGCGGACCGTTGTAAAATATCATCATACCAGGAAACATCGTCAAGAAGCGGTGCATCTCGGCATAGTTTTCCAATATGCGTTGCGGCTGATGCGTGAGCGCAGGAATTGTAAAATGCACAGGAAGTATGGGATAAGGGTTGACAAGTATCTCGAACCTGTCACCCAAACGCTTGGCAAGTTGGACACCGGGACGGTTTGACCGGCACAAGAAACACGGTCTCTCGCTCACCGTCTGCTTGTCAACCTGCGCCCCGGTTGACACAATACGCGCCGGGTTATATTGCAACACGAGCTTCTCGCGTCCTGCCGCAGGCAGCGTGACGCTTCTCGTTTGCACATCCTGAAGGTTACGGAAATTGCAGCGCGCCAGCTCCCATGTCTCCATCTGCCTGTTGAAAAACCTCAACAGCGGGTCGTCTTCGATGGAAGCGTCGCCACCGGCGTTCATCTTTTTCCTCGCCATCAGCTCCATAGTGCGCAGACGGTCTTTATAAAGATTGTTGGCATTCACCTTCTCAACGCTCAATGCCGAGTCGCTGTTGCCGCCCCAACGACGGCAGAGATACAGCTCGGAATAAATCCTACCTATCTTATAACGGCGGCTGAAAGCCAGTCCGAGGGCGTAATCTTCGCCGTAACTTGTATTAGGGAAACGCACCTGGCGCAGCAACGGGGTGAAGAACGCACGCGGCGCGCCGAGGCCGTTTATGCGCAAGGCGTTGTTGCATCCGTTGCGTTCAGTCCACTCGGCGTGGTCGATAAGCCCCGGCGGCAGGGTGTTCAGGTTGCAGTCGCACATCCTGTAACTCCCCACAACCATGGCTGCACGTTGGCTGTAAAACGCATCGACAATAGTCTGCAACGTGTCAGGCGAGGAATAAAGGTCGTCGCTGTCAAGCTGGACGGCAAAGCGTCCGCACCTGGAGTCGTCAACGGCCACGTTCCAGCAGCCGCCGATGCCGAGGTCGGTGCGTTGCGGAACGATGTGTATCAGGCGGTCATCGGTGTACGCTTCGAGCAGGGCCGTGGTGTTATCGGTTGAATGATTGTCAACCACTATGACGTTGAACGGGAACGACGTGCGCTGTGCCAGCGCGCTGTCAACAGCGTCGCAGATTGTTTTCTCACGGTTGCGCACCGGTATCACGACGGTCGCCTCGCAGGCGAAATCCTGCTCATCGAAGTCCGGCTCTGCATAATACGACGTGTCAACCAACGCCCCGACAGCCTTCAGGTGCGCCGTCACGACACGCTCCATCTCAACCTGCACCTCGCGGTTTGACGGGTTCACGTAGTCAAACTGCCGCTCGCCGCTCGCTCTAGTGTCGCGCTCCTCCTCGGTGTAAAGGGTCTCATTTATATGGAACATCCGCCCGTGGCGGCTGAGATAGAGCCAAAGCTCATACCAGCCGGCATACTTGTAATCGGCGTCGTCCGCCTCGCCGGCAAAAGCGTGCAGCAGTGAAGCCCTTGCCATGACAACCGACCCGAAATCGAAATCGTCGCGCAAGCTGCCTTCCTGCCAGTCAATCACGGGGTGAGGCTCCGTCTGCCCGTCCTTGACTGACAGCCTGTCGGCATAGACAAGGGCGGCGTCTGTCTCCGCCGCCACGCGCACCATACGCTGTATGGCGTACTGGCCGAGGCTTACCGCCACGTCTTTCAGGAACATCATGGCATAGTCAGCCGTCAGGCTGTCGGCAATGCTCCGCATCGACGCCGACGACAAGAGGCTGTCCGTCACGATGAACGAGCAACCGTCAGGCACCGCCGTTGACAGGGCGAACTGCCGCGTCACGAGCAAATTGATATGGCTTATCATACGGCTGCCGCGCAGCTGCCTCAACGTATTGGCGACCGAGGCCAAGTCTGAACACGGCAAAAAGCAATCTATCGTACCTTTCATTATACAAGTCTTACTTTGACTTGCAAAGATAATTAAAAAATAAGAATTAAAAATTAAGAATTAAGAAAATTACCCGTTAAAGCATATTTTCTTAATTCTTAATTTTTAATTCTTAATTCTCT
>CALUGU010000003.1 GCA_944320255.1 uncultured Prevotella sp. | reverse complement strand
GCCCCCGCAGTGTTTTTCATGGTTTTGGGCTGAAGCCATTGCCACTAAAACGTTGCGTTTCTATTTGGACAATTCACACATTTAGAAGAAGGAATAAATTTCA
The DNA here is from genome assembly GCA_944320255.1 of uncultured Prevotella sp. Taxonomy (GTDB): domain Bacteria; phylum Bacteroidota; class Bacteroidia; order Bacteroidales; family Bacteroidaceae; genus Prevotella. Next base: position 66,689 of record CALUGU010000003.1, on the reverse strand, counting down.
TAAGTACTGATAACTCATATGACCTTGACGAAGAAAAAGAGTATGCTTATTTGATTTACAAATGTACTTATACCAATTCCGCTTTGTTGACAAACAAAGATCATGTAATTGGGATATTAAACGACTACGAAGTTTCATATTGGAAAAAAAGCTATGACAATGGTGTCACATGGGAAAAAATTAATTGTACAAAATTATACTACACTGACAATGTAGCAAATGAAGGCACGGTGATGTATAGAAGCATAAGTGACAAAGGCATATATTCAGACATCCTTACAATCAAATATGTTGATCCCGTACCAGAAAACATAAAAACAAGCATCGACGGTGTAAGCAAAACTGTAGATGATGCCGCGACATTGACGCTTGACATCAAAGACAATAATTATAAATACCAATGGCTACTTAACGGAGAGAAAATAGCAGGAGCGACATCAAGCAGTTATCACATAGAAAATGTAAAAATGAAAGATGCCGGCAGCTATACTTGCCGTGTAAGCAACGAATGCACGGAAACAATATCTACACCTATAACACTAACCGTAAGCAAATGCCAACAAACCATTGACTTTCCCGAATTTGGAACTATAACGTTTGGATGCGAACCGATAACGCTACCTCGAACCACAAACAAGGGGCTGCCTCTTACATACACTTCAACCAATACATCTGTAGCAACAGTCAGCGGAAACGTTATAACAGTTTTAGCTCCCGGCGAAACTAACATTATCGCCTCACAAGCCGGCAACGACGACTATATAGAAGTTACGGTAACACGCACGCTGACTGTAAACAAGAAAACGCAAACAATAACATTCGAGGCCTTGCCTGAAAAGACATACGGCGACGCACCGTTCAATTTGGCAGAGACCAGCAGCGCAGGATTACCGATCAGTTACAAATCAACTGACAAGAGCGTGGCAACTGTGATAGGCAACACCGTAACAATAATAGGCGCAGGCACAACGGAGATAATCGCAAGCCAAGAAGGCAACAGCACACATTATGCGGCAACGCCTGTCTCACAAAAGTTGACGGTAAATAAAACACCGCAAGTGATAACTTTTGCCCCCATCGGTAAATTGACTTATGGCAACGACGAAATTATCACATTAACAAAAAAAACAGACAAAGGCCTTACCATTACATACATAGTGGAAGACGAGAGCGTCGCAAAAGTTGACGAGCACGGTCTAACGGCATTAAAACCAGGCACGACTACTATAACCGCAACGCAAAATGGAGACAAGAACCATCTGCCTGCTGAAAGTGTAAAACAAACCATAACCGTTGACAAAGGAAGTCAAACCATTGCCCTTGACTACATCCCTTCACGTCCATACGGAGCATCCGATTTCAGCCTTGTAGAAAAAACAAACAGAGGGCTTACCATAACATACAAAAGCGACAATGAAGCCGTGGCAACGGTTGACGGAAACATAGTACACATTGTAGGTGCAGGAACGTGCAACATTACGGCAACACAAGAAGGCGACGAATACTATGATGCGGCACCTGCCGTAACATTGCCTTTCACCGTAACGAAAGCAGAACAAACAATCACGTTCAATAAACTTGGTGAATATGCGTATGGCATCGGCACCATCACGTTGACAGCAAGCAGCACATCAGGACTTGACATCTACTTTGAGTCGTCAGACGAAAATGTGGCACGCATCGACGGCAACAAGGCCGTAATAACAGGAGCCGGAGAATGCTACATTACAGCAAGAACAATAAGCTCGCCGAATTATTACGACACCTCGGCAAAGCAAAAGTTAGTAATCACAAAAGCCGGACAAAGTGTTGACATAGACGACTTGACGGAGAAAACATACGGTGACGCACCGTTTGAGTTGTCTGCATCTGCAAGTTCTGACAGGCAAGTAACATTCAGTTCGTCTAATCCCAACATACTTTTAATAACTGGGACAACTGCAAGAATACTCGGCGCAGGAGACGTTGTTATTACAGCCACCATTGAAGGTGATGAAAACTATGAAACGACCTCTGTAGAAAAAGAGCTGCACATAAATAAAGCGAGCCTGACAGCCAAAGCTGACGACAAGACAAAACTGTATGGCGACGAAAACCCAAAACTTACAATAACATACAGTGGTTTCGTAAACGACGACACTGAATATGACCTTGATAACAAAGGCTGGGCAAGCACCTTAGCCTCAAAATATTCTTCTGTCGGTACGTACACAATCGAGCCTTCCGGAATGAAGGACGATAATTATGTAATAAACTACGAAAAGGGGACCTTGGTAGTGGAGAAAGCTCCGCTGACGATAACGCCTGACAATGTTGAAAAGACATACGGAGACGATAATCCGCCATTGCTGATATACACTTGCACAGGGTTAAAACTCGGCGAAACAGAAGACGAAGCATTAAGCCTGAAACCTACGATAATAACCGACGCCAAATTAAGCAGTCCGGCAGGTTCGTATCAAATAACAGCTTCAGGAGCAAGTGCCAATAACTACGAAATCGCCTATCAACAGGGAATACTAACTGTAGAAAAAGCGACATTAGACATCTGGCTTGAAGATGAAACTGTAAGTTACGGTGACGAGCCGGAATTTAAGTTGCATTACGACGGCTGGAAACTCGGCGACGGTGAGGACGACCTCGACATTCTGCCAAACGTAGCGACACAGGCCGACATAACATCTTACCCCGGCAGTTACGAGATAAGCCTTGAAGGCGGATTGGACAACAACTACAGTTTCAACCTGCTTGACTACACCCGCTACCTCAACATCGAAAAGGCGACACTGCAAGTGACGGCTGACGATGTGACAAGGTGCTACGGCCAACCAAACCCGGAGTTCACACTCACTTACGAGGGTTTCAAGAACAACGAGACGGAAGACGACCTTGAACGCCGCCCGACAGCCATCTGCAACGCCGACGAAAATACATGGTACGGTGAATATCCCATCATGCTTAGCGGAGGTTTTGACTCGCGTTATGACTTTGAGCTGCACGACGGCGTGCTGACGATTGTACCGAGCACGGGCATAAGCGGCACAGAGGTGGAAGGACTGAACATTAGAACCGGTAACGGCACTATAATGATAGGTTCAGAAGATACGCTTGACAAAGTGCAGGTATTCAATTTGTCAGGAATGCTCATTGCTTATAAAGATGTAATCAAACATTTACGGCATAGCCTCTTTTTACGTTTTCATTAGTATCCCTTAACCAAATTAGATAACAAAAGCATTCGCTATTATTTCGCGAAAAATTAATTCCATTGGTTATCTTGCAAGGTTACTTTCTATTTTTATGTAGTCTCACCATCCTTTATTAGTGACTTTAAAAGTTGTAAAAGTGTAAACTTTTGGTGTACAGAATGCGTATTCTTGCATCATTTCTGCATAATATCATTTACTTTGTGAGAGTTTTTCAACGATTTTCCTTATATTTGCACATAGATGATGTTGACGAACATAATAAAAAGGAGATAAACATGAAAAACAAAAATCTTATACTGCGCTTATTCGCAATCTTGTTCATAGCGCAATTTTTTGATGTGTGCGAACTTAAAGCTGAAAGGATTGACGTATCCATTCCCGCACAAACACATGAACGCAAATGGGGAACTATAAATATCCCTGCACAGACCATCGCACTTGAAGATGACGATGATGAATACGACTATAATTATAACAGATTTTTAGAATTTACAGTGACAAATATGCCTGAAGGATTTGACTTTTACGGTTTTTGCAGCTTGGCACGTCGCTATAACACCACGCCAAATTCAAGCTACGGCATTATGCCAACGACAGATTCGTCAACAAGAAAGATGAGCTATTCTGCTTATCTTAATATCAACAATCTTGACATCGTAGCCGAACCTCTGCCTATCAAAAGTCCTAAAGACATGGTGAATGTAATCAATGGTTTTGTTCCGGAAGGCGCCACATTGAATGATAAAGGGGAAGTTGTCGTCTTAAAGCGGATAATTCGTCCTTATATTAATGAAACTTCGGAAGCAGATTCAGAGACAGGGATGAAACATTGGCAAATACAGGCTGATGTGACGATAGTTAGTGGTAATGACAATGCTTGTATTGGGAGTTTTTACTTTAACATAGAAAATTCTTTTGTCACTATTGTTGATGGAGCAATTGATATGGGTACCTTTAATATCACAAATTCGACAATCGGATTTGGTTCTACTGGACGGGCTAACGGAAGGTGTTCAATATGGTCAACAGAAGGCAATGTCGTATTTAAAGGAATACCCTATGGGGAAAAACAATTTGGCGATTTATGTCAAACAGGTAGACCAAGTACCATAATTTCGTATAACGAAGGATATGAAAATTCAACAATCTTATTTGAAGATTTGGATGTTCATTTTCCAAAAAATCCTACAATTACACCATCAAAGACTCTTAATTTCAAAAATTGCATTATAGATGTTTATTCCGCACAAGAGGGAGAAGACGACAAAATCACAATTCAAGGAGGAAATTTAAATATTGACAATTGCATAAATAACAACAACCCAAGGCCTCTTTTCATCATAGTTGAAAATGGAAATTTGAAAATTGACAGTTCCTATATATATGCAAACATAAATGTAAATGGAGACAATGCAAATGTCGAGACTAACAGTGGACGGTTTGAAGGTCTTACCATAGATAAAGGCAAAGTTACGGTAAACAACGGCAGCTTCCCTAATGGCATCACAGTGAACGGTGGCGAGCTGAAAGTGAACAACGGAGCTATAACATCGCTAAATGTGATGAAAGAGGACTGCAAAATAGAATTAAACAACGGACGTTTCAAATCTGTATATATGCCTATCGAGGTAAAGAAGCCAATACTTTCATTGCTCGGACCGAATGCCGGTTATTATGACAGGGACGGCACGTATATGCCTTTCAAACTTGTTGACATCGAAGGAGTTGAGCAAACGGAAGGGGCTATAGTAACGGGCGTAGTTTATCCCGTGTCATTCGTTATAAGCAGTTACGGCTCAACGCCATCAGCCACATACGAGGCTGCCCAAAAAGCAGATGTAGGGGCGAACGGAAAGGACATCCGCGTGCGAGAAAACGGAGACTTGGAGATATGGACACCAGAAGGTTTGGCGTGGCTGGCCTTCGTACAGAGTGACACCCATAACCGCGTACTTACAGGACGTGAATATTTCGCGAAGAGTAAAGATTGGTATCTAATGGCCGACCTCGATATGGACGGCTACGGAACGGGCTGGCCAAACTTAAAAATATCAGGACGCACATTCTATGGCCAACAACACCGTATTTATAATATGAACATACTTCGCCCTGACGCGTCTTTCTTTTACAATATCGGTCCTTATAGTGTTGTTAGAGATTTGATCGTAGAAGGCAGTGTAACCAATCAAGAAGACGAAGGCGGTCGGGAAGTAAAGGAAAGCTTAACATATGATGTCGCAGGTTTTGTCAAAGACAATTATGGGCTGATTGTCAATTGCGCCTTCAAAGGCGGGGTTTGGAATACGGTTGTAGGTGATTTGATCAATGTCAGTGGATTTGTAAGTTACAATAGTGGAAGAATAGAAAACTGTTATATTGCCCCTTGCGGACAGCTTGTCGGAGGTGTACGTGCGAACAATGCCTCTTTGATTAACAATCGTCCTTGCATTAATGAAATTTATAGTGCCAGTGGGTTTGCACGGTACAACAATTATGTTTATACAACAAATGAAGACGGATCGGGGGAAAACACAGGGGATTTATCGAGAACAGCTACTTTGGAGGACAAGTCACATATGACGTGCCATCATCTGATAAAGGTATGTTTGTCACCGAAATAGGACAAGGAATATGTAATAATTACGGAGATCCTTGTGAGACGCTTTATTTTCTTGACGCCGACATTTCCGCAGAAACATTAAACAAGAACACACTTGAACACAAGCCCGATATGTATGAAGGGAAAACATATCCATACGTGGAATGGGCGAAATGGGCAGAAAGCGACGATAAACAGTGCGGCAGGCCGTACTTCGTATGGGAAAAGAACATTGACGACACCCCCTCAAGCATTAACGGCGTTGAGGTACAGGGCGGCTTTAAAGCGTGGAGCAAGGATGGAATGCTGTGCTTCAGTACTGACGGTAAGACAAACGTTCTGGTATATTCGGCCAGTGGCAAACTATGCGCACGCTATGCCGCACAAGCCGGAACAAAACACATTGCGTTGTCAAAAGGCTTATATATCGTAACCTACGGCAATGAGAGCAAGAAAGTAGTATTGCAATAAATGAATATATCATCAAAAATGCCCCAAAAGTTCTTTGACTTTTGGGGCATTATGATTTTATCAACTTAGAACGGCAGGTCGTCTTCGCTTCCGCCTTCCTGCTGCGGAGGGAATGGTGCTGCCTCCTGTGCAGGAGCCGCTGCCGCCGTGGGTGCTGCCGGCTGTGCCGACGGAGCGGGCGCAGGTGCAGGTTCGTCGAACGGCATAGGCGGAACGGGAGCCTGGGCTGCGGCGTTGGCGTCGATGCGCTCCACTTTCCAAGCGCGCACGGAGTTGAACCAACGGCCTTGGTATTCGTGGGCGTCGATGTCGAAACTTACGCGAAGCTCCTCGCCCACCTGGATGTTGAACAGCTGTATCTTGTCTGAACCGAACACGTTGAAGCAGCAACGGCGCGGATACTGGTCGTGCGTCTCGATAACGTAATCCTGTGACTTCCACTGCGTGCCTGTACGCGCCGAAACGCCTTCACGCGCAGGGATGACTGCTATGATTTTACCTTCTATTTCCATTTTTGCTATTTACTGTTAGTTGTTAATTTTGAGATTGCGAAATTAATAATTTACTTGAGAATAAAGAAATTTTTGCACATTTTTTTTGTTTTGCCGTTTGCTTTTTCGTATTTTTGTATCCAATTTTAGTGATGAGCAGACGAGTCACGAGCAAACGAGTGACAAGCAAACGAGTGACGAGTGACAAGCAGACGAGCGGCAAGGCAAATCTCCTTGTCTGATCGTAACTGTGAACTTGTCTGCTAAAAAACTTGAAAACATAATACCATAATAATATATGAGACTTACAATATCAAGCACCGCCTTGGCAAGCCGGTTGTCGGCATTGTCAAAGGTTTTCAACAGCAAGAACACGATGCCCATCTTGGACTGCTATTTGTTCGAGGTTAAGGGCGACCAGCTGACTATCACGGCTTCAGACAGCGAAAACGTTATGACAACGCAAGTAACACTGGACGAGGCCGACAATGAAGGCGTGTTCGCCGTAAGCAACCGCACGATACTCGACGCCGTTAAGGAACTGCCCGAACAGCCGTTGACGCTGGACGTTGACATGGCGTCGTTTGCCGTGAAGGTGATTTACCAGAACGGTATGTATAACTTCACGGCGCAGAGCGGAGCCGAATTTCCCCGCCTGCAACCGTTGCACGACGATGCAGCCGCGATAATAATAGACTCTAAGACTTTACTAAACGACATAACGCACTCCATCTTCGCCACGGCCAACGAGGAGTTGAGGCCCGTGATGAACGGTATTTATTTCGACCTCAACCAAGAAGGGCTGGCGATAGTGGCAAGCGACGGCCACAAACTTGTGCGCACAAGGAACAAGGGAATAACGTCAGAGGCTCCCATGTCGTTCATCCTTCCGAAGAAGCCAGCCAACCTGCTGAAGGGCGTGCTGACGAAAAGCGAAGACGAGGTTATCATACGGTTCGACGAGCGCAACGCAAGCATCTCGTATGCCGACGGTTCGCTGACGTGCCGCCTGATTGAGGGACGCTACCCCAACTACAACTCCGTGATACCGCAGGACAACCCCTACCAGCTGACGATAGACCGCATGGTGCTCATCGGCGTCATCCGCCGCGTGTTGCCCTTCGCAAGCAGCAGCCAGCAGGTGCGCCTGCACATCGAGATGGGCAAGGCCGTGATTTCGTCTGAAGACATTGACTTCTACACGAGCGCAAAGGAAGAAATCGTTTGCGACTACACGGGCAACCCTATGGACATCGGCTTCAAGGGAACTTCGCTGATGGAGATCCTCACCAACCTTGACTGTGAGGAAGTGACGCTCGAACTGGCCGACCCAAGCCGTCCGTGCCTCATACTGCCCACACAGCAGCCGGAGAACGAAGACATCCTGATGCTTATCATGCCGATGTTGCTGAACGACTAATCCTCACACATACACAAGCAGACGAGTGGCAAGCAAACAGGGAATATTCCCTCGTTCCACCGTCTGCTTGTAGCTTGTCAACTAAATAAAATATGAAACTCAACCTGACTAAGCCCCTGATTGTCTTCGACCTTGAGACAACGGGGCTTGACCTTGTTAAAGACAGGGTAATACAAATATCATATATAAAGGTGCACCCCGACGGCAACGAGGAGCGCAAGAACTTCTACGTCAACCCAGGGAAACCAATACCTGCCGAAGTGGCGCAGCTTACGGGCATCAGTGACGACGACGTGAAAAACGCCCCGTTGTTTAAGGATATTGCAAAAGACTTGGAAAACAAGTTCAAGGGATGTGACTTCGCAGGGTTTAACTCAAACCACTTTGACATACCGATGCTCGCAGAAGAGTTCTTGCGAGCCGGCATAGACTTCGACTTCTCCAAATGCCGCCTCATAGACGTGCAGACCATCTTCCACAAAATGGAACGCCGCAACCTCGCGGCAGCGTATAAGTTTTATTGCGGACGCAAAATGGAAGAAGACTTCACCGCCCACAAGGCCGACGAAGACACGGAAGCCACATACCGCGTGCTGCAAGGCGAGCTTGACATGTACGCCCCCGGCAAACAAGAGGAACCCGAACGCCAACTGAACAACGACATGGACGAGCTGGCTGAGTTCTCCAAGGTGAATAACAATGTTGACTTCGCCGGACGGATAATCTGGAAGGAAATGAAAGACAAGGACGGCAACACGCTGACAGACGCTTCGGGCAAACCGAGGATGTACGAAGTGTTCAACTTCGGCAAGTACAAAGGCTGGGGCGTTGCCGACGTGCTGCATAGGGATCCCGGCTATTACAGCTGGATGTTAAGCAGCGACTTTACGTATAACACCAAGCAAGTGCTTACACGCATACGCTTGAGAGAGTTTAATAAGAATTGAATATTAAGGGTTAAGAATTAAGAAAATATGTCTACGCTTCTGTGCGAAAGCATATTTTCTTAATTCTTAATTCATAACTCTTAATTAAAGACATTATGTTGAAAGGTAAGAAAATCGTTCTCGGAATAACAGGAAGCATAGCCGCATACAAGGGGTGCCTGATAATCCGTGGCTTGATAAAGCAGGGTGCTGAAGTGCAAACAGTGATTACCCCGGCAGGAAAAGAGTTCATCACTCCCATCACGCTGTCGGCACTGACGCATAAACCTGTAATAAGCGAGTTTTTCTCTCAACGCGACGGCACATGGCACTCACACGTTGACTTAGGCTTATGGGCTGACGCCATGCTGATAGCCCCGTGCACGGCAAGCACCATCGGGAAGATGGCTAACGGCATAGCAGACAATATGCTGATAACAACTTACCTTTCGATGAAAGCCCCCGTGTTCGTGGCTCCGGCCATGGACCTTGATATGTACGCCCACCCGTCAACCCAGCAGAACCTTGACAAACTGCGCTCATACGGCAACATCATCATTGAGCCGCAGAGCGGTTTCCTCGCCAGCGGACTTGAAGGTAAAGGACGAATGGAAGAACCTGAAACCATCGTCAAGACTCTCGACGGCTTCTTCTACGAAAAGAAAGACGAGCTTAAAGGCAAGAAAATAATGATAACTGCAGGGCCTACATACGAAAAGATAGACCCCGTGAGGTTCATCGGCAACTACTCAAGCGGCAAGATGGGTTTCGCCATCGCAGAAGAATGCGCCAAGCGCGGAGCCGACGTCACACTGATAAGCGGCCCTGTCGGCATTACGTGCAATGACAAGATACGCCGCATAAACGTAGAATGCTGCCAAGAGATGTACAACGCTGCGACAAGCGAATTTAGCCGTTGCGACGCGGCGGTATTATGCGCGGCGGTTGCCGACTTCAAGCCTGAAAACGTTTCAGACAAGAAAATAAAACGCGGCGGTGACGACCTTGTGATACGATTAAGCCCGACGCACGACATTGCAGCCGAACTCGGCAAAAGGAAGAACGACAAGCAAGTATTGATAGGTTTCGCATTGGAAACCGACAACGAAGACGCTAACGCAAAAAGCAAATTGGCGAAGAAGCATTTTGACTTCATCGTCCTTAACTCCACACGCAACAAAGGAACCACATTCAGGACGGACGACAACCAGATAAAAATCATCTCTGAAACATCGGTAAAAGAATATGAAAAGAAAAACAAGCGCGACGTTGCGTGCGACATAATAGATGAAATGTCTGCCCTGCTACACTAAAAACCACTAAACAAGCCAAGCCATGCAAGCAATAAAGACAAGACTTATATTATTGGCTGCCAGCCTGTTCACGGTAATTACAAGTTCAAACGCCCAAGAACTTCAGGCGAAAGTAACCATCAACCACAACCAGATACAAGGCACTGACGCGAGCGTGTTCGACAACTTGCAAGAAACTCTCGAACAGTTCATCAACGACAGGCAATGGACTTCACTCCAATTCCAAAAGAACGAAAGGATTGTTTGCAACTTCAACATTACCGTGACAAAGTACGACCAATCGTCAAACCTGTTCACCTGCACGGCCCTGATACAAGCCAACCGGCCTGTTTACAACTCCGCTTACACTTCAACATTGTACAACAACCAAGACGGCGACTTCAACTTTGAGTTCGCGCAGTTCGACCAGCTCAACTTCAACGAGGAGATGGTGGACAACCAGCTCACCGCCTTGATTGCATATTACGCTTACCTCATAATCGGACTCGACCTTGACAGCTTCTCCCCGATGGGAGGCGAAGACGTACTGCAACGCTGCATGAACCTTGTGAACAACGCCCAAAACCTAAACTTCACTGGGTGGAAGGCTTTTGAGAACGACCGCAACAGGTTTGCCATCATCAATGACTACCTTGACGGGGCCATGCAACCATTCCGCCAACTTCAATACGACTATTACAGGACGGGGCTGGACGAGATGGCCAACAACGCCGACCGAGGCCGGACGAACATATCGACGGCGTTGGAAACCCACCTGAAAAAAGTGCACGAGGACAAGCCGCTAAGCATGCTGCCGCAGATATGGACAGACTATAAGAAAGAAGAACTTGGCAACATCTACAAAGGCAAGGGCACGCAAAAGGAGAAAGAGGCCGTTTACGAAGTGCTGTTCTCGATAAACGCTTCCCAAAGCAACTATTGGGACAAGATAAAAGAATAATCCTAACTTTACGGGTCTGACAAAATGCTTAAACAACTATACATCAACAACTTCACGCTGATTGACACGCTTGACATCAAGCTGAACCAAGGATTTTCGGTGATAACGGGAGAGACCGGCGCCGGCAAGAGCATCATCCTCGGCGCAATCAACCTGCTGCTGGGGCAGCGCGCCGACACGAAATGCATAAAGCAAAACACACGCAAATGTGTCATCGAAGCGCATTTCGACATCAGCCGTTACGGCATGGAAGACTTCTTCAACGACAACGGCATAGACTATGACGCCGACGACTGCATACTCCGCCGCGAGATAAGCCCCACGGGGAAAAGCCGCGCTTTCATCAACGACACACCGGTGCCGCTGTCCGCGATGAAAACGCTCGGCAGCCAGCTCATCGACATACACAGCCAACACCAGAACCTCTTGCTGAACGAGGAGAACTTCCAACTGAACGTAATCGACATCATTGCCGACGACAAGCCGCTGCTTGAAAAATACAAGGAGCGTTTCGCTGAACTGAAGGCATTAAGGAAAGAGGTGCAGCGGATGCGCGACGAGGCGGAGGAATGCAAGAAGAACGAAGACTTCATACGCTTCCAGCTTAAAGAGCTTAGCGAAGCCGGGCTGCAACCTGACATGCAGGAAGAACTTGAGCGTGAGAGCGACATGCTTAGCCACGTGGAGGAAATCAAGACCGCCCTTTACGGAGTGGAAAACATATTATCGGCGGGCGGCGACGCCGACGGCGGAGTAACCGACAAGCTGAAAGAAGCCGTGCGCTCGCTTGAGAACATAACGGACATCTATCCGGAGACAAAGGCGCTGGCCGAACGCATGGAAAGCTGCTACATCGAGCTGAAAGACATCTTGCAGGAAGTAAGCGGCGACGCCGCCGACATCGAGTTCGACCCCAAACGCCTTGAGCAAGTGAACGCCACGCTCGACAAAATCTACTCACTGCAACACAAACACAACGTAACAACCGTCAACGAGCTGCTCGCGTTGCAAGCTGACATGGAGGCCAGGCTGAGCCGCATAGACAACAGCGACGAGGAAATAGCCGAGATGCAAAAGCGTGAACAGGCTCTGGCTGAAGAGTGTGGCGCGCTTGCTGGTAAACTGACGGCTGTGCGCACGAAAGCCGCAAAGGCGGTTGAGAAGGAAATGCCCGAAAGGCTGATAGCGTTAGGCATACCGAAAGTGCGCTTCTCCGTGAGCATAGAGAACAAGGAACTCGGCGGCGACGGGCACGACCGCGTGTCGTTCATGTTCAGCGCAAACACGAGCACGCCGATGCAGCCCGTGGCCCAAGTGGCGTCAGGAGGCGAGATAGCGAGGGTGATGCTCTCGCTGAAAGCGATGATAAGCGGCGCGGTGAAGCTGCCCACCATCATTTTCGACGAGATTGACACCGGCGTTAGCGGAAAGATTGCCGAGAAGATGGGCGGCATAATGCAGGACATGGCGCGAGCCGAACGCCAGGTTATCAGCATCACACACCTGCCGCAAATAGCCGCCAAAGGCTCCGCACACTACAAAGTGTACAAGGAGGAAGCCGAAAACGGCACCACCACACGCATGAGCCAGCTCACCGACGACGAGCGCGTAAACGAGATAGCACAGATGTTGAGCGGCTCTGAAATAACCGAGGCTGCGGTAAGCAACGCCAAGGAACTGCTGAAGGTGAAATAACTCCAATCGGTCATCTGCCTGACATAAACTTAATGCCATACCCCCACCCCGTAAAACCGGGCACGAGGGTATGGCATTTTTTACGCCCTGAACATTGATATTACATAAACACACCGTTATGTCCATACATCATTATGACACAACATAACGTAAAGACGCTTACACATTGATTTTCGTTGACGCTCCAGAATGGCCTCGCCGTAAAATAACGAGCCTTTGGCCGTAAATACGCCATATTTTCGCGTGCAACGCTAAAAGGCTGACTGCCAAACGCTTATGCGCTTTGCCGTAAAAGTGTGCAGCAATAACGCCCGTTAAAACACGTAATAACGGCCTTTACCGGTAGTAATAACGGCTTTTACCACTCGTGATGACGGCTTTTACTATCCTTAATAACGGCTTTTACTACCCGTAATGACGGCTTTTACTATAAGAAACAACCGTAATTTCGGACAAAAGCGGCGGTTAATGGTTACGAAAAGGACAACCAGAAGACAGCCGATTTTCTATTTTGACGGAAAATCCCGACAAACACGAAATGACATTTTGAAACCTACAACGACAAAACGCTAACACCCTGCGCACAACGGCAAACGCTGCCGCAATGACTGAAAAACCAAAAATAAGATGCGTTTTCTTTGCGAGAAAGATTTTTATTCTTAACTTTGCAGCCGCTGATTGGTTCACACGTTAAGTGAGATTAAAAGGGAAACGGGTGAAAATCCCGTACAGTCCCGCTGCTGTGAGCTGTCATTTTCGAGACGGACTAAAAGCCACTGGCACACTTTTTACGCCGGGAAGGCAGTCCGCCCAAGACAGCGAAGTCAGAAGACCTGCCGTCAGTTAAGTTTAATCCACCGCTTCGAGGAAGGCAGTGTATTGCGTTTTAGACATTGGAACATTTCAGACTTTTACCATTGGCCGCAGCCTTGGCGTGCCACGTATCCGCCGGGGCGCAAACCATAACCGCCGACAGCATAGCCGACGGGCGCACCCTTGACGGCGTAACCGTCACCGAACGTATGGCCAAGGGACGGCTGTCAGCCACCGCGCCGACGCGCGTGCTCGACGCCGACGCCATGCTGCGCCTCGGCATCGCCGACATAGCCGACGCCCTGCACCGCCTGCCGGGCGTCACCCTGCGCGACTACGGCGGAGCGGGCGGAATGAAGACCGTGGCCGTGCGCGGCATGGGGGCCGGGCACACTGGCGTAAGCTACGACGGCATTGTGCTGAGCGACTGCCAGACGGGCGAAATAGACGTGTCACGCTATTCGCTGGAAAATGCCGGGAGCATATCGCTGACAGTAGGCGACAACGACGACATCTTCATCCCTGCGCGCAACGCGGCCTACGCGGCGATGCTGGCTATCAGCACGCCGACGCCCGCCACGGGCGACACAAGCCCGCACGTCACGGCCCAGGTGAAGCTCGGCTCGTTCGGCTACGTCAGCCCGTACCTAAGTTACAGCCACAACATAAGCGACAGGTTCACCCTGACGGCTGCGGGCGAATACACCTACGCCGAGAACGACTATCCTTTCACGCTCTACAACGGAGCGGCGACGAGCCGCAAGCGGCGCACCAACAGCATGATGAACTCAGCCCACGGCGAGGCCGGCTTTGCCTGGAAGACCGGGCGCAGAAGCGTGCTGACGGGAAAGGCTTACTATTACGACAACGACCGGCAGCTGCCCGGACAGGTGAGATATTACACCGACGTCAGCGACGAACGCCTGCACGACCGCAACGCCTTCGCCCAAATGCAATACCGTGCGTGGGACGGCGGCAAGCTGGCCGTGAAGCTGAACGCCAAGTTCAACTGGGCTGCGTCTGAATATACGAACGGCGTCTACAAGGACGGCATTAACGACGCAAGCTACTGGCAGCGCGAGGCCTACGCCTCGGCGTGCGTGCTCTACACCCCGGCGAAGGCGTGGGCGGCGAGCTACGCGGCCGACTATATGTTCAACAACCTCAACAGCAGTCTCGCCACAGACACCCGCCCGCTGCGCCACACAGTGTTGCAGGCGGCCACGGCGCGCTACCGCAGCGCAAGGCTCACTGTCACGGCGCGCCTGTTGTGGTCGATGTATTTCAACAGCTCAAGGCGCGGCAAGTCGGCGCGCGACATGCGGAGGCTGTCGCCGTCGGTGTCGGCGTCTTACCGTGTGCTGGCTGATGAGGACTTGTACGTGCGCCTGTCATACAAAAACATATTCCGCGCGCCGACGTTCAACGAGTCTTATTTCTTCCACTACGGCAGCACGGACCTGCTGCCGGAAAGCACCGACCAGCTGAACCTCGGACTGGCTTGGCGTCACGGCTACGGCAGGGCGTCGTCAGTGAGCCTTTCGGTTGACGGGTACGTTAACCGCGTGACTGACAAGATTGTGGCCGTGCCTTACAATATGTTCGTGTGGACGAACATCAACGTAGGCAAGGTGGAAGGCCACGGCGTCGAGGCCGAAGCCACGCTGCGCCATAACTTCAGCCCGCACGTCGCATTGACCGCCACGGCCAACTACACCTGGCAACGCTCCGAAAACAAGACAAACGAGGAGTCGCCTTACTATGGCAACCAAATAGCTTACATACCCGAACACCAAGGCAGCGCAGCCGTCAGTTTCGAGAACCCGTGGGTGAACGTCTCGGTGCACGGCCACGGCATGAGCCACCGATACACGAACAACCAGCACTATGACGGCACACGGGTGAACGGATACGCCGAACTCGGCGTCACGGCATACCGCACCTTCCGCTTGGCTTTCGGCGAGATAGAGGCTCGCGCCGACGTGAAGAACCTGCTCGACAAGCAATACGAGATAGTAAGCCACTACCCCATGCCAGGCAGAAGCTACCAGTTCTCGGTAAAATACAGCTTTTAAGCACAGCCCTATTCGGCTCATCTGGCTCATTCGCCTATTTGACTATTTGGCTTATCCGGCTCATTTGGCCTATTTGCCTCATTTGACTTATCAACAATAAACACCATCAATATGAAAAAGTTACTTTCAATCGCCGCGATAGCGGCCATGTGCATCACAACATTCACAGCGTGCAGCGACGACGACGGCACGCAAACACCGCCGCCGTCAACCGTCACCGTCACCGACGGCCTGTTCATAATCAACGCAGGAAACGCAAGCCAACAAATATACGGCAGCCTGACGTTCATCAGCAAAGACGGCACCGTGGCGCAGGACGCATTCCGCACGGCCAACAATCGCTCACTCGGCAACACGCCAAACGACGCCATAATTCTCGGCAGCAAACTGTACATCGCCGTGACTGGCGAGAACACCATTGAAGTGGTAGACCGCAACACGCTAAAGTCAGAACGAATAAACACCACCGAACTTATGGGCGACGACAAGGGCAAGCAGCCCCGGCGTCTCGCAGCGGGCGGCAAGTATGTCTACGTGTCAACGTTCGACGGCTACGTGGCGCAGATTGACACCACCGACTACACGCTTGCCAACATCTACCAGGCAGGCTCTTACCCTGAAGGCTTGGCACTGCAAGGCTCTTACCTGTACGTGGCAAACTCCGACTACGGCAACGGCGTGAACCCGTCGCTCTCGTGCATCGACCTCAACACAGGCACCGTGACAGACTTCAAGGACGCGCTGATAATGAACCCTACGGGCTTCGCCACCATAGGCGACAACCTTTACATCCTCGACGCCGGACGGTATGACGAGAGCTGGAACCAGGCCGACGCCGGCGTGCGCCTCATGCAAAACGGCAAAGTGACGAAGGTGGTTGACGCAACGATGATGGCCGTTGACGCCCAGCGCGGCCTGATTTACACCGTCAACGCACCATATACATATCCCGCCACGCCCGTAACTTACAACGTATACGACATCTCGACCGGCGAGACAAAGACGTTCGTCAGCGGCGACGACATAGAGTATCCGGCGGCGATTGCCGTTGACGAAGTGTCGGGCGACGTCTACGTCACGTCATACAAGATAGACCCCGACACAGGCTACGCCGACTATTTCAACAACGGCTACGTCAACCAATACAAGGCCGACGGCACGTTTGTAAGGCAGTTCGCCACGGGCGTAGGCCCCACGGCCCTTGTCTTTAACTATAACATAATAAATGAATAACCTAAAAATCATCATCACTTGTGCCGCCGTGGCGCTCGTCCTGCTTTGCTCGTGCAACGCGGGCGGCGGCACGGCGGCTTTTTCCGGCGGCGACACAGTGCGCCTGAAATACGCCGAACTGCTAACCATCGTAAAGCACGACAGCTTCACCGTCGTGACAATCGGCGACCCGTGGAACAAGGGAAAGACGCTGCACACATACGTTCTCGTCGGCGAAAAGCAAGCCGGCGGCGGCATGGCCTCACGCTTCCCCGCGTCGGCCACGGTAGTCCGCACGCCGCTGCGCCGCGCCGTAGTGACTACTTCGGTGCATTGCGGGCTTTTGGTCGGATTAGGAAAGGGCGACGCAATCAAGGGCGTTTGCGACCTGCGCTACATCAACCAGCCGTGGATTAAGCGGCAATACGCCTGCGGAAAGATAGCCGACTGCGGCAACAGCACAGCCCCGACGTTGGAAAAGATTATCGAGATTGACGCCGACGCCGTGCTAATATCGCCGTTCCAGAACAGCGGAGGCTACGGCAGGCTTGACGAATGGGGCAGCCCCATCATCGAACTGGCAGACTATATGGAGACGTCTGCGCTGGGCAGGGCTGAATGGATGAAGTTTTACGGAATGCTTTTCGGCGCGGAAGGCAGGGCTGACAGCCTGTTCGCCGCTGTCGAAAAGAACTATGATGCCCTGAAAGAGACGGCAAAGAAATCACACACACGCAAGTCTGTGATAATTGACAAGGTGGAAGGCTCCGTATGGTATGTGCCCGGAGGGCGCAGCACCATCGGCGGCATAATCGCCGACGCCAACGCAGGCTACGCCTTCGCAAGCGACAAAAGCAGCGGCAGCCTGCAACTCACGTTCGAGACGGTGCTCGCCAAGGCCGGCGGCTCTGACGTCTGGATGTACCGCTACAGCGGCGCGCATCCGGCTTCATACACGTCGCTCCTTGCCGAGAACAATGGCTATGCGGAGTTCAAGGCGTTCAAGGACAAGGCCGTCTACGGCTGCAACACCACGACAACGACATTCTATGAAGACACGCCTTTCCGCCCTGACTGGCTGTTGCGCGACTTCATCATCATCACACATCCCGACCTGTCAAGCCTCGGAAAGCCAAAATACTTTGAACCACTGAAATGAGCAAGCAGACCAAAATAAACATTGCGACCGCAGCATCGATAGTGCCGCTGTTTGTGCTCAACCTCGTATTGGGAGCTGTAAGCATACCTTTCGGCGCCGTTGCGGACATCTTGCTTGGCAACGGAAGCGGCCAACCGGCCTGGGACTACATCGTGATACAAGCCCGACTGCCACAAGCCGTCACCGCAATACTGTGCGGCAGTTCGCTCGCCGTCAGCGGATTATTGCTCCAGACGGCGTTCCGCAATCCCTTGGCAGGGCCGTCGATATTCGGCATCAACAGCGGCGCAAGCCTCGGCGCAGCGTGTGTCTTGCTTGGCATAGGTGGAGGATTGACGCTTGGAACGTTCACCCTGACGGGCTTCCTCGCCGTCATCGCGGCGTCTTTCGCCGGCGCAATGGCCGTCATGGGTTTGCTTTTGGCTTTCTCACGCATAGTGAAAAACAATGTGATGCTTCTCATCACGGGCATAATGACCGGCTATGTCGCGTCATCCGCCATAGCCCTGCTCAACTTCTTCTCAACCGAGGAAGGCGTACATTCTTATATGGTATGGGGGCTTGGCAACTTCGGCGGAGTGACGCTCGCCATGCTTCCGGCATTCTCCTTGGTCTCTGTTTGCGGTCTTGCAGCCGCCTTGTTGCTGACAAAACCGCTCAACACATTGCTTTTAGGCGAACAATACGCTGAAAACCTCGGTGTCAACACAATCAGCTTACGCAACAAGTTGCTGCTCATCACCGGATTACTGACGGCCACGGCCACGGCGTTTTGCGGCCCGATAGCGTTCATCGGCCTTGCCGTTCCGCACGTATCAAGAATTATGCTAAACACCGACAACCACCGCAGCCTAATCCCTTCGACGATAATCATGGGAGCCGTGGTAGCCCTTGTGTGCAACATCGTATGCACCCTTCCCGGCGAAAGCGGCGTGATACCGCTGAACGCCATAACACCGATACTTGGCGCACCCGTAATAATATATGTCATTACAAGGCGCAGACCGTAATGTCCGCGTCTTTTCCACCTCCTCTATACAGAGACGTTCTTTCGCTAAATGTCTACTAAAATATAACAAAACGAAAAAAAGATTGACATTTTACGTTTTCTAAAACATTTGTGATAAATTTGCGATACGTAATGACACTTTAAACCGTAATGATATGAAAAAGAACAAAATCATCACAACCGCTGTAGCCGCAATGCTCGGAATGACTGTGTTTTGCGGAAAAGCCAGCGCACAGGAAACAACCCTGCCCCAGCCTACACAAAGCAACGTGGCCGGCAGTCTGACAAAAGCCTTGCAAGACCGCCGCTCAACACGCACGTTCACCGACAATTCCGTAAGCGCCCAAACACTGGCTGACTTATTATGGGCGGCAGACGGCGTAAACCGTAAAGACGGCAAACGCACTGCCCCATCGGCAATGAACAGGCAAGACGTAACCATTTACGTAGGCAAGGCTGACGGTACTTTCAGGTATGACGCACCGTCAAACAAACTAATTAAAATCGGCAACGGAGACCTGCGCAAGGCTGCGGCTGACCGTAACAAATTCATTGCCACAGCCCCGGTTGTCCTTGTAATAGCATCTGACACCGGACTTACAGGAGGCAACCAGGCCATAAGCGGCCTCAACGTTGGCGCAGTGATGCAAAACGTTTACCTGTATTGCGCAGCCAACGGATTAGCAACAGTATGCTGCTACGCCGGCGACGAAACAAAAGAAATGCAAAAGTTCCTTGGCATAAGCGAGAAAATCACACCGTTAGTGTATATGCCAGTAGGATATTAAAAAGATTAAACGGAAAAAGAAAAGTGAAAAATCCAATACTTATTGATTTGTGACATTGGGATTTTTCACTTTTCTCTTTCCGTTTTAATTTTATTCTATTCGTATCTCATAGACCTTGCCGGATGCACTTTTGACGCAAGGAAACTCGGAGCTATCAGCACAAATACGCTGACAATAAGCGTTGCAACGTTGAGCAACAATATCGCAAGAATATTAAATTCCACAGGAACGACATCAACATAATACGTCGCGGCGTCAAGTTTCACGACACCCGTCAACCGCTGCAATGCGATAAGACCGAGGCCGATGACGTTGCCGATAAGCATACCTTTGCCTATGATAAACACCGCGAACCACAAGAACGTCTTTCTGATAGTTGAATTACGCGCGCCGAGAGCCTTGAGTACGCCTATCATCGACGTCCGTTCAAGTATGATTATAAGCAAACCTGAAATCATTGTAAAGCCCGCCACACACAACATCAAGGCCAGAATTATCCAAACATTGAGGTCGAGCAAATCGAGCCAAGTGAATATCTGCGGGTTAAGCCGTTGTATCGTTTCAGTAAAATAGGTCTCGCTGTACTTGTCTGTAGTCCTGTTAACCTTGTCGATAAAGCTGTTCTCAACGATGTCGAGGCTGTCAAAGTCATTTATTGAGACCTCCGCCCCACTCGCCTGTCCCGGTTCCCAGCCATTCAAGCGCACAGCCGTATAAAGGTCAGTGAAGCACAAAACCTTATCAAACTGCGACAAATTAGTCTGGTATATTCCAGCAACAGTGAAACGTCGCACACGCACATCACCGTCGCCAAGGAAGTAAGCAAACACCCTGTCACCTGATTTCAGCCTCAACCTGTCGGCCATTATCTTTGAAACAAGAATCTTACCGCGGCTGACGGAATCGCTGAACGCAGGTATTGAGCCGCTTATCAGATTGTTGTGGATGAACGTTGTGTCATACTCTGCGGCAATACCCTTGAACGCCACGCCAAGAAAGTCACTGTCAGTCTTGAGTATTCCCTGCTTCATCGCGTACCGCTGCACATGGGCAACACCGTCAATCGAACGCAAAACGCGCATCATGCTGTCAGACATACACACGGGGTCGTTGCTCCGCCCGTGCAAGGAATTATAACTGCCGACAGTTATATGGCTGCCAAAACCAACAACCTTGTCACGTATCGTATGCTTGAAACCAAACACGATGCTTACAGACACAAGCATAACGGCCAAACCAATGGCTACGCCTGCAACGGCTATCCTTATGGCCGGACGGCTGACTTTCTGCCGTGAGTCGTTGGCGGAATAAATGCGCCTGGCTATGAACAAAGGCAGGTTCATTCGCCATCCTCCCTTCCAGGATAGGCCTCAAGGGCCTTCCTCAACACCAACAACGAGCGTGCGAGGTCGTCTTTATTCAACACGTATGCTATGCGAACCTGGTTGCGCCCCGCCCCCGGCGTAGTGTAAAAGCCTGAAGCCGGAGCCATCATGACCGTCTCACCCTCATAGTTAAACTCCTCCAGGCACCAACGGCAAAACTTCTCGCTGTCGTCAACCGGCAGTTTAGCCACAGTGTAAAACGCCCCCATGGGTATCGGCGAATACACTCCGGGGATGCGGTTCAGCCCGTCAATGAGGCATTTACGGCGTTCAACATATTCGTCGTACACATTCCTGTAATATTCTTCGGGAGCATCCAACGACGCTTCAGCCGCTATCTGCCCGATGAGCGGCGGCGACAGGCGCGCCTGGCAGAACTTCATCACGGCGCGTCGCACCTCTTCGTTTTTCGTTATCAACGCTCCGATGCGTATTCCGCACTCGCTGTAACGCTTGCTCACCGAGTCGATCAGCACCACGTTTTGCTCAATTCCTTCCAAGTGGCAGGCGCTGATATAGGGCGAACCTGTATAGATATATTCACGGTAAACCTCGTCAGAGAACAAGTAAAGGTCGTATTTCTTCACCAAGTCGCGTATCTGGTGCATCTCGCGGCGGGTGTACAAATACCCCGTGGGATTGTTCGGATTGCAAATCAGGATGGCTCTCGTCCTGTCGTTAATCAGCTCCTCGAACTTCTCAACCTTCGGCAACGAGAAGCCTTCGTCTATAGTCGTGGCTATGGTGCGTATCTTGGCACCTGCCGAAATGGCAAAAGCCATATAGTTGGCGTAAGCCGGTTCTGGCACGATTATCTCGTCGCCGGGGTTAAGGCACGACATGAAAGCGAACAACACCGCTTCGCTGCCGCCGCAGGTGATGATTATGTCGTCCGGGGTTACGTTGATGCCGTATTTCTTATAATAGCCAACCAGTTTCTTACGGTAACTCAAAATTCCCTGCGAAGGCGAATATTCAAGTATCGTCCTGTCGATGTTGCGTATGGCGTCGAGCGCGACCTTGGGCGTCGGCAAGTCCGGCTGGCCAATGTTCAGATGGTAAACCTTGACGCCGCGGGCCTTCGCCGCAGCGGCCAATGGGGCGAGCTTCCTTATCGGAGACTCCGGCATTTCCAATCCTCTGACTGATATTTGGGGCATAACTTATAATCCTTTTTCGTTAAAACGATTGCAAATTTACTAAAAATCACCGTAACAGAGTAACAATAATTAAGATTTTACGGCATTTCGCATTAAAATCACAACACCAGTCACGACGGCCGTCAGTTAAAGAAGTTCCACGAAACGCCGAAACGGAAGATGCGTCCGTTCATCGGATAATGCGGCACGAGGAAGCTGTCGCCGTTGCTGGCGTTGACGTGGCTCATCATTACGAAGAACCTCGTATGCTTCAGGTGCATGTTGGCATAGACGTTCACGAACGGATAATTGCCAACCTCCACGTTTGCCGCCCCGTTGTCCTGCACGGTGTACTGGCCGAGGGCGGGGCTGTAATCAAGCGCCTTGTACTTGGTGAAATACCTCAAGTCTGCACCTAAATCCACGGAGAGCACCTTGGCTATCTTGAAGTGCAGGTAGAGGTTGGTGTAAACGTTAAGCTGCGGAACGGGCAGCACGTCCTCGTCGCTCGACTTCTGGTAGGTTATAAGGTTCTCCCAGTTGAGCGGGCCGAGCCTGAAGTCCTGGGCGAGTTGCAGCGTGATAAGGCTGATGTTGCTTGAGCTTTGCCTTACCGACACGGTGTTGCCAGAGCGGGCGAAGTCTTCGCCCACGGTGTATTTCTGCGCGAAATAGGTGTAGTTCTGCAAATTGTCATAAGCCACGCGGAGCTTAGTCCTCGTGCGCTTCAGCGAGAAAGCGCCTTCAACGTGGGTGCGGATTTCCTGGTCAAGCCCGCCGTTGTCCCACCAGAAATGCTTTGAATGGTAATGGCGGTAATAGAACGTGGGGTTGACACGGTGGAAATAAGCACGTGCGGCGAGCGTCACAGTGTCTTTGAAAAGCCTGAAATTCAGGTCGGCATTGCCGTCCACCTTCAGCTGCCCGGCGTCTTCGCCTGCAAGCCAAACCTCGCCCGTGACGTTGTAATGCAGGGTGGAGCCTTGCGCCTTTACCAACTGTCCGCCAACGCTAAGGTTGTGCTCGTTGTATGAATTGCGCCGCCCCATCACGGAGTCAGGCAGCGTGAAATGGCGCAAATCCGACGTCACGAAAGCCTTAAGCCCCGCCTTCGCCCACTTGTTGAAGCCTTCGAGCAAGGCCACGGCGAAAGTGTTTTTGAGCGAATAGTGGGTTGTCTTGTCGTAAATCGAGTCGCCTGCGGCGCGCTCGAACATCGGGTAAGTATTGGCGTAAAAGTTTTCAGGCGTTTCATAAGCCTGGTATATTCGGCTGTAATTGTCGAACTTCAGGGTGTGGATGAAGCTCGTCACCGGCACGTACTCGTCTTTCATCCAGGTTGTGTCCACAGGCTCGCCGCCCGCGACGCCTCCGCCTGCGGCGAGCAGGCTGTCAGCCGCTGCCTTGTCCACGGCTATCCTGCCCCCCTTCACCGCCGTGGTGTCCGCCGGCTCGTTGCCGGCAATCGCCGCTCCGTCGGGACGCCCTGCGTAAGTCTTCTGCTCCTCGAAGCTGTCTTCGTCAAAGTCGCGCCCTTCTTCCTCGGCTTTCTTGCGCGCCTCTTCCTTCGCCTTGCGTGCGGCATTCTCCCGCTGCGACTCTATGGCGAACTTCTTGGCCTTGATTTCGTCCTCGGTCATCTTCACCTTCCGGCGGAAACCGAAGCTGTACCGGTGGGAAAAGAAGATGTGCTGGTTGTCGTTCCTGTTCCAGTTTTGCGAAAGGACAGTCGGTATCTCGTCGTTGCGGAAGTTGTCTTCAAATATCTCCGGGTGCGTGACGTAGTTGTCGTCGAGTATGCCGCCGTTCTCCGCCACCTTCTCATGGTTCAGCGACACGAGCAGGTGGGCGTTGTAACGCTCTCCGAGGTAGGAGGCGTACATCGAATAATTGAAGTGTGACGTGCTTTGGTTCTGGTAATATCCGCGCCCGTAAATATAGTCGAACTTGAAGCCCATGCCAAGCTCCTTGCCGGCGTTGACGCCGAACAACGCCTTGAAATGCTCCTCGCCGTTGGTCCTGTTGCCGCACGTGTTATAAGATATGTTGGTTATCGGCGACAGCGTGTTGGTGAACTGGAACTGGCTCACGGGCGTTATGAAGTAGTCGTAAGGCTGGGTGAACATGAATTGTTCCGCCTCGCCGCGGTCGATGAATACGCGGTGGATACGCGGAGAACCGAGGTTGCCCAGCGTGTTGTACTCGCCGCGCAGGCCTTCGGTGAATATCGAGTTCATGTACATATGGGGCATGGTGTCAGGCACGGCGGCCGTGCGTTCGCCGAAGCGCTCGTCAACCGTCCACACCTTCAGCCCTCTCGGTATTTCCCTGTTCTTTGCCCCCAAGGAGTCGCGCCTGTCGTTCCTCAAGCTCTCCGACGACGTTAAGTCGCCAGTATCGGTCAACTGGTTGTAATCCTGCGCGCCCGCCGGCATGCAAAACGACAACAAACAAAGGATGGCTGCGGCAAAAATCTTTGCTCTCATTTCATAAAACGGAAAACACATTCTACTATCTTGAACACCATTGACACGAGGATGATTATCGTGCCGGTGTCACGGTTGCCATAAAAATACACTAAGACGCCGGCAATCGCGCCTATCATGAAGATGATGTTCAATATGTTGCGCAACACGATATAACGGTCGCCGCCGTCGTTGCGGCGGTGGGCCGGTCGCCTGTTGTCAACTGGGTTTTCTTGGTTGGTAATCATTTCATTGCTTTTTGGAAGCCCGCCGCCCGGCAATCGCGCGGCGGCTCACGGCTTCTGTTTATTTGGTTATTCTCCTCCAGGGCCTTCTGCGGCGCGCCGCCGCACGGCAAAGCCTGTGCCCCTGTGGTGCGTCAACGGAGCACTGCGCCCCGTATCACGTCAAAAAGATAGTCCTTGCGGTCGATGGTCTTGCGGCGGAACTTGGCCGAGCCGGGCAGCAGCTTCGTCTTCTTGCGGTTGAGGGCGTTCTCGTCGCTTATCCACTCCTCCGCCTTGTAGACGTAGCCGCCGTCGCGCGTGCGGTCTTCCTCGTAGCGGTATGATATGCGGTCCATCGTCACCGTAAGGTGGTTGTCCTTGCAATAGGCGATCAGCGTGTAATGGAACTTTGTCCTGTCGAGCATGAAGAACTTGTCCGTGAACACCAGCCATTCCCTGATGGCCGCCACTACGATGCGGTCTTTCTTGTTGACGAGCGTCACCTGGCTGCCCTCAAGCTGGTTCTCGGTCTTCGTGAGGTCGGTGAAGCACTTGAGCACCGTGTCGTAAATCTGGTCGGCCGTCTTGCCGGGCACGTCAACGTCGAGCGTCCACTGCACCTTGCCGTCAACCTCCGGCACCGCCCCGGCCATGTATTTAGCGTCTTCGCCAAGCTCCTCTTGCTCGTCGCGCCCAGCTTCTTGCTTCTTCATTTCCTCCTCGCTTACGGGCTTTTCCCATACTGACTGCGACATTGCCGACAACGGCAGGAGGCATGATATAAGGGTAAAAATAAGTTTCATCGTGATGAATAATTTTGTGCAAAGTTAATAAATTAAACCTGACAGGCATAACAAAAAGCATTATTTAACAACATCTACCATCTTCAACAACGCCTTAAAGGCATCATAACAACCGCCGAAACGCCAGGAGAGCGGCGTCATCAGCACTGACAAAAAGCAACGGGAAAGGGCGAAACAGATAGCAAAACGTCATTTGGCGTTTGTCAACATTTTCAGTGAAAATAGCGAAAGGGAACACTCGCAACGGCTGAAAAACATGGCAATAACGGCCCTTACCACCCTCAATAATGCCCTTTAAGGGTGGAAATGGTGCCCTTTAAGCATCGTAAAAGCCATCATTAAGGATAGTAAAAGCCGTCAACAAGGGTCGAGATAACCGTCATTAAGGGTCGAGATAACGGCTTTTGCTCATAAAAAGAGCCGCAAAGATTGCACACTCCAAGCATCAATCAGCGTATTATCCTGAAACAAAGGCCGTTACATTTGCACACGATTTTAGCCCGTATAATCGTCGGACTATAAAGTTTTTGAAAATAACGCAGCTATATGGCATCAACGAAAATCAAAAAGAAAGGAAAAAGAGGATTTAAAGGTAAAAAAGTAAAAAAGTAAAAAAGTGAAAAGGTGAAAAGGTGAAAAGGTGAAAAGGTGAAAAAGTAGAAAGAAGCGCACAAGATTAATGTTGCCTATGTGGATAGTTTTTACTTTTTTACTTTTTTACTTTTTTACTTTTTCACCTTTTCACCTTTTCACCTTTAAATTACTTTTCACTTAATAGGCTTTGAAGTCTTAGCAGCTCGTCGCGGAACTGGGCGGCCTGGATGAAGTCAAGCTCCTTGGCGGCCTTCTTCATCAGGCGCGTAGTGTTGGCGATGCTCTTTTCAAGCTGCTCGCGACTCATCGTCTTCACTATCGGGTCGGCGGCGAAAGCCACGTGCTCCTCCTCGATGTACGGCTTATATTTGCCACCGGCCTCTGGCTTCTCCACGGCGGCGGTCTCGTTAAGGGCGTTGCGCTTGATGCCCTTGGTTATCTGCTTCGGCGTTACGTGGTGCAGCTCGTTGTAACGCAGCTGCTTCTCGCGGCGGCGGGTGGTCTCGTCGATGGTGAGCTGCATACTGGCGGTTATCTTGTCGGCGTACATTATCACCTTGCCGTTGACGTTGCGGGCCGCGCGCCCGGCGGTCTGCGTCAGCGAACGGTGCGACCGCAGGAAACCTTCCTTGTCGGCGTCGAGTATCGCAACGAGCGACACCTCCGGTAAGTCAAGCCCCTCACGCAGGAGGTTGACGCCCACAAGCACGTCAAAGACACCCTCGCGCAGGTCGTTCATTATCTTCACACGGTCGAGCGTGGCCACGTCGCTGTGGATGTAGTTGGCGCGCACGCCGTGGTTCAGCAGGTACTCCGTCAGTTCTTCGGCCATGCGCTTGGTGAGCGTGGTGACGAGGGTGCGCTCCCCTCGCTCGTTGCGCTGCAGGATTTCCTCCATCAAGTCGTCAATCTGGTTCTCGCTGGGACGCACTTCAATCTCCGGGTCTAACAGTCCCGTGGGGCGTATCACCTGCTCCACCACCACTCCGCCGGCCTCCGCCAGCTCGTAGTCGGCGGGCGTGGCCGACACGTAAATCACCTGGTTAATCATCGAGTGGAACTCGTCAAACGTCAGCGGACGGTTGTCGAACGCCGCAGGGAGACGGAAACCATACTCCACAAGGTTGGTCTTGCGTGCACGGTCGCCGCCGTACATCGCGCTTATCTGCGGCACGCTGACATGGCTCTCGTCGATGACAAGGAGGTAGTCTTTCGGGAAAAAGTCGAAAAGGCAATACGGCTTCTGCCCCGGTTCGCGCCCGTCGAAATAGCGCGAATAGTTCTCTATGCCCGAACAATGCCCAAGCTCCTTTATCATCTCCATGTCATACTCCACGCGTTCCTTAATGCGCTGGGCCTTAAGAGGTTCACCGTTCTCGTTAAAGAATTCTATCTGCTTCACCAAGTCGTCTTGTATCTGGCGCACGGCAATCTCGGTCTGTTCTTTCGACGTGACGAAAAGGTTGGCGGGATAAATCTGATAACTGTCAAAAGAGGCGAGCCTATGGAAACTAACCGAGTCGATTTCTTCGATGGTGTCAACCTCGTCGTCCCAGAAAGACACGCGCAGCACGTTGTCGCTGTATGCCATGAACACGTCCACCGTGTCGCCGCGCACGCGGAAGTTGCCGCGCTTCAGCTCCAAGTCGTTCCTTACATACAGGGCATTGACAAGGCTGCGCAGGAATACGTTGCGGTCGAGCTTCTGCCCGCGGTGTATCGAGATGACGCTCTTTGCCATCTCCACAGGCCCGCCCATACCGTAAATGCACGACACCGAGGACACCACTACGACGTCCTTACGCCCCGACAGCAGCGACGACACCGCCGAGAGGCGCAGTCGGTCGATTTCCTCGTTGATGGCCAGGTCCTTCTCTATGTACGTGTCGGTCTGCGGCAGATAGGCTTCAGGCTGGTAGTAATCATAATAAGAAACGTAGTATTCAACGGCGTTGTCGGGGAAAAAAGACTTCATCTCGCTGTACAGCTGTGCGGCGAGAGTCTTGTTGTGGCTTAGTATCAGCGTTGGCTTGTTCACGTTGGCTATCACGTTTGCCACAGTGAACGTCTTGCCCGAACCCGTAACTCCAAGCAGCACCTGCGACTTCTCTCCTTCCTCTATGCCGTCGGTAAGTTGCTTGATGGCCTCTGGCTGGTCGCCCGTTGGAGCATAATCTGAAACAAGTTTGAATTTGCCCATTGCGCGTAAAAACATTTATCGTTAAGCTGTGCAAAGTTAAACATTATTCGCCATTGTAACGCCTAAAGACGCCCATAATGGACGTAAATATACGGATATTACCCATTTTTTCTTAAAAATGAAGGGCAAGCCTTGCCATTTATAAGAATAATGTGTACTTTTGCAACCAAATGTATGATTTCTTATGAAGAAAAATATTCTTATCCCGATACTTGCAGTGTTACTTTTTTCAGGATGTGCGCACGAATTCAACCAGGTCTACAAGTCGCAAGACAACACCTATAAGTATGAGTTCGCCAAGGAATGTTTCGCCAACGGCAAATATTCACAGGCCATCACGCTGCTGCAAGAATTGGTGACAATCCAGAAAGGAACAGACAACGCCGAGGAATGCCTCTATATGCTGGCCATGGCGCAATACTGCGACAGGGACTATGAGGGCGCGGCCATGACGTTCAAGAAATACAGGCAGTCTTACCCGAAAGGTATTTACGCCGAGATGGCGTCGTTCTATATAGGTGAAAGCCTCTATATGAGTACGCCCGAACCGCGCCTCGACCAGACGCAGACGGTTAACGCCATCGCCGCGTTTCAGGAATATCTCGACATCTACCCGGAAGCGCGTCTGAAAGACATGGCGCAGAAAAGGCTTTTCGAACTGCAAGACAAGTTGGTGAAGAAAGAGCTTTATTCAGCCCAACTCTATTACAACCTCGGCTCGTACTTCGGCAACTGCACCAGTGGCGGCAGCAACTATGAGGCTTGCATCATCACGGCGCAGAACGCCATCAATGATTACCCGTACACAAACCTGCGTGAAGACTTCGCACTGCTCATAATGAAAAGCAAATACGAGCTGGCGCAGCAAAGCGTGGAGTCGAAGAAAATCGACAGATACCGTGACGCCGAAGACGAGTGCTACGGCTTCATAAACGAATATCCCGACTCGGAGAACAAGAAACTGGCGGAGAAATACATCGAGTCTTGCAAAAAATACACAGAACGCGCTGATTAAATGAAGCTAAAGGATTTTTCATTCACTTTGGCGAACGGAAAAACGTAGAATGAAATTATTAAGGTAAATAACATCGTAAATATTATAATTGGAACATGGACTACAAGAAATCAAAAGCTCCTACGAACACGGTCACACGTAACATCATGGACTTGTGTAATGACACTGGAAACATCTACAAAAGCGTTGCCATCATTTCAAAAAGGGCAAACCAGATTTCAGTGGAAATCAAGCAGGACCTGAGCAAGAAACTTGCCGAGTTCGCATCATACAATGACAGCTTGGAAGAAGTTTTCGAGAACAGGGAACAGATTGAGATTTCTCGCTATTACGAGAAGTTGCCCAAGCCCACGCTGCTGGCAACGCAAGAGTTCATCGACGGCAACGTATATTGGCGCGACACCCAGAAAGACAATCAAAAGGACGCACAATGATACAACGCAAGCAGACATTATTCTTGCTCATAGCGGTTGCGCTGACCATTTTATGCCTGTGCCTGCCGCTTGGCAGTTTCACGCCTGCCGACACGCTTGGGGGCAAGAGCGTTATGTACAACCTGTGGATAGCGCAGCCTGACGGTAGTCTCGATTTCTCCGTATGGGCGTTGTTCGCGATAATGCTGCTCACCTGCCCCATCGCCCTGATAGCGATATTCTCTTACAGAAACCGCATGGCGCAAAGCCGCTTCTGTATGTTCAACATCTTGCTCTGCATGGGTTGGTACGTGGTTTACGCCGTTATGGCCTTCAATATGGGCGACGCGGAAAGTACATTCAAGCCCGCTCTTACTGCCGCCCTTCCTGCCGTAAATATGATATTATACTTCATGGCAAGAAAAGCCATACTGGCGGATGAGGAGCTGGTGCGTTCAGCTGACAGGATAAGATAAAAACCAATAACTCAACAATAGGGAAACCATTACCTTGTCATTTATGACATCGTAATGGTTTTTTTTATATTCCATCCCCACCCTTAGCCGGATACGGACATTCATAATTCGGTTATTTTTTCGTTCCTCAAAACTTTTTTCCATTAAAATTTGCCGAAGTAATAAAAATGTATTATCTTTGCACCGCAAAAAGCGAACAAGGTACCTTGGCCGAGCGGTTAGGTAACGGTCTGCAAAACCGTGTAGAGCAGTTCGACTCTGCTAGGTACCTCGATTTAGAGCCGCGAAAGGAAGTCTTTCGCGGCTCTTTCATTATTCACACGTCGTGTTGCCATAGCCCTACTAAGTTGTTTGCACACCATATACCGTACCATAGGATGCGACACAAGGAATACGACAACTTGGATTATTATCGGATATTCCCACTAACGATGTTGTTACAATAGCAAATTCAGTCGCATATCCAGCAAAAAAGATTGCGAACGCCCCATTATTCACGATATTTTAAAGTTTTTCATAAAAATAATCAATGAAAAATTGGAGGAATGAAAAAAAGTGTGTACCTTTGCAGCGCAATTAAGGAAACGGCCCCGTGGCTCAACTGAATAGAGCATCTGACTACGGATCAGAAGGTTACAGGTTTGAATCCTGTCGGGGTCACTTCAAGGAGTACTGAAATGCAAACGGCCCCGTGGCTCAACTGAATAGAGCATCTGACTACGGATCAGAAGGTTACAGGTTTGAATCCTGTCGGGGTCACACAGAAAGCTAAGTGATTGATTAATCGCTTAGCTTTCTTTTTTTGATTAAAAGCATATAAAAGAAATCACAACCAACGTCGCGAGTTTTACATAAGAAGACATTATAACAATCACCTAATACCGAACATTTTGGTTAAGCGAGAGTAAAGCAAATTCATTTGTTTTGCCGAGCGTGAAAAACGTGGAATGAAATCCAACGTTAACGTCTGTCCGGAATAAGTAAGCGGATGGTATTAAGCCGATGGCATCTTCGCGTGGAAACACAAAAGTCAATTTACGTTTTGCAGTCAAACGCATTGCAATATGCGCCCTCCCATCATGCAAAAGACGCTCTTTCAGATTGCTGTTGCGTTTTTTTAGCATTACAATAGTAAAAATGTTTGCAACTGACGTCACAATGTCACAACGTGCCGTATCCATCTGTATACCACCGCCTTGCGCAGTGACATCACCTCGCTCATAATGTCACCGCCGTCACACCATCTGCCGTGACATTGGTGAAAGTCCGATGTAGTCAATGTCACAACTAACCCTCGGCAATCAGCGCATTCCCCTGCGCAGTGACATTGTGACATTTTGACTGCACAATGTATTTATTCAATGTTCTTTTCCTGAAATCAGCAAGCACTCCGTCCCTGCGGATTTCCATTATAGGCGTATCAAAAAGGAGTTTATAGGAGTTAACGGACAACAGCTTGTATCAACGACCAACAAACCATTCATAAAGACAAAAGGAAAAACGGACAACCGTGCTCTCACTTGCCGGTTGTCCGTTTTCCTTAACTAACAAATGTTCTGTCAAACAATGTTTATTTCACCATTATCTTGCGCGTAGTTGTACCTTCAGGTGTTACCACCTTGACGATTACAACACCGCTGTCAACGTTGTCTATCGTGCAAGCAGTGAGGCCTGCGCCGACGCTCTCATTCTTTAAGAGCGCACCGCCCACAGAGTAAATCATAACGTCTTTAAGTCCGGTGCCGGAAGCAACGACAACCTTGCCTTGCTCGACAGAATAAACGCTGACGCTATTGTCTCCGCCGGCAACGGTCTCCTCTATGTCTGTAGTGCCCTCGCCCGCCCCGCGCGTGCGGATGAAGTAACGTCCGTGTGAAGCTCCTTCTACAGTGAGCGCATAACCTTCGGTTAGCGGCGTTTCAGTGTTCGTTTCAGCGTCATAGAGCGTCGGTTCAAGAAGCGAGGCAACGCCTGTGAACGTCAGCGTGGTCTTGTAGTCTTCGGTAGCGAACAGTCCAACAGGTATCAGGCGCAAATCCTTTATCTTGTTCACGCTGACAGCCACATTATCGGCCACGGTGTAAACAGACGGCTTGCCGCCGTTGCCGAGAATGTCGGTTATCAGTTCGGCGTCTTCAGCACTTACATAACCGTCATTAGCCTGCACGTCATAAGCCAAGGCGGCTGAAGTGATGCCGCTTGCGCTCTCCGCCTTAATAACAAGGTTGTTCGTCGTGGTGGTTTCTGTAGTGCTGCTCAATACAGCCATGTCCGGCGTGAACGTCACTTTAGGTTCGGCACTCGCTTTCAGCTGCACACAAAATGCTTTGTATTGCCCTACAAGTCCATTGCCCTCAGTCTCAGTCCAAGTATCACCGCTCTGTGTTGCCGTTCCTGCTTCAGAGCCTTCACCTTCAACATTGCTATCAATCCAATACTTAGCTTCAAGCACGCCGCTATTTGCATCGATGAACTTAGAGACGTCAAGGTTTGCCATAAACGGGTTGCCGACAATGGCATACCGTGCTGTTCCCCTTGTAGCAATATTCGTCAACTCTACAGTCAGGTCTTGTTCTTCAGCCTCATTTGCTTCGATAGCGTCTTGATCGACACGCTTCAGGATCTCGTCGGTGATGAATCTGCCTGGATTGCCGCGGCTGATTGTGCCCGCCGAGAAGTCATAACTTGCGTCTGCTTTCGGGAAGCGGAACGTCAGCGTTTCATATTCTCCCTTAGTACCGTCATCGTTTGACTTTATGCCTGCCGTCTTGACAGAATAGCCGTTACCGCTGGTGTAAGGCACAGAGGTATCATTGAACAAGGCACTCCATGTAGCAGTGAACGATGCAGGAACGTGATCATCGGTTGACGTACTACCGGAATTTTCGACTATCGTCGCCCCGTCGGTCCATGTGCGCTGGGTTACAAAAGGCTTCAAACGGCTATACTCGTCGTTGAAGATAATGTCTTTGAAGTACTCGGTATCTTGCGTTCCGCTTTGAGATGTGTACCAGTCTCCCGAAACAACATCCTGCAACGGAGTTGAAACGAGCGTCCACTCACCTGCCGGCACTTCCATTTCGATCCATGCCTTATTGTAAAGCAGGTATTCGGGCCGCAACATCTCTGCTCCCGGCTCGAAGTGGATTTCGTCACAGAGATTTACTCGGTAAAGCTGTGTTACGATGTCACCAGTTACCGCACTCTCATTACCGTATGCCATGAGGTCATACTGTATATTGAGCGTCGGCTTCTGCTTCGGCAGGTCGGGCGAATCCGTCTGGTCGTTCGGGTCGCCGAGTTCCCATGAATTTTTGTTGTATCCTGCACGGTAGAGCTTCACCTTACTGTCTTTCGGCATAATTACCTTAGTGAACAGCATCGGCACAAAGCCGGCTTCGTTGGTGAACGTAACATCGTCACGCAGATTTTCGTCTGACGTAGCAGGTACGTCCATATTCATTTCCCCGGCACTTACGCGCTTCCAGTTGCTATCATTGTTCCAGTTGCCTTCACCGTCGGCAGAACCTACCCACTTGACATATTCCGGCACAACTTTTATCGGCAGAACCATATGCCCTGCACAAGCGGGACTCTTGCTACCGTCTTTCATCTTTTCCTCAAAATGCACAGCCAAATTATACGTATATCCCTCCTTTGGCGTGAATTTAAACTTTGTCTGTGTGCCGTCAGCCAAGGTTATGTCCCGCTCTGTTGAAAGATCAAACTGCACAGTCATCTTATTATTACGGGTTGTCGTGCCTGTTACAAAATGCGAGGCCTCAAAGCTCTTAACCGTTCCGACGGGCAAGCTCAACTCATCGAAAATTCCTTCGTCAACAAACGAGCCATCGCCGAAGAGAGCTGTATATTCAGGGTCGTCCGTACTTACAAGATAAAGCCCGTTTATATCTTTCCCCTCGCTGTCCGTAGCAATGACAAGCCTATCAACATTGTTTGCGCCGTTACCACTGCTGTATTGTGCGTCACGCAAGTCAACAGTCAGCACGGCATCCCCAGACGTACTCACACTTTTAATTTGGTCAAGGCCTATACGCAAACATGGGTCGAGATTATTTATTTCATCGGGATACAGCACATCGTTGAAACCAGGCTTCACCGAAGGAGCGCTCTCCTCTGTTCTGAGCGTCAGAGGTATGTAGTCCCAGCAAACCACAGCAATCTGTTCATCCCCCTGCTCGCCGTCCACTTTAACTGGTATCGGGCGTGCTATCAGATTTAATTCATCAAGCAACGTTATATTTAATGATTGCTGATGTAGTACCAATGGATGTGCGTGCTGTCCGCCGACCGAGCCTTCAGCTTCCTCTGAATAATATTTCAACAGATTAAACATATCGCTCGAAAAAGTGCCTGTGACAGGTGTTGTCATCTCGTCAACAACATCTGCGTCAGGATAAATGTCACGGAATACTTGCAGAGCCTCGTCAAGCCTAACGTCAACATAGCCTTCACCACTTTGCTTCTTTGCATATTCATCTTCCGTACCAAAGAACCAATCGAAATAAACCACTTGGTCTATCGACTCATATTGCAAGCGACCTGTTTCAGGGTCTCGTATGTAATCGTCATTCGCGTCAAGTTTAGGCTTGCGAACCTCAGCCGTGAAGTTATAAGTCTGTCCCTTACAATAGTCAAGTTCCGGTTTAAGAATCGTTCCGTTCACCTTAAATGTGTTACGCGGTACGACTGTGAACTCCGACACAATGTTACACTGGTCGGCATCCACCCTTCCAGCAAACTTCTCCGCAAAATCTGCATCGCTCGTCGGGAAACCGTCTGGCAGCACAACCATCATATATGTGTGATTGGCCTTAAGGTCGGCATAGAAGTCGCCTGTCAGTTCCCTTATTGAGCCGTCTGACTTACGAAAGAAATTACCTGAAGAAACCAACGTTTGACTATCACCACCGGTAAGTGAGTATTCCGCATTGTTTGTAAACGTATAGTCGAAACCTAACGTCAGGAACTTATTGCCAGTGCCAATCACTGTATTAGCCGTTTTAAGCAGCATTGCCGACTCTGTGATAGCTTTTATCTGTTCCCCTTCGCTGTTGCTGCCTATGTTTGCTTCATAAGTATCCTTGTCAAGCAGACAGAAGCATAACTGTCCATCACCCGTGAGCGACTCGTCATAATTTCCGATACGCGACATCAAACGGCTCCAATCCATCTTTATGTTCACCCTCGTAGGGTCGTCAGAGCAGTTAGCGTCAAGCTGCGTCACCTCCGGGTTTACTGTCGCTATATAAACGCGTATGTCGTCGATGTATAGGTCACCGCCGTTGGTCGATGCACTGTTATTGTCTATCTGTATTGCATAGCTGTCAAAATTTCTGTTTGTACGGTTTATAAACGTGAAATAAGCTTGCATCCATTCATTACTCTCATCTTTGAATCCTGGTAGTTTAACACTCTTGTCATTCCTATACGTCGTAGGTATCTGGCCTGTCTGATAGCTGTATATCGGCGTGTACGTCTCATTTCCAGCATCATCCTTGTTCACACCCATTACTGTAAACAACACGCCAGCATTAGCCTTCTCAGGAGCACTTCTGGCACATTTTACCCACGCTGTAACCAACAGCTCTGTACCAGCACACAGTTGGCGGTCGAACGGCAAACGGGCAATGACGCCAGGACGGTCAGACACGTCGGCATAAAGGTGGTAAGTGCTTGGGTCGCCCTCTTTGTTAGGTCTTGCCATATTCGGCACTGGTGCGCCGCTATCTTCTTTCCAGCCACCAGGACACTCTACATAGTTATTCATTAAAGCATAATATCCCCATTCAGGATATTGATTTGTTCCATTTGACGGTTCAAACTCATCTATTCCAGTTTTAGCACTGCCGTCATAAAAACCGTATGAGCTGCTGCTCCACCGCAATGGGAACGGATATACGTTGTCCAAATAGCCTACTTGACTGGCTATGTTTTCTGAATAATCAAAGTTAAGGTCTGTCAACAGCTGATAGTTGTCATTTAAATAGGTCGGCGTTCGCTCACCCAGATCGTGCCATTTTGCTTTTGGATTATCAGTCGCGTCAGTGAACACATAATTAGCGTCGTTGTTCTTTTTGTCCAGCTCTTCAACCTGTGATTGTGACAAAAGAATATCGTCATCCTCAAACGTAAGGTTAAAGCGCGCAACCTCAGTTGCGCCATTCTTTACAACGATGGAGGCCCTACTACCGTCATCAACAGTTTCCGTGTAGCCATCGCCTTTACCGTTATATTTAAAATGTATAATACGGTCATCACCGCTAAGGGTTAAGACCCCATCAGAACTATTTAGCAAAGATATATTAGCTTTATTGTTTTCACCATTGGCATACTCGATTGTCGCTGTCAATACTATTTCTTCATTTGGATCATTTGAATTTATCGCATAACCGCGTGCATCCCTCGACAACGCTACCATCTCTTCTGTATTGTTGGGAATGCGTCTTGCAGGCATGGTTATGTTCTTCACGTCAACAGGGGGAATGCCATCCTCTTCTACTCCATCAACGCCCTTTTTTAATTCATCAACGGCTTTGACGTAGAAAATAAAACGGTGGCTCAATGTCGGTTCGCAAGCTGTGCCGTCGTCATTTAAGAACTTGGCATTTTTTGATTCGTCCGAATAGTTCTCGGTATAATCGTTATATCCCGAAACGTCACAGGCGATTTTATATGAAGATTCGCCATCCTTTGGATAATAAAATTTCATGAAATATAACGCCTTTGGCTCGTTATTTTCATTTTTTTTATCAGAAAGTTTCCCATTTACACAATATCCACCGACATAGCCATTGGCAAACCGCCAACCTTGGCCATTATTCGGATGATTAGAGGCGTCAACTTCTTGTTGAATTTCATCATTAGTTGCGGGGGTCAGGTAATCCCATATTTCTTCGGAGCCAATATTATTGGTACGAAAAGTTCCACCTGTTTCATAATTATACCAACGCTGGTACGTCTTGTTGCTGATGTTATTATTCAGCCAATCGGGAAGTTTAAGCCACGTAGAGCTTCCTTTCTTAACGTAAAG
This sequence comes from uncultured Prevotella sp., assembly GCA_944320255.1. Lineage (GTDB taxonomy): Bacteria > Bacteroidota > Bacteroidia > Bacteroidales > Bacteroidaceae > Prevotella. Next base: position 28,798 of record CALUGU010000003.1, on the reverse strand, counting down.
TGTATCTACCAATGTATGGGTATTCTGTACTTGTATTTCCTTACCATTTTCCTTAACCGTTATCATCGACGGAATGGAGTCGCATTTCTCATCAAAATCGTCAGCAATACCTTGTAATTTAGAAGCTATATTGTACCACTTGGCTGGCTTGTGTTTGATGAAAATATCTGTACTTTGCGTAATTTCTACATTAACTGCATTTGTATTAAAAGAAACTTCATATAAATATGTTCTTGCACCAGTACCACTTTCTTCTTGAGCACCAGATATTACAATCTTAATATATTGTCCAGTAATATCTGTTGTGAAATTTCCTACAACGTGGCCATCGCTCCGTACACTTTGAATGTCATCGACACTGCATAACTCAGTCCAATCACCAGAAGTTCCATCATCTGAAGTAGATGAATAAACTTTCAGACTTTTCGGACATCTATCAGCCGTGCTAAAAAGCATATCTACTGATTTAACGCTTTGGTATTCTGTTCCCAAATTAGCAATAATGTATGCCTCTTTATTATACATTCCATCGACGCACCACAACGTTTCAGTTTTGCCATCAAAAGCCTCTGCACCTGTTCCTGATGTAAATGTGCCATCACTAAAACTGTGAGTATTTTCTTTTGAGCAGCTAACATACGTCACAGAAGATTCATACCTTTCAGCTTCACCTTGCACTACATATTGGTAAGTTTTATATTTGTTTTGTCCCCAACATAACACAGATGAAAGGAACATAAAAATAAAGATGAAAAGAGACTTATATATGTTTATCAGCTTTTTCATAATTGTATTTCCTCCTTACATTAATGATTAATAACCATATTGAGGGTTTCGGGTTGCAGGTAAGTTGCAGTAGTTGTGGAACTTTCGACAGCAGCCTCAATTAAAGAAGACCAATATTCTTCATCATCCCAAATATGTTTGATGTTCACTGTGTATGAACGCGAAAGCGAACGTTGGTAACTATCCATCCATTCAACATTTAATCCAACAACGTATGTTTTGCCTTCAGCACCTTCAGCAAGTCCGAGTGATGGTACAACACCACGAATATAGCCATCAGTACCTTTTATGTCTGTTTTCGGTGCGCCAGTTGCATCAACTAATTGGAATTCGTCATTATCCGGATCGGTAGCTTCATCGGTCCATGTATATGTACACGAGCTGCTCTGAACATTTAACTTTGCATCAAGAGAAAATTCCCAGCCATCTGGTATTTCTATGTAAAAACTACTGCCAATATTTACGACATCAACAAGAACGTGAGCGCCTATCGGATTAAAAATCAAACCCGCTTCAAGCTGCAAGTCGAGAGTGTTGATGTTGAGCGTCAACGGATAAATGCAGTTGCGGGGAAGGTTGTCGCGCGCGGTCGTGGCGGTGTAGACAGGGCTGCCTTGCTCTTTTGTCTTCACTTCTACGGTGAAATGATGATTTTGGGGCGTCTCGTTGACGTAGAAGTCATAAGTGCTGGCATCAATTTTAGTCAATTCATCGGAAGTAAACTCCTTGTCACAATCAAAGACCGTGCCTGAAGGTGAAGCTGAAGCGTCTGCGTTATCCATCAGCGACACTTTGTCAGCCCAGCCCGATATTTTAAGCGAGGTAACGTTAACACCATTGTCTTTTGTTACGGCGAGGCGTATCTTGCTGACAAGGCGGTCGAGGGATACGTCGATTACTGGAGATGAAAGGTTGGGTATCGCCACCGTTGCGCTCATAGGGATGAAGTTACCATTAGTGAAATCGAGCTTGCCTGCCGGGTCGTCAAGCACGATGGCGTCAAGCGTTGTTTTGGAGAGCGTTCCGCCTTTGGCGATGCTTGCAATACCATCCCAGGCTTGTGAATATGTTTCTGACATATTGGCGAAGGCATAAACCGTGTATGGAGTGCCGTCTGTCAGTTCTATTGGTCCTGACGTATATGACGTGAGTTTACCATTTACAGCATCACCTTCCAAATCCGTAGCATCCAAGTGCGAAGCATAGACGACATTGTTGGACGTAGTCGACGATACGATGAAGATGTCAAGCGAGTTGATATATTCACCATCCTTGCCGGCCTCATTGCCCTTTATCTCATCTTCTTCCGGCGAGAAGCGCGTGTTTGCCACCTCGTCGGGATCGTTGGCCGTTATCTGCAAACGCACGGTCTTGACATCGCCAGCTTGGTCGGCGCAGTCGTCATAGTCGCCGTCGAAAGAGCACGACGCCAACGAAAGCGGTACGGCCAAAGCGAACAATGCACTCTTAAAGATATTATGGTATGTTAGTTTCATAATCGCAAATATTACAATTACATGATTATTTCCTCCCCGTTAAGGAGCGTCCAGTCTTTCACCTTCACGTGGATAACGATGTCATCGCCGCTTTCAGGAGTTCCGCCGGGCACGTCGCCGCCAAGCCCCGCAACTGACTCGACTTCCAATTTGTAAATGTTGTTACGCACGATGGCGTATTCCATCGGGCCTACCTTTGTGTCGTCATTTGAGTGCTTCACCCACCATGTGTAATAACACGTGGCGTTCTCGTAAGTTGAAACGCCGTAAGGCCGTACTTCTTTGCGCGTAACCTTGCCATTCTGATCAAGTTCGACATCCGCCTTGCCGTCGGCGATCGCCGTGCAGGAATAACCGCACTCGGCCTTCATATACTCACTCCACTTTAGGCCGGCAGTAGAAAATGCCTCATTAGCGTCAACCTTATCTTTAAGGAATTCATCATAACCTGACGGGTCGAGCGGATTAAGCACATCATTGATAAATTTATCCACATCATCCCATTTTTCGCATTTTTCTATTTGGTCGTCAAAAGAACTAAAAACGTCTTCACCATAAACAGCCTTCATGACGTCTTCCATCGAGGCATAAAGCACACCACGGTAAGAAAAGAAAGTTGCGTTTTTATCATAGTCATAGCTGCCCGTCACCGTTCCAACGGCAGGTGAGAACTGCGCCTTAAAGACTACGCCGGTGTTTGTTTTCTCAATATCAGCGTCGGGCTTGGATGTGTTTTCCATTGTGTAGCCAACGCGGTGCCATGTCTCGGTGCCAACGGTAATGAGCTTTCCTTCTTTTACAAAATCAGCCCAAACATTCGGGTTGGCCCACTTATCGGCCTGGTCGATAATGGAAGTATAATAAGTGCCGTCCTTATAATTTGAGGATGCCTTGCCTGACACGGTTTTGGGGTCTATAACAAAATTTGCGCCTTCAACCTCATCGCCAAGATAAGTAACGTCGCCGCCTACCGTCGGTGCGACGCGCTTCAGCAGATAGCTGCCTGCGTCGTAATCATTGACGATTGCCGCGCCGAGGATTGTCACTGTGCCCGTTTTGTCCTCACATCCAAAAGAACCATTAATAGGGCCTTCGGCCTGATAATCAATCCTTGCGGCCATGCGCTCAACATCGACATTGATGTCAAGAGGCGCACTTTCAGGCTGTGAAGCGAGGGAAAAACCTCCGCCGTCATTCTCCGAAGACATGAGGAAGTTGGAATATTTGCCGTCGGTTTCCGTCCAAGCCGTTACTTGAATATGGTCGCGGACGTTGCCTAAGTTAAGGGGGACGGCAGGATTAGTCCACCAGTCGTTTCCGGGGTTGGCCACGACAATGATGTGGTAATCGCCGTTGGGCAGCGTAACCTGCTGCGGATCTGTTTTGTATGACGAATTACCGGCATCATGAACCGTTCCGAAATAAACAGGCGTCACCGGCGTATCGGCATCGCCGTTAACGCCGTTCTCGTCTTGATATAGGAAGGCCACGGCCGACGTTATCTCGTTTTCGTTAGTCTCGTCGGTCTCCTGCCCCGCTTCTTCGCCGTCACCAGTTTCACCACCCGTCGGATTGGAGCGCGTGCCTTGGCCGGAGAAAGCCATAGTGAAGTTGAGCGTGACGTAAGAGTCGGTCAACTCCCCTACTCCGCCTTCACCGTCACCTGCCGCAACGTCGTCTTGCGAACAGCCGACGGCCACAAGAGCAAGGAACAAAAGGCCACAAATATGTTTATAATAATATTTCATAATATCAATCATTACTAACAATTCTCAAACAAAGCGCGGATACGCACCGCAAAATTCCCACACTAAACAATGGGCACGGAAAGTCTACAAATCCTCCATCTGCACGCGGACGCTCCATCCAAGCACGCCGATGCTGATGCTGATATAGTCGAGCTTGTCGCCACGAAGGAAGAGCGTAACCTGATAATCGTAGCCGCGGTCAAGGAACTCTTGCGGCGAATAGCCTGTGTCGGCCTGTGAGCGCAACTGGCAAAGCAAGTCGGGCAAGTTGAGCGTGGCAACCTGTACGCCCGTCACCTTGTTGGTGATGGTCAGCACGCCGTCGTCAGCGGCGTTGTCGTGATAGATGAGGCGCGACGTCATAAAGTCAGCGTGGCCTATCTTGCCCACTCCAGGCAGGGGCGTGCCTTCAGGGGTGGTAGCCTCTGTGCGGTCGTCGGTGTCCCATGTGGCGTAAGGGGTGTAGACCACGAGGTCGGTCTCGTCGAGGGAGTTGTCCCAGAGGATGTGCGAGTTGTGGTCGTAAATTTTCATGTCATAGTTGGCTATGTCCATCGTCGTGGGGTCGTCAAGCTCGCGCAGGCTTACGCTGATGTGCTTGGTGTCGCGCACAAGCGAAATCTCCCCGTATGTAGGCCGTGTGGCCGACACCTCGAAGCCTTGGGCCTCAATGCCGTGCCAGAGAGTGTCGAGTGGTTGCGCGTTGTTAACGATGTCGTAAGTATTTGTGCCGGTCTGAGTACGGTCGAGCTGTATGTTTAGGTTGGTCATGTCGTTACCTACCGCCATGTCGAAGCGGCGGAACACGGCTCGGTCCGAAGAAAGCATATCGCCGTAAGGCTTCTCCCCGGCCACGGCAATGAACTTATACGTGCCGGGGGCGAGGTCGGTGATGTGCATGGCATAGCCTGCATCCTTGAGCGGGGCGAGGCCGCCGGCGTTGCTTTCCTCCTGCGTCTTGACGAGTTTGCCGTTTTCGTCGAAAACGTAAAGCGTCACGGAGCCGACATGGTCGTTGAACATATCGGCGCGCTGCAGGTTGTAATCATACTTAAAAGTAAGATACAGGCCGTAGGGGCAGTCGCTGTTGTCTTGCTCCATCATGTCGCACGACACCAACATTCCGCCCGACAGGGCGAGGATGAGCAGTGCGTGCCATTGTTTCAAAAGGTATTTCATATATCTTGTTGTTTTTTTTGATTTTTCGATTTAATGGGAGTGATGGGAGAACTGGGAGAGCTGGGAGCAAATGGGCCGAATAAGCCAGATGGGGCTAATGGGACAGATGAGCCTGATAAGCCCAATGAGCCGAATACGCCGTGGGTATTGGATTTTTCACTCTTCACTCTTCACTCTTCACTCTTCACTCTTCACTCTTCGCTCTTCACGTCTCCCCTCCTTGGAGGGGTCGGGGGAGGCTTCTTCACTTGTTTCCCGTCCTGTCTTTGCACCGGAGCGGAAGTGCCCCCGCATACGGCGGGGCCGAACGCCTGTGTCAGCCTTGCGGCAAAAGGCGCGATGATGATGTTTTGTTTATTTTAAAGAATGCAGTCCGCCGCAAAGCATTGCGGCATTGCAGCGGACTGCAAGTCTTTGGTTTTCAGCTAATTCAGGGATTACAAATCCTGGTTGTTATGTCCTGCGGATTGCAAGTCCGCAGGAACTATGGTTAGAGAGAGTTATTTGTCTTATTTGAGTTCTACTTCCTGTGTACGTACAGACCACGGCAACATATTGATGGTGACACCGATCCAAGACTCTACGGAATCGTCATAGTTGCCAGGATATGAACCGGGAGTTTCAGGATAACCAATCTCCTTAACGCCTGTAATTGTAACGTTATAAGAGGTGTTGCGGAGCACGCCGTAACGTCCGAGCCAGTTATCATCCTGGTTTGTTGTGGGATAAGACACTGTTGGCTCTGTGGCAGACTGCGCCCAAGGAGTTTCGGTGTCGCCGAAGTGCTTGATCATAACAGGATAGTAAGACACACCGCCCTTGTAATAAGCGATATTCAAAGTGCTGTTGACAGCGGCGAAAACAGTAGCGTTGCTCTCAAGGTTTGCAGGAACAGTACTGTTCGCAAACTTGGTCTTGCTTGTTTCCTTAACCGTAACAGTGGCAACATTGATGTACCCGCCAGTAGTAGTATTATCGAAAGTTACATCGAAGTCTTCAGCAGAAACAGTTTGTCCTGAAACAATATTCTTTTCATCTTTAAGGATTGCATCTATGGTTGCGTTAGCCAGATATTCGACCAAAACTTGTGCCTTAACGTCGTCAATTCCAGCATACAACTTGTCCTTGTCATTATAAAGCGTGTAGAAATCACCCGTTATAGCGTTATTATCTTTATCTTTAAGACCAGATAATTCGGCGGCAATGACAACGTGAGTTGTGGCATTCTGCTTCATATTGGCAACGTTAAAGGTGTTTTCGAAGCAATACTTCGGGGTTGTGTTGAATGTAGAAGCTACTCCGATTGCCAAGTCGTCAGTTGCGGGAGCGGCATTATAGTTCGGGTCTATGCCGAAGTAAGTGCGGAAAAGGTTTGTACCAACGGCGGCACTGCCGACAAAACGGTACTTGTTTGCTCCTGTCACTGATGCGTCGCGGCTATAGAGACTCCACCAAGAGGGGGTAGCGGAAACGTTGCGCACGAGGAAGGTCTTGTTGTTGGTGACGTCGAGGTCGAAACCGTTAAGTTCATAAGTAATATTGCCTGTTCCAGTAGATGTACCCTTTGTAACAGAAACTTTGGCGACAGCACGCTCAACATAAACGTCGGCTGCGGCTACACCGTCCTGCGCAGCGGCCTGGGTGTCGTAAATATAAGCGGTATTAACCTTTGCAAGCGTCTGGATTGTAGGGCTTGCCGGGTCTGTAGTACCGCCGGGCTTTGAAGACAGCGGGGCGTTAGTCATAAGAAAACCGTCCGTAGAACCTGTGACGTCAGCAAGGTTCAAAGTCAGAGCCGTAGAATAAAGTGCGCTGAAAGCAGTAGAATTAGCCGTAAGAGTCTGACCACCAAACTTCCAACCAGCAGTTTCAGATTCTGTTGCAGGTTCCTCGATTGCATCACCCGCACTACCACCGCCATTGAGGACGACAAGGGCGTAAAGGTTGTTACCCGATGTGGGACGAGTGATTTGCTGTACAATCTTCGTTGTCGCAGAAACATTGCCCGTGGTAGACGTCCACGAGCCATTTGTCAGCTTGTAAGCACTCTGAAATGTAGCGGCTGCTTCAGAAGCTCCGCTAAACAACAGGAGGTAAGCACTCTTCACCGTACTCTCTGCGTCAGTGCCAGCGTCAAATTCTTCAGTAGCACGGGTCGTGCCTTGTTGCGAAGGCAGGTTGATAGCGAGGCTGATGTAGCCTTGCTCGCCTGGAGCTACGGCTCCGGGCTTTGCGCCGTTGTCAACTACGTCGTCGCTTGAGCAGGCCGCAAGCGTCATGGCCGCAAAAGCGAGGGCGAAAAACTTGTACTTTTTCATTTTTGTTTGTTTTAGTTTTAACCCCGTCCACCCCATCGGGGGGGGTAAAATTACACCCTTTAATCGAGCTTCCGGGGAAAGTTTATAATTATGGTTAATTAATAAATTTATAGAGAACGATGGAGGCGATGGAGACTATGGAGGGCTATGGAAATTATGGAAGCCATAGAGGAGGTCATAGTAACCATTCCCCGCCGCCTGTTGCTCCCCCATCGGGGGAGTTAGAAGGGGCTTTTACATATTCTCCAAGTTGGCCTTGGCCTCGGCTACGCCGGCATCAGCCGCCTGACGGTAGAGCGCGGCGGCGGAGTCGTAGTCGCCCTTGATGTAGGCGTAAGCGGCGCGGGCGTTGACGGCCTGGGGAGACGCGCCAGCCTTGTCGAGATAAGGCTTAGCACCGTCGGCGTCGCCCAAGTTGAGGCGCGTGCAAGCGGCGTTGAGGTTGGCGGTCTCGTTGTCGGGATACATCCTGACGGCCACCTCCATCACCTCGTTGAACTCGTCGCTGCCCGGCTCGTAAGTCTGCGCCACGAGGAACATCTCCTCAAGAGAGAGCTGCTGGGGCTTGGTCTTTATTACCTGCTTGGCTTCCTCCACATTGAATGGGCGCACGGTGTAGTTCACACGGTAGTCAGAACGGCGCAGGGCGGGATACCATGTGTCGAGCATCACGCGATAGTCAGCCGGATAGTTCTTCTTGATTTTCCACTCACGGGCATCAGGCGTAAGGTCTGCGTCAGCGATGATGGCGAGAATGGCGTCCTTGTTGTCAAGGTTGCCTTCACGGATGTATGAAACGAGGCCGTCCCAGTCTTCGGCTGTGTGGGAGACGGTGAAGAGGCGGTCGTCGAGGTTGACGATGCGGCGCACATAGTCTTTCAGCGTCTTGGCGCGCTCGCGTGCCAGATACTCGTTGTGGCTGTAAGGGCTTTCAGGCGATGCGTAGCCGTGGATGTCGATGCTGCGGATGCTGAGGTTGCGGTCGTTCTTGACGAGATTTATGGTGTTGACGATGCTGTCAATCTCGGAAGCGTTGCGCCGGTAGTCGGCGTGCAGCTCGGTACGGTCAACGGGGAAGTCGATGTAGGCCGTCTTGTCTATATGGCGCTCCTTCTGCGCCTCGGCTGCCGGACGCACGAAAGCCATAAGGGGCTTGCGGGCGCGCTTGACGGTGTAGCCAGTGCCGTCAATCTTGTCGCCGCATCCGCAGAGGTCTTCGTTGATGGCAACGTCATAGTCAGTTACGCCGGCCTGGAGAGGCGCGGAGGCCTGATAGGCCACTGTCTGCGGCTTGCCGTTGCGTCGGCGCACAACGACAGCTTGCGGGTCGTAGTCGCCCTTGGCGTCGCCGCGCTCATACATTATTTGCTGGCGGCGACCGTTGATGACTATCTCCGGCATGGAGACAACGCCCTGCTTAGTCTTCAGCACAGGGGTGTAAACCAAGCGCGTATTTGAAGGGAGGTCGAGCGAGTCGAGGTTCAGCTTCATATTAAGCATGACAAACTCACCGTCCCGCGTGACGTTGACATCCTCTACGGCTATGCCGCGGTTGGCCATCATCGTCTGCTCTTGAGCGCCTACTTGGGCGAAAGCTGGGGTGCATAATGCCAACGAGAATATTGCGGAAATATATTTAGCAGTTTTCATTATCTTGGGTATTTAGTTTTTATGGGAGAACCGGGAGTGATGGGAAGAATGGAAAATATAAGCCCAATGGGACTAATTGGCCGAATAAGCCGTGGGTATAGGATTTTTCATTATTTATTATTCATTATTCATTCTTCACTCTTCATTCTTCATTATTCATTATTCATTATTCATTATTCATTTTTCACTCTTCATTCTTCATTCTTCACTTTATTAAAAGATGTACATCACGCTGAGGGCGAGCTTCGTAGGACCGAAATAGTTGGTGTGGTCTGACTTCAGCTTCTCACCGCACTCGCCGCAACGGAACTTGTCGTACTTGATATAATCATAACCGATACCGAGGGAGGCCTCAAGGTTCCAATGCTTAGACAAGGGCCACTGGTAACCGGCAGTGACACCGCCACCGGCGAACCAGCCCTCATAACGGCGGGTCTCAAGCTCGTCGAACAAGCCGAAGGGCAGGTCTACACTGCCGGCATTGAACTGTCCGCCCATAAGGTGAACACCGACGAACCAGCCGTTGAAGCTCTGGCAGAACCAATGGCGGAACTCCGGCATCAACAGCCAGTGGCGCAGGCTCGACTGGTCGCCGCCCGACTGCTTCCAGGGGTTGAGACCGTAAAACAACTGCACGGAATGTTTTTTGCCCAAAGACACTTCAACTCCTAAGTTAGGGGTTGTAGTAGCCCAATAGAGGGCGTTGGTCTTCAGCGCAACATCCTGCCCGAAACACGCCGTGAGCGACGAGAAGAACAGGAGAGCGCCAATAGCTAACTTCCTAATCATAAATTTTTGATTTTATCGTTTTTGTTTTATTATCATCCATCGGAACCATTGGGATACACTTTCCTTTGACGGAACCGAAATTTTAGTTTTTTGTAGTTTTCATCTTCACGCGGAGCAACATCACAACATCATTCATTCAAATCTCCGCAGCCCACCCACCTATAGGACACACCGTCAACGGCTAAGCATCAAGATGTAATGAGCCTTTTGTTTTAGTCGTAGTTAAATAGCGGTACAAATATAGCAAATATCAATGGAACTTGGCAAACATTCAAGATGCTTTTAAATAAAATTAATAAAATATCAAATTGCCAGTATAGGGGTTGCCATACGTATAACAATGATAATCAGGAAGTTATGAACAGACTTACAAAAAGCCGCAAATTGCAGCCTGAACGACGGCAAACAACATTGCAAATAACGGCAAATTGGACGACAAATAACGGTCATCCGCAGAATTATAATTAAATAAGCCAAAATTTTGCTTTTTCAGTAATACCCTCCAAACATCTTGTCCAAATCCAATGAATTGGGTTCAACCCAAATAAGATTTGTGATTATTTTTGGATTGCCATAAAACAAAAAAAGGCAGGCAAGGCTTATGCACCTTGTCTGCCATTAAAAAATCTATACCTTATTTATATTACATCAGGCGGCAAGCTCTATCCAGTCGTAGAAGAAACTGCAAACTCCGAAAAGGAGAATGCCCGCAGTACAGATGGCAAGGGCGAGCTTGGTGTTGGCGTCGCTCTTGAAAGTAGGCAGGGGCGTATCGGAGTGCTTGATGTACATAGCCTTGACGATGAGCAGATAGTAGTAAAGGCTCACTACGGTATTTACCAAGGCGATGAACACAACAAGGTAAGTAAGAGGTGAACCCTCCTGGGCTGCCGCCATGAAGACGAAGAACTTGCTGAACATTCCGGCGAACGGCGGGATGCCGGCCAGGGAGAACAGCGCGAACGTCATCAGGAGCGAGAGCTTGGGGTTGGTAGAATAAAGTCCGTTATAGGCATCCATGTCTGTAACTCCGCCGTTGTTCTCCTCGACAACGCTGATCACAGCGAAGACGGCGAGGTTAGCGACTACGTAAACGAGCACGTAGTAAGACAAGGCGGCTACGCCCATGGCACTGTCGCCAATGACGGCGAGCATGATGTAACCGGCCTGCGAGATGGAGCTAAAGGCCATGAAACGCTTGAGATCCTTCTGGCGGATGGCGAAAAGGTTGCCGACGGTGATTGTCAGAACAACGAGGATATAAAGAACATGGGTCCAATATTCCGTCATCGGCGCAAACACTTTCATCAGGATGGCCATCAGCGTGAAAGCAGCGGCACCCTTAGATATTACGCTAAGATAACCCGTAACCGTAGTCGGCGCGCCTTGGTAAGCGTCGGCAGTCCAGAAGTGGAAGGGCACAAGGCTGATCTTGAAGCCGAGGCCGCTGAAGAAGAACACCATGCCCATAATGCTCATGGTAAGGTGCTGCTTGGCAGACAGCACTGCGGCGACATCATCGAAATAGAGCGTGCCGGCCGCTCCATAAAGGAACGATATGCCGTAAAGCATCACACCGCTTGAGAACGTTGCCGTAAGGATGAACTTGGCAGCTCCCTCTGCGGAGTTGTGGCGGTACTTGTCAAGGGCGACAAGGCAGGCCATAGGCACTGACGCCATCTCAAGGCCGAGATAGAACATAAGGAAGTGACCTGAACTCATCATCATATTCATACCAAGCAAGGTTGAAATGACAAGCATGTAGAACTCGCCTTCCTTGAAAGCCGTGTCAGGGCGGCTAAGCCACTTGCGGCTCTGGATGAGCACGATAAGCGTGCCGGCAGCAAGGATGGTCTTCATAACGTTGACAGCCGACGTGGTGACATACATCCCGCCGAAAGCGGTGGTGGGGTCTTGCGGTACGGCACTGACAACCACCTGCACAAACATCAACAGGCAAACGAGCGGATTGAACCACTTACGCTCATCCTTGCGCGACGAAGCGAAATCGGCAATGAAGACGATTATAAGGATAGCCATCAGCGTGGCTTCCGGTATCATGTTTAAAAATTGACTGTAATTCATTGTTCTAATTTTTTATAGTGACAAGTCAACAAGCAAACAAGCGACAAGGGCGTTAGCCTTCCTGGCGTTATTCCGAGTCTACAAACAAGCAAGTGCCAAAGGAGCAGGCCTTGTCTGCTTGTAACTTGTTTGCTTGTCTGCTTTCATCATATTGCCGCTATTGCTGAAACATTGTTGATATGGTCAAGGATGGGCACGAGGGCGTTGTCGATGACTTCGCTCGCCCAAAGCGGAGCGATACCGAGGCCGGCCACACAGAAAATCAGGCAGCAGACGGCTACACGCTCGTCCCAAGTGGCGTCGGTAAGCGTCTCATAATGAGGATCGGCAACCTTGCCATAAAGTATCTTGCCGACAACGCGCAAGATGTAAACCGCCGTGACAACAATACTTGTACAAGCAATTATCGTAGCCGTGCGGTGGAACACGTCGTTGTTGGCGAACGAACCGACGAAAATCGTCATCTCGGCAACGAAGCCAGAGAAGCCGGGCAAGCCCAGGTTGGCCAAACCGGCAACGACATAGCCGACGCTGAGGAACGGCATAATCTTCATCAAACCGCCCAGCTGACGCACATCACGGGTGTGGGTGCGGCCGTAAATCATACCGATAAGGGCGAAGAAGAGGGCCGTCATAAGTCCGTGGGAAAGCATCTGGAGTATTGCGCCCGTGCAAGCTGTCTTTGTCATCATAAGCAAAGCAAAAAGCACAAGACCGCAGTGAGACACTGAAGAATAAGCGTTGATATACTTCAAGTCGGTCTGGACGCAAGCCGACAGCGCACCGTAGACCACAGAGATGGTGGTAAGGATGAGGAATATCCATGCCAGTTCGTGGGCTGCGTCAGGCAGAAGGAACATCGCGATACGGAAACATCCGTAACCTCCGAGCTTCATCAACACTCCGGCATGGAGCATAGACACGGCGGTAGGCGCGGAAGCGTGACCGTCGGGGCTCCATGTGTGGAACGGGAACAATGCTCCAAGAACACCGAAACCAATGAAGACAAACGGGAAGAACACTTTCTGCATGTCAACAGGGATGTTGTGCATCTGCGCTATCTCAAGGACATTCATCGTCGTAGCTCCGCTTCCGAAATAAATGCCGAGGATGCCGAGGATGAGCAAAGCGGAACCACCCATAAGCATAAGGGTCAGCTTCATGGCTGAATACTCCTTATGGCCACTACCCCACACGCCGATAAGCAAGTACATAGGAATAAGAGCAACCTCATAGAACATGAACATAGTGAACATGTCTATCGTTATGAAGAAGCCGTAAACACCTGTGCTCAACAGCGTAAACCAAAGGAAATACTCTTTCGTAAGAGGTTTGAGCTGCCAAGAGGCGAACGTTCCCGTGAAAACGATTATGCTCGACAAAAGCAACATTACGACCGAAATACCGTCTACACCGACTGCATACTCGATATTCAAAGGCTCGAACCAAGGTATGCTGTCAGTAAAAAGCATCTCGGCATTGTTGCCTGCTGCACGCATCTGAATGAACGTGACAGTCAACCATATTGACAGAAGCAACAGGCAAGACGACCCTGCAACCATCACACCGCGCACCTGATTGAGATTGCGGGCCAGCCAAAGGCCGAGCAGCATCAGTGCGGGAATAACTACAAATAAACTTAATATACTCATTTTACCGGTTTTCTTTTATAGACATATACATATCAAGACTAACGCAATAGTGCCCGTGAGGAACCATACCGCATACTGGCGCACATCTCCGCTCTGCCAGCCGCGGATGCTCTCACCACCTTCGTTGGCGCCCCATGCCATAAAGTTCATTGCTCCATCGACAACGTGACGGTCGAACCAAGCCAAAGGACGGCTGACACAACGGAAGATGATCTTGTGGGTGACGAACATCCACACTTCATCAAGATAGAAACGGCGGTAAGCTGCCTCGTGCAAGCGCGGGAATTTCTTGGCCAACATATCGGCAACAGGCGTTTCCTCACCTTTATACATATATGTGGCAAGGGCAATGCCGCAAATAGCGAGAATAGTGCTCGACGCCGCCACGGTCCAATTCGTGTGTGTGCCAAAACCTATTCCGTTGGCAGAAACAAACTCGCCGAACTCAAATATGTGCAACGTGCCGAATATTCCGACAAGCAACGTTATGGCTGACAAAACAATCAAAGGTATCGTCATTGTAGACGGAGCCTCATGGGGCTGGTGTGCCCCCTCGGCCTTGTGAGTCTCGTAATAGCTCTTGCCCCAGAATATCGAATAATACAGACGGAACATATAGAAGGCCGTCATAGCCGCAATGCCGCTCATCACAACGCCCATTATCGGAGAGAAGTTGTAGCAAGCAACAAGTATCTCGTCTTTTGAGCAGAAACCGGAGAAGAACGGTATGCCGGCAATCGCAAGGCATGAAATGAGGAAAGTCCAATGGGTGACAGGCATATACTTGCGCAAACCGCCCATATACATTTTCTCATTCGAGTGTACAGCATGGATGATACAACCGGCACCGAGGAACAAGCAAGCCTTGAACATGGCGTGGGTGAACAAATGATACATTCCGGCCATATATCCAAGTCCGTTAACGTCGGCATATTCCTCAGTCATCGCAACCTTGCCGAGTTCGGGGTCTGGCATACAAACACCAAGTGCAACGAGCATAAAGCCGATCTGAGAAATCGTTGAGAAGGCAAGCACGCGCTTGATGTCGCTCTGGCAGCAAGCAACAGCAGCGGCATAAAACGCAGTGAATGCTGCAATATATGCAACCCAATGCAATGCCTGTGGAGCAAACTCAACAAACAACGGGAACAGGCTGGCAACAAGATAAACACCGGCCACAACCATCGTAGCGGCGTGAATCAATGCACTGACAGGCGTAGGGCCTTCCATTGCATCAGGCAACCAGATGTGCAACGGGAACATCGCACTCTTACCGGCACCGCCGATAAACATAAGGAACAACGCCGTAGGCATAATCCATCCAGCCTGCTGAAGCGCACCCATCTGGGCTTCAGGCATAACAGTGAGGTCGTAATTGAATGTCCCGACATAGAAACTGTAGAACAATATACCTACGAGGAAGAACAAGTCTGCAAATCGGGTAACGATAAACGCCTTCTTTGACGCAGCAACCGCCGCGTGCAACGGATAATAAAAACCAATCAACAGATATGAGCTTACACCCACAAGCTCCCAGAAAAGATACATCTGGAAAATGTTCGTTGCAACGACAAGCCCAAGCATCGACATCGTGAAAAGGCTTAAGAAAGCGTAATAACGCTGGAAACCCTTTTCGCCGTGCATATATCCGAACGAATAGATATGCACCATAAAGCTAACCGTCGAAATGACAATAAGCATCATAGCGGAAATCGGTGTAATTCGGAAGCCTATGTTAAAAGTGAGAAGTTCGGAAAACTTCAGCCAAGTGATGTCAAACACGGTCTTCGTAGGATAAAGTCCAGTAGCGACATCACGCCCTTGTACCAAGAAATACTCAAAAGCCGTATAATAACACAGCACTGTCACGATGGCGAGCGAACAAGTGCCGATAAGACCTGCTGTCTTATGCGACATCTTCATGCCGGCCAACCCCAACAACACAAAAGTGATTGCAGGCAACAAGAGTATTAAAAATACATAACTATAATCCATAATCCATTAATTTTTCATGTTTTCAATACAGTTCACCTGGTCACTGTGGAAATTGCGGTAAACGTTAATAATAATAGCCACGGCAACAGCTGTCTCCGCCGCACTCACGCCAATACTGAACAACGTGAAGAAAAATCCCTCAAACTGACCGGGGAAAAGAAGACGGTTGAAAGCCGCGAAATTAATATCTACGGAATTGAGTATCAACTCCACGGATATAAGCATGGCTATCAAGTTGCGCCTTGTGACGAAACCGAAAACGCCAATGAAAAACAATAGCGCTGAAAGCACAAAGAAATATTCAACTGGTACCATAGCTTATTTATCCTTTCTTGAAATTACAATTCCACCAATAATACATGCAAGCAAGAATACTGAAATGAACTCGAACGGCAACACATACTGGTACTTCTCCGAACCCATAAGCGTATTGCCTATTACGTTCATCGGCACCTCTGCGTCTGCCATCTGCATTGACATATCAATAAACTTGTTCTTGAGAAAAACCGCCACAACCGTAACAAGTCCGACCAAGGCCATCAAAGCACCAAAAGCCACGCGACTTCCCTTGAAACGCTCTACAAGACCCTGAAGCGTGCGCTTGCTTACAAGTTGGATGGCAAAAATGTAAATCATGGTTATACCTCCTGCATACACACTGATTTGGGCTGCGCCCAAGAACGTATAATCAAGCAGGAAATATAAGCCAGCCACACCCAAGAGAACGAACAACAGGAAAGTGGCCGCCCTCATTATCCGCTTGGTCATCACACACATCACGGCAGAGCCGAGTATGACGACGGCGAGAATAAAAAACATTACCATATTAGCCATATTCACGTTCTCCTTTTTATTTTATACCAGTATTGAACTTGCCTATTTCAAGAGGCGCACCGCCGTCTGTCAAATTAGGCAGCGGAGTCTCAAACTTTTCCTTATTGAGATGCTGCACAAGACTGCCACGGCTAAACGTCGCATTCTCAAAATCATTGACAAACTTGATTGCGTCATGGGGACAAGCATTGACGCACAACTCACAAAACATACATTCACCCAAGTCGTAAATATAGTCTTCGAGCACACGTTTTTTCTTTCCGTCCTCTGCCTCAACCATCTTTGATACGACTTTAATCGTACCATTCGGACAAGCCATTTCGCAAAGTTTGCAAGCAATACACTTGTTATTGCCCTCTGCGTCTTGCGGCATTATAAGCCTGCCGCGGTGACGCGGCGAAACGTGCAACGTGGTCTTCCTGTTCTCCGGATACTGCTCTGTCACTTTCTTTGTGAGATACTCACGGAAAGTAACCCCAAGCCCTGTAGCCAAAGACTTCAGCCCGTCTTTTATTCCGCCGAAATATGATTTGTTATTATCTTCCATCATTAAACGTATTCAATGTTTAAACACATTTTACCTTTTTAGAAATGCCAACCCAACGCTACGACAATAGTCATTATCACAAGATTGAGCAAGCTCAAAGGCATAAGATACTTCCATTCCAGCTTCAATATCTGGTCGATACGCAAACGGGGATATGTCCATTTAATCCAAAGCAAAATCCAGATAAGGAAGAATGTCTTGGCCAAGAACCACACAATGCCTGGAATATAATCCATCACTGCGTTGAAACCGTCAAGGCCTGCGATGTGAAGCGGCATCCAACCGCCGAGGAACACAGTAGAGGCAACACCTGCGATGATGAACAGGTTCAGATACTCGGCAAGGTAGAAGAAGCCGAAGCCCATACCAGAATACTCAGTGTGGTAACCAGCTGTAAGCTCACTCTCCGCCTCGGCCAAGTCGAACGGACCGCGGTTAGCCTCCGCGTTGCCGGCGACAAGGAACACCAAGAATGCGATTATTGCAGGGATGTGACCCTTGAAAATCAGCCAGCCGTCGTTCTGCGCCTCTACAATGCCAGAAAGGCTCATCGTACCAGTCAAAGCCACTGCGGTGATAAGGCAAAGGCAGAGTGACATTTCGTATGAAATCATCTGCACCGCTCCACGCATAGCCGAAACAACTGAATACTTGTTGTTAGAGCTCCAGCCTGCAAGGAATATGCCCACTACGCCAATACTTGAAATGGCTGTAAGCAGGAATACGCCTACGTTGAAATCAAGAATTTCCGCGCCCTTGTTCCAAGGCATGAACGCAAACGCGCCTACACTGCCTATTATGACAAGGAACGGAGCTATTACATACAAGAGTTTGTCTGCCTTGTCAACCGGGAAAATCTCCTTGATGAGCATCTTAAGCACATCGGCGAATACCTGGAATATACCCCACTTGCCGACTCGCATCGGGCCGAGACGACACTGGAAGAAAGCGCAGACCTTACGTTCCATATATATGAGTGCGATTGCCAACAAGGCGTAAGCCACCAAAATCAGCAGTCCGACAATAACGCACTCAATAAGGATTGACAAGAAATTGCCCAACCCAAGGGTTTCCCTGAGCAGACTGTCAAACCACGTTGTTACTATACTAAAATCGAACACTTTTCTTAAAGTTTAAGTTATTAAATAAGAGGAGTAAAGGAGTAAGGAGCTAAGGAGGAAAGTAGTAAAGACAAATGCTTTGACTTCGTTCGGCCTTCTCACCTTCTCACCTTCTCACTTTCTCACCATCTCACCTTTATATTATCTGTCAATATCAGGTATCACATAGTCGAGCGTGGCACCGATTGCGATAAGGTCGGCAATCTTCTCGCCGCGGCAGATGGTGTCCATCGCAGAAACGAGAGGCAGACCCATCGGGCGGAACTTCAGTCGGCAAGGGCTCTTGCCACCGTCGCTTCTCAAGTAAACTCCTATTTCACCACGGCTTCCCTCACAACTTGTGTACCACGTTCCTTCGGGCACCTTGATAATAGGTTTCTGCTTGATATAGAACTCGCCTTCGGGAATGTTGTCAATCAGTTGCTCAAGTATGCGGACGCTCTGGCGCATCTCATCGAGACGCACTTTGTAACGGTCGAAGCAATCGCCGTTGGTGTAAATGATTTCATCGAAGTCTACATTGCCATACAAATCGTATGGATGGTTTTTCCTTACGTCGTTGTGCCAGCCGCAAGCACGTCCCGTACCACCGGTGCAACCGTATGAAATGGCGTCTTCTTTCGATAATACGCCGACACCCTTAAAGCGGTTTTGCAGTATCACGTTGCCGGTGAAGATGTCGTCGTACTCCTTGAACATCGGCTTAACGTACTCGCAGAGCTTCTTGACGTTCTTCACGAAGTTCGGATCAATGTCGGCCTGGCAACCGCCTATCCTGTAATAATTCTGGATAAGACGTCCGCCGGTGGTCTCCTCCATGACGTTGAGCACCTGCTCACGGTCACGCATACCATAGATGAAGGCCGTCAGTGCTCCGAGGTCTTGGGCGCAGCATCCGAAATAAAGCATGTGCGAATCAAGACGCTGAAGCTCGTCCATAATTGTGCGGATGTACTTGATGCGGTCTGACAGTTCAATGCCCATACCTTCCTCGATTACAGAAACGAGGGCGTGGCGGTTCATCATTGCCGAAAGATAATCAAGACGGTCTGTCAACGCCAAGGTCTGCGGATAAGTATAACTCTCGCACATCTTCTCTATGCCACGGTGGATGTATCCGCAATGCGGGTATATCTTCCTGACATACTCACCGTCGAGGATCGTCTGGAGACGGAGCACGCCGTGCGTGGCAGGGTGCTGCGGGCCGATGTTTATCACATAGTCGTCATCTGTAAAGAGCTTATGGCGCGTCTCCACAATGCGGCCGTCCTCGTTAAGGTTGTATTCTACCGTATAATCCGGCTCCGGGTCGTCCTCCAATGTGTACTGGTTGTTCTCAGGGCTCATGTCATAGTCTTTCCTGAAAGGGAAGCCCTTAAAGTCTGACCTGAGATACAGGCGGCGCATATCCTTGTTGCCGAGGAACTTGACGCCGTAGAAGTCATACACCTCGCGCTCCAAGATTTCCGCGCCTTTCCACAGGTTGCTCACCGTCGGGACATAGGCGTTGTCCCGGTCTCCGTTCACAGCCTTAACACTCATGCGCTCGTGGGTCTCGGTGTTCTCAAGGATGTAAACAGCCCCAAGTCCTTCTTCGCCGAAGTCCTCACCCACTATCGTGACGAGGTAGTCAAAATGCTTCTCATTCTTGAGTTTTGCCATTTCCGTGGCAAAATCCTTCAATTCGAATATTTTGTGTTCTAATTTCATCGCTTCCTATATTAAATGTTAGATGACGCTGCCGCATTGGCCTCGCTCAAGGCAGCCGAAGCCTGCTTCAGCTTCTCCTCGTCGATGTTGCCGTCTACGATTATAGGCTTCTTTTCCTTGTGGTTCACACCGCCAAAGAACTTCTCCACCTTGACTTTTCTCTGCAACTGCATCATACCGTACAGTATGGCTTCCGGACGCGGAGGGCACCCTGGGATGTAAACGTCCACGGGCACAATCTCGCCGATGCCCTTAACCACATGGTAGCTGCTCTTGAACGGGCCGCCCGAAATGGCGCAACCGCCCACGGCAACCACGTATTTCGGCTCGGCCATCTGGTCGTACAGACGCTTGAAGGCCGGGGCCATCTTGTGGGTAATCGTGCCGGCGCACATTATCAAGTCAGCCTGGCGCGGGGAGTTGCGCGTAACCTCGAAGCCGAAGCGGGCGAAATCGTAACGCGCGCAACCTACGGCCATGAACTCGATGCCGCAACAGCTCGTCGCGAACGTCAACGACCACAGGGAGTTGCTGCGGCCCCAGTTGATCATGCTGTCAAGAGAACCTACCACTACATTAACACCTCCCTCGTGAAGCTCGTCAACGATCTTCTCAAGAGACTCATTGTCTTTGAATTCCGAATAAGGAATACTCTTGATGACGGGTTTTCTTACTTCCATTCCAATGCTCCTTTCCGCCAAGCGTAAGCAAGGCCAAATACTAAGACTAACAAAAAGAATCCGATGCTGACCATTGCCATCACGCCGAACTCCTTAACAACGACGGCCCACGGATAGAGGAAGACCGTCTCCACGTCGAACACGAGGAAAAGGATGGCGAAAAGATAATAGCCCACGTGCACAGGTATCCATGAAGACCCGTGAGTCGGTATACCGCACTCGAACGGCTCTCCCTTCACCTTGTTATAAGTACGCGGACCCATCAACTTAGCTATGACAAATGCAGCCACCACCAAGAAAACAGCCGTTATCAAAACGGTAATTAACAAGATAAAATACATATATATTTTATTTAATAAAACGTAGCACTACAAAACGCCTGCAAAGGTACAATTTATTTTGCAAAGTTTTACAAAATCGCATATTTTTATTTATATGAAAATGACATTGCAATACGGTAAAATCCATCCACACAACAAAAAGGTGCCGGCCACGCCGACAAAAGGCGGCGTATTGGTCAGCAAAAGCTATCCTTTCACAATGAAATTGGGCATCTTTTACGACGTAATTCGGCACCTTTTACAAAGCAACATACAATGTCTTGATTTACAATAGGTTACACAAAGCATAAAAAGAGCCGTCCAAACATCCGGTTTGGACGGCTTACCCCTTCGTTTCAACGGCTAAAACCAATCGGCCTACAGACAGCCCCTATCATACATTTTGTGGTTAAAAAGAGGCGCACCGTGTGCATTTACGATTTTCATCTTTACTATTCCACCCTTTCACCTTTCACTCTTTCACCCTTACCAATCCTTCCATCGGACTTTTTATCACCTTATTTATATTATAGCCTTCGGCCTCGGCGGCTTCAGCCAATTCACTTTGATAATAAAAAGCGATGCTGCCAACCGCCCCTACAGGCAAGTCCCTGCGCCCGTAAAGGTTGACATTCCGCTTGAAAAAGTTTCTGAAATTACGTATAACCAAATCCCTTAACTCACTGTTTTCCAAATGCTTATGGATGAACATTGAAGTGCTTGCAAGAAAGCGGTTGGCCATCGGTTCGCGGTACACCTTGTTTATTATACCGGCAAGCGTAAGCCCCGTTTCGGCAAGGAACCCGTCACGCAAAGCCGCAGGCAGCCCGCCCTTGAACAGCGCGTTGATGAACAGCCTCCCAAGCACCGCCCCGCTGCCCTCGTCGCCGAGGATGTAGCCCAGCGGCGGCACGTTGGCCGCAATCCGCCCGCCGTCATACAGGCACGAGTTAGCCCCCGTCCCAAGTATGCACGCAATGCCAGGCCCGCCGCCGAACAAGGCGCGCGCCGCGCCGAGGACGTCAGAGCACACCTCCACCCTGCCGGCATTTGCAAACACCCTGTGCAGCACGCCCTCCATCAGCGCAATCTTCTCGTCACGGCAACCTGCACCGTAAAACTCGATTTCGGTTATCACTCCTGCGTCGTCCAGCCTGCTGACAAGTTCATCCTTAATGACGCTCTCTATGACATCGGCATTTTGCTGGAACGGGTTAATGCCCTGCCCGCAAATGCGCAACTTAACCTCGCCGCCGTCCGTCAAGCACCAGTCGGTCTTAGTGCTGCCACTGTCTGCTATAAGTTTCATACTGGATAATCGTTAAAACTTATGCAAAAATACATAAACACAACCGTCATTCCAAATCCAAGTGGCAATTTTTCAACTCCGGCCCTGATAAAAGGCACAAGGCGGCAAGTGTAATTCACACCTTGAATATAAGCGAGAACAAACTCACCCCGTCAATCTTGACAAGCCACAGGCACACCGCCGCCAACACGCATACAGCCACTATCACGGCAGTGCCCAGCCTTACCAGCTTAGGAGGTATTTCCCCTATGACATGGCGCATCTTCTCACTTCTTAATTCAACATTGTCTTTTTCATTCATTGTCTCATTATTATTTTAAGGTCATAGGATACGCCCCATAACCGCCAATGTTCTCAACCGCCAAGCTCAAGTTGGTTTTTCACCAATTCGTAATACAATCCCTTGCTCAAGGTCAGACTGTCATGCGTACCTGTCTCCGCCACACGGCCTTTATCTATTACTATTATCTGGTCGGCGTTTCTCACAGTGCTAAGCCTGTGCGCCACGACAACCACCGTGCGGCCTTTGTAAAAACTGTCAAGGTTTTCTACGATATGCCTTTCATTGCTTGCGTCAAGTGAGTTGGTCGCCTCGTCCAAGAATATGAAATCCGGTTTCTTATACACCGCCCTGGCTATCAATATCCGTTGCTTCTGCCCTTGGCTAAGCCCGTTGCCGTCACGCCCTATCTTCGTGTTAAACTTCAGCGGCAATCCCATCACGTAGTCCTTTATACAGGCCGTTTCCGCTGCTTTTGTCATACGCTCCTTGTCAATGTCATTATCGTCAACGGCAATGTTCCTCGCGATCGACTCCGAGAATATCGTGCCGTCCTGCATCACCACTCCGAACCGCCTGCGCCATTCGTCAAGGTTGAGCCTCGCAATGTCGGTGCCGCCTATGGTTATGCGCCCCTCGCTTACAGGGTAATAGCCCAACATCAGCTTTACCAACGTTGTTTTACCGCTGCCCGAAGCCCCTACGATGGCAGTCACTTTCCCCTTAGGTATTTCAATGCTTACGCCGTCGATCGTCTTCCGAGGCGAATGCGGGTCGTATTTAAAACTGATATTTTCCAGCCTTATCGTTTGCGGCCCCGGCGTCGGCGTCATGTCGTGCCCGCCGGCGTTCTCGTCTTTCGCCTTATGTATCTCGTTGATGCGTTCAAGACTTATCTTAACGTCTTGCAGCGAATAGAAGAAGCCCATCAACTGTTCAACCGGGGCGTTAAGCTGGCCTATGATGTATTGCACGGCCAGCATCATTCCTAACGTAAGGTCGCCGTGGATTACCGCCGTCGCCGACACCACGGTTATCACGATGTTCTTCAGCTCGTTGATGAATATGCTGCCGGCCTCCTCGGCTTGTTGCAGTTTCAGGCTCTTCATCTGCACGTTGAACATATCGGCCTGGGTGTCCTCCCATTCCCAGCGGCGGCGTCGGCGGCAGTCTTGTAGCTTTATCTCCTGCATAGATGTGATAAACTCGTAAGTCTTGTTATTGTTTATCGCCTGCTGCTCAAACAGCTCGTAGTCAAGCACCTTGCGCCTCCGTAGGAACGCCGTTATCCACAGGGCGTAGACAGCACTTCCCGCCACGAAGATGACGAATATCACCACGTTGTACATCAGCAGCACCGCGCCCAGCACCACGAGGCTCAACATCGACAACGCCACGCCCAGCATCTGCCCGGTCAAGAAACTGTTAACCCTGGCGTGGTCGTTCATCCTCTGCATCAAGTCGCCCATAAGCTTTGTGTCGAAAAACGACATCGGCAGCCTCAACAGTTTGATAAAGAAGTCGCTCACGAGCGATATGTTCACCCTCATGCTTATGTGCAGCAACAGCCAGCGGCGTATGAAGTCGAGAGCCGTGCGGCTTACCGTAAGCACCAACTGCCCCAAGAGCACAAGCCACACAAAGCCGATGTCCTTGTGCTTTATGCCCACGTCCACTATCGCCTGCGTCAGGAACGGCAAGACGAGCTGCAACAGGCAGCCCAATGCGAGACCTACGGCTATCTGCCCGAAATATTTACGGTACTTCTTTAAGTATCCGAACAGGAACCGTAGCGAACGGCTCTCGCCGCCGTCGCCAGAATGCTTCACGCGGTCGTAGAATGCAGGAGTTGTTTCTATCAGTATGGCCACGCCCTTATCGTCACCACCGGAACGGGTGCTTATCCAGCATTCCTCCATCTCCTTCCGCGAGCGCGTCACAAGCCCCTTGCCGGGGTCGGCTATGTAAAACTTCTTACCGTTCCTGCTTATACGGTAAAGCACGACAAAGTGGTTCTGGTTCCAGTGCAAAATGCACGGCAGCGGAACTGTTCGCAGCTGCTCCAGTCCCAGCCGCCCGCATACAGTGTGCAGCCCAAGCCGCTCAGCCGCCTCGCTCATACCAAGAAGAGACACCCCTTCGTTCGTGGCGAAGCACAGCCTTGACAAACGTTCCGTGCTTAGTTCCGCCCCGTAATGCTTGCAGACCATACGCAGGCACGTAACGCCACACTCCATCGAGTCATGCTGAAAGTAAACCTTAAACTTCTTCATTCAAGCTCTTTCCACATTATCCATTTACAACGTAGGCACTTCCCTGTCGTATTTATTTACAGTCGGCAGACTTTGCTTGCTTATCTTGCGCCCCGCGCTGAAGTTCCACCCGACTGACAATAATATGTGAGAATCGGGACTTAGGTTTATCCGCCGTTTACTCCACCCGTCGCCGGACATTGTTGTCTTAACCCTGTTGTAAAAAGCGTTTTCATACGTCAGGTTAATGTTCAGTTTGCCTTTCATCAAAGACAGATAGGCACCAAAGTCCATGCTGTAACTGGCGTTTGAGGTATAACTTTCTGTTTTATTTTTACTTGACGCCTCAAACACGTACGTCAGACCGAAACATTTACTCATGCTGAAATCGTTGCTGCTCCTGACGACCACGCGTGCGTGTCGTATCTTATCCTCCCCCGCACGCGCGTTCTTGTAAGTCAGCATAGAGTAAGTGTTGCTGTACCAAAACTTCAGCACACGCCCTGAATACGCCAGCCTGAACGTGTGCATCAGGCTGAAGTCCGTATTTTCGGGACGGGTGAAATACGTGCCGGGCCTGCTTTCATCTTTGTGCATCATCACGTTTACCATATCACGACCGTAGTTCATGTTGTATGACAATGAAAAGTTCCTGTTAAACGAAAAAGACACGTCAAGATCATCATAATTTTCCTTCTTAAGGTTCGTATTGCCTATGCTGTAAAGGTTTTCGCCCTGCCATACCACTGTCGGCAGCCGGTAATTGTAGTTGGGCATCGAATAATAATGCCGGTAACTGATGCTCAGGTATCTCATCTTGCCGCCGTCGATAAGCCATTGTCCCTGCAACGTAGGATATATGCCGTCCTGCCATGTGTTGATGTCATTACCGTGGTGTATGAAATCTTTGTAGCGTTCGTCGGTCGCGCTGTAATTTAGTCCGAATTTTAAGTAAAACGACTTTCCCAACATCACACTATAGTCCGCCCACGCTCCATAGTAATACAATTTGTAATCATACAGCCCGTCGGCGATGTACCCCAATGTCGGCGTTCCTTCGTCGTCATGCCTGTCTGACGCATACTGGAATTGAAGTCCGGCATTAAAATTCATATTTTCCTTAAAAGCGATATGTATTTGCGGGGCCATGTCAACCAAGTCAAAATCATAACATTGCCTTGCACGTTCCATAAGCCCGTTGTATTCATATCCTTGTTTGGCGTCATCCTTACTTTGGGTGTATTCCAAACGTATGTGGAAGTAATCTTGTCCGTTGCGCCCCCATCCCTTGCGGTATTGCGTACCTACACTATAACTTTGCGTTTCCGGCCTTGATACAATGCCGAGCCTGTCGTTACCACTCACACTTGTCTGGGTGTTATTGTTCCATGCGGCCGACACTCCTCCATAAATGTCTACGTGGTCGATCTTGTTGAATGCGTATCTCAGCGACAAGTTGTCACTTAAAGTTTTTGCCTTGATAATATTTTTCGTGTCAGTACGCACACATCCGTCATTGCTTGTGTCATACTGCCGTGTGATGTATGGGTAGCGCGAATACTCAAACGCCGTCAAATAGTTGTTCAAAGTCCATTTCCCTTTTGAGTAAAGTAAGTTTACCCTCGGTGATTCGCCAACCATCCCATCGGTGTTAACCACTGTGTACATCGTCGCCGCGCCAATCATGCCGCCATCCTTCCTCAAATGGACTTTCACCACCCCGCCGGTTGCCAACACGCCGTAAGAGTTATCGGCGTGGGTTATTATCTCCACACTTTCTATCATAGACGGCGATATTGACTTCAGCTCGTCAAAAGATATTTTCCTGTCTTCTAAATATATTAACGTGTTGGCTTTCCCGCGTATGCTTAAATCTTTTTCCGAAACGTTAAGCTCACGGACATATTGCAAAAAGTCTACAAGCGTTTTACCTTTTGTCAACGGATTACCTTTTACCTTCACCACCGTTTCACCCGTCAGCTTCACGTCCGTATAGTTTGCCATTACCGTTATCCCGTCAAGCATTTTATTAGCATCTTCCAGCTTGATCTTGCCTACATCCATATTGCCCTTTACAACTGTTGTCCGTGAAAAGCTATCGTATCCTACGCTTGTTACATTTAAAGAATATGTGCCACTTACCAAGCCATTAAAAGCAAACCTACCATCGTCGTATGTATCCGTACTCATCGCCGAAGTGCTGTCACCATCAACTATAAGCCTTACCGTGGCTTTGCCTATTCCTTTGCCATTAATGTCAACCACACGCCCAGACAGACTATATCCACGCTCTTGCGCCCATCCGCAGCAAGCCGTCAACAGCATGGCAACGACCGTAAAGATGCTTCTTAACTTGCTCATTTATGTTGCTTTATTTTGTTTTTAACAGTCATATTTATAAAAGCCTTAATTAAGTTTTTATTACATTGAGGCGTATATCCCTCAATTGTTTTTTGTATGCAGGCTATTGAAAACAAACAACTTGGAAGAAATTCACACTCTAAGCATTCATTACGCAAGAAAGGCGAAGGCGTAATATAATATTTATAATACATTTCATTGGGCTGGAAACGTCCATCTTCACTAATCCTTCCAACGCAGTATTTGCCATCATAATCTCGTGCCGTACATTTATAAACGCTCAAGTCATAATTAACGACAAATTGTTCCATATTTTCAACATAGCACGCTGAACAACGAAAAGACCTTATATTTTGATTTATCTTATAACCCTGCTCAAGAGCCATATTCTTCAATTCAATTTCTTTAAATGTTAAAACATTTCTTTTATCACTTTCTTGCCACACAATTTGTGGCATGACATTTATAAAAGGCCTTATGTCAGCATCAAAAGAATCAAATATGTATTTAGCTGTGTCAATGTTATCAGCCGTATAATTTATTCTTAATTCTATATCAGGGTTTGCTATTGTCCGGCACAAGGTGTGAATATTTGAAACTATTATATCATATGAGTTTTTCATTGTAGAAGAAAATCTTACTTGATTATGATAAAGGATAAATTATTTGTGAAAATCTCAATAATGGCTCTCCTCCAAACCAATCAAGAACAACATATTCCAAATGTTTTTTCAATATTTCTGATTTTATAAATCTCAATACGGCCTTCGCTCCTTGTTCCGTCATAATTGATGCCTTGTGTTGTTCATAACAATACCAACACCTGAAGTTGCAGCTAAGGGTCGGTAAAATCGTTATACGCATCAACTTACTGTTATAACGGCCAATCAAATTTCCATAACGAATATTGCACGTTTCGTCAATTCCGTCCTTTACAAGAAAGCCGTTTTGTTCAAGTGACAGACTTACATCTTCTGGCAAAGTCTGTAAATCGCCTTCTTTTAATAAATCATAAAGCTCTTTATCCACCTTCAACAAGGCATTCGATACTTGGTGATAAATATAATATTGCTCGTTATCACAATAAGAAAATGTATACTTACTTAATTTCATAAAATATGGAATGATTTGTTCTTATCTTTCAAACAAGTACGTCTGAAACTAACAAATCATCAGACGTACTTGTTCTATTTACATTAGTTACGTTGCAAAGTATTACTACTGTGCAGTACTGTCGCCAAGTGGCGGCAATGGTTTAATTTTATCCGAGCACAAACAAAAAAAACTATTGCTGTTGCCACTACCTGTGCATTTGCACACTGCACCATTAGAATTATTACCTTGCGCACCCGTTCCACCTGCAATTTCAGCCAGTTGTTCTGTACTAAGAACTTCTCCACGAGAAATTACATCTTCTATTAACATAATCCTTGTTTTTAATTTTAAATTTTTCAAAAATCCCTACACATCATAGACACAACTACCGGTGTCGTATGTCTATTTGCGTTTCAGCACGGAGGTTTAAGGTTCTTGCCTCCATATAATAATTGAATTTAATTATGGCCATTTCATTAATTCCATCATCATATTTAAGTGCTTTATTGCTTAATTGTAGAGTCCAACAGCAAATGCAAAATTAGTCGAAGAAATTGAAAAACCTGCATTTGGGTGTGTCAAAGTTTAATT
>CALUGU010000002.1 GCA_944320255.1 uncultured Prevotella sp. | reverse complement strand
GCGGGCGCATTGGTCGGTATGGGCGACGGCGGCGAGCGCACGGTGATAGCCGTGCCCGGCGCGGGCGTCTACGTGGTGAAGGCCGGCGGACGGGTCGTGAAGGTGATGGTGAAATGACCGTGCCGTCCGAGATGCGTGCTGCACGGCTGTGGTAACAGTTTCAAATGACGTCCTTTCAGCTTGCAAGACACGGCTTTTCGTCTTCCGAAAGATGGCAATTCGCATTGCGAAAGGACGCCTTTTGCAGACTTGCCGGAAGCAAGCGGAAACCGTAACCAAAAGCCGTCGTGACGTGACAAACCGTAAGCGCCTGTGCCCTGCCGGGTATAGAAGCTCCTCTGGAACAGGGGACAGGGTGATTGCGGACATTTATAATACGTAATATGAATGAGGAAAGTTATTTAAAACTAAATGTTATTGCTTATGAACAATAAGCTTTATTTATGGAAATCAGCCGAGAACTTGGTTGTTTCCAAACTGATGGCAGGCCTGCGCGAGACTTACCTGCCCGTGGTTGACGACCACGGCGTGGACCTCATCGTGCGCACGCGCCGCGGCGACAGCCTGCCCGCCGAGGGCCTTTACTGCTTTGACGAGGCCGACGCCGAGATGAAGCGGCGGTGCCTTGAAGAGGACTTCCAGGAAGTGCAGGTGAAGTCGGGCAAAAGCAGTGGCCCGTTTGCCGCCTTCACGTGCGAGCCGAGGGCAAACTATTGGTTCGTGTTCTACGTTGAAGACATTGGCGTGATGTGGCTGATGCACTCCGCCGACGTGGCCCGTTACGGCAGCTTCAACCGCCCCGGCACAAAGAACGCCGGCAAGTGCTCCATAACCCTCGCCGGCAGGGGCAAGGTGCGCCCCGCCCTCGCGCGCTACGTGGTGACAGACTTATCAAAGCTGCCCTGACAAAATCCGCTACGCGGAAATTAACAAGTAACAATTAATAATTCAATAAAAACTTAATTCATTATGAAACTCAACAACATTAAGAGTCGCCTGCTGGCCGCCGCCCTCTGCCTCTTGGGCGCGGTGCAGGCGCAAGCGTATGATTTCATGTCTGGCGGGGTTTATTACAACATCCTTAGCATGGCGGATATGACCTGCGAAGTAACACGTAAAGAAAATATTATTGTAAGTTCTTATTCTGGCGACATCGTAATACCTGAGAAGGTTACATATTCAGGCCGGACGTTCACTGTTACGGCAATAGGGGATTATGCATTTGGAGCTACTTTTTATAGTAATAGTTCCCAGACATTGTTCTCCGTTAAGTGTCCGGACACTGTTACGTTAATAGGCGATGGTGCATTTAGATACTGTCCCAATTTGGTTGAGGTGGAATGTAATGGAGCAACTGCGATAGGTTCTTATGCGTTTTCCAGCTGTGCAAGCCTTACCGACGTACACATCCGTAACGCTACTGAGATTGGGGATTATGCGTTTCGCGATTGCTCAAGCCTCAAAAACGTAAACTCTCTTGGTTTTAGTGTTATTGGTGAAATGGCGTTTTACAACTGTGCAAACCTGGAAGGCGTAACCATCTCTAACTCCGCCACCGCGATAGGTTCTTATGCGTTTTCCGGCTGTTCAAGCCTGAAGAGCATAACCATTCCTAATTCCGTCACCGAGATTGGGGCTGGTATGTTTGAAAATTGTTCAAGTCTGACAGAATTTAAAATCCCTGACTTCGTTACCGAGATTGGCAGTTCTGCGTTTGAAAATTGTACGAGCCTGACGGGAATTAAAATTCCAGATTCTGTTACCGAGATTGGCAGTTCTGCGTTTAAGGACTGTGCAAACCTGACGGACTTAACCATTAGCAACTCCGTTACATATATTGGAACAAGTGCGTTTGCCGGCTGTACAAACCTGACAAACGTAACCATTGGCAACTCCGTTACAGGTATTGGAGGTAGTGCGTTTGAAAATTGTACGAGCCTGACAAACGTAGGCATCGGAAATTCTGTTACCAGGATTGGCAATAGTGTGTTTAAAAATTGTACAAATCTTGCGAGTGTGACTATCGGCAGCTCTGTTACAAGGATTGATGATGATGCCTTTTATGGTTGTGATAAAATAACGACAATTTATTCATTAAATCCAACGCCGCCAAGTTTCATTTTGGCTTACGGCGGCATTGCTTTTGAAAGCTCTGTTTATGAAAATGCAACCCTTTACGTGCCGAAAGGCTCGTTGAAGTCATATCTATACGCCGACTATTGGAGAAACTTTTTGAAATTCCGCGAGTTCGACCCTACGGGCATCGCAGGCGTTGAGGTTGACGGAGGCATGGACGTAAGCGTTGAGGGCGGCAACGTCGTTGTGGGCAACGCCGCAGGGCGCGTGGCAGTCTACAGCCTCGCGGGCGCATTGGTCGGTATGGGCGACGGCGGCGAGCGCACGGTGATAGCCGTGCCCGGCGCGGGCGTCTACGTGGTCAAGGCCGGCGGACGGGCCGTGAAGGTGATGGTGAAATAACCGTTTCCCCGCATTCTCGTATTTCTCCGTTCCTGCGGATTTGCAAGTCCGCAGGAACGGACAATAAAAAATCCAACAGCCACGCAGCTGTTGGATTTTTTATTTTTCACTTTTAATTTTTCATTCTTAATTCTTCATTCTTCATTTTTCATTCCCCGCTTACATATACCCAAGCCAGCGGAGGATGTCGTTCATGTTGGCGACGACCATGAGGAGGATGAGTATGCCGAAGCCTACGTACTCGGCCTTGATGAGGAAGTTCTCGCTGGGTTTGCGGCGCGTTATCATCTCGTAGAGCAGGAAGAGCACGTGGCCGCCGTCCAAGGCGGGGATGGGCAGGATGTTCATGAAGGCGAGGATGATGCTGAGGAAGGCCGTCATGCGCCAGAACATCATCCAGTCCCACGTCGGGGGGAAGAGGCTGCCGATTGCTCCGAAGCCGCCCAATGACTTGGCTCCTTCGGCCGAGAAGACGTATTTCATGTCATCGACGTAGCCGCGGAGCACGTCAACGCCGTAGATCGCGCCGGCGGGGAAGCTCTCAAGGAAGCCGTATTCGAGGGTGACGGGCTTGTAGTAAGTGCCGAGGTAGGTGCGGCCTACGCCGAGCGTGAGGTCGGGGTTGAGCGTCATCTGCACGGTGTCGGGGCGCGCCTTGCCGCCGTCGTGGGCGAATACTACGGTCGTGGTGCGCGCCTTCAGGCTGTCGGCGGGCGTAGCGGCGGCCAGCACGTCTTGCAGGCGGCCCATCTGGTCGTCAAACTCGTTCCACGAGTCTATCGGCTTGCCGCCGATGGCCAGCAGCTTGTCGCCCTTTCGCATGCCGGCTTTCTCCGCCGGCGAGCCTGCCAGCACGCTGTCAACGTCGGCGGGGATGAAGGGCCGCGCGAAGACGGGCTGCTCCTTCACCATCGTGAGCAGGCTCATGTCTTCGGGCATGGCTATCGTCACGTCCTTGCCTTGGCGCTTTACGGTGACGGTCTTGGCGTTGGCTATGGCGCGGTACATGTCAACGTCGAACTTCTCGAACGTCTTTTCGTCTGTTCGCAGCAGTATGTCGCCGTCGCGGAAGCCTATCTGCTTGGCCGACTCGTTGAACTTCATGCCCATCTTCATGTCGCTGAGGGCGTAGTAAGAGTCGCCCCAGGTAAACAGCACCATCGCGTAGATGAACAGGGCGAGGAGGAAGTTCACCAGCACGCCGCCCACCATTATGAGCAGGCGTTGCCAGGCGGGCTTCGAGCGGAACTCCCAAGGCTGTGCGGGCTTCTTCATCTGTTCGGTGTCGAACGACTCGTCTATCATGCCCGAAATCTTGCAGTAGCCGCCCAGCGGCAGCCAGCCTACGCCGTAGGTGGTGTCGCTTTTCTTAGGCTTGAACTCGAACAAGTGAAACCAGGGATCGAAGAACAGGTAGAATTTCTCCACCCTTACGCCGAAAAGTTTTGCGAAAAAGAAGTGTCCGCCCTCGTGGAGGAGCACTAAGATTGAGATTGCCAGCATGAATTGGAGCAGGCGTATCAAAAATATTTCCATAATCTTTAAGTGAAGGACGAAGAACGGAGAGTGAAGAATGCAAAGGCTTCAGTCGCAGGCCTTCGTCGCTTTAAAAACTAACTTTCTTAATTATTAATTCTTAACTTTCAATTCCCAAAAGTTCTTTTGCCACGCGGCGCGCCTCGGCGTCGGTGCTGATGTAGGTGTCATAGTCCGCGCTTGCACTGAACGCCACGCGCTGCATCGTCTTCTCTATGACGTCGGCCATCTGCGTGAACGAGCAGCGGTCTTCAAGAAATCCGCGGTTGACCACCTCGTTGGCTGCGTTCACTATGCAAGGCATGTTGCCGCCTTTGCTGATGGCGTCGAAGGCCAGTTGCAGGCAGCGGAACTTGTCCATGTCAGGCTCGAAGAACTCAAGCGGGTGGCTGAACAGGTCGAGGCGCGGGCCTTCGAGGTGAAGGCGGTCGGGGTAGGAGAAGGCGAACTGTATGGGCAGGCGCATGTCAGGCACGCCGAGCTGCGCTTTCACCGCTCCGTCGCAGAACTGCACCGCGCTGTGGACGATGCTTTGCGGATGGACGAGCACTTGTATCTTGTCCGCCGGCACGCCGAAGAGCCATTTAGCCTCGATCACCTCGAAGCCCTTGTTCATCATCGTCGCGCTGTCTATCGTGATTTTAGCGCCCATGTGCCATGTGGGATGTTTCAGGGCGTCCGCTTTCGTCACGGTGGCCAGCTGTTCCTTAGTGAAGTTGCGGAACGGGCCGCCCGACGCCGTGAGCAGCAGCTTCTCGATGCGGTTGTCGCCTTCGCCCATGATGCTCTGGAATATCGCCGAATGCTCGCTGTCAACGGGTATGATGGGCGAGTGGTGCTCGGCTGCGAGGCGGCAGATCAGCTCGCCCGCCACGACGAGCGTCTCCTTGTTGGCCAGGCAGATTTTCTTGTGCGCCTTGATGGCGTGGATTGTGGGGCTTAGTCCGGCGAAGCCTACCATCGCCGTGAGCACCATGTCGATGGGTCCGGCCTCCACAATCTCGTCTATGGCACGGCGTCCGGCATAGACCTTGATGTCGGGCAGGTCGGCCAGCAGCCGTTTCAGTTCGTCGTATTTGTCCTCGTTGGCTATCACCACGGCGGCGGGATTGAATTTGCGCGCCTGCCGGGCGAGTTCTTCCACACTGTTGTTGGCCGTCAGGCAGTAGGCTTCGTACAGGTCGGAGTGTTCTTTTATCACTTGCAACGCCTGCGTGCCTATCGAGCCTGTTGAGCCGAGTATGGCGATTTGTTTTTTCATATATGGTTGGTGTTGAACACGTTTCTTGTTATTGCGCAGCCTCCGCCGCGGCGGGCGTCAGCCTAAGTCGAGCAGTCCGTCGGGCAGGCTCACCCTGATTTGGCGTTTGTCCGCTTCCACGGAAATGATGAAGTCCTCGGCCGCAGGTATCAGTATTTCCCCGCCGTCGGGCCGCTTTACGTTGAAAAGCACGTTTTCCGTGGCGTCGTCAACGTAAGCCAGCGTCCCTAAGAGCGCGCCGCCGTTGTCGGCGTCGATAATCTCAAACCCGGCAAGCTCGTCCCATGTAAGCTCGTCCTCGCCGCGGTCTGAAAGCGCCTTGGGGAAGTACACGTCGCAGCCCGTAAGTTCCTGCGCCTGTTCCTTGGTGTCGATGTCGCAGAACTTCACCAAAGCCGTCTCGCCGCTCTTGAAGCGGTATTCCTCGAAGAAGAAAGGTACGAGTATGCCGTCAACCATCAGCACGAGATAGTCGGCGTCAACGCGGTCGAACACGTCGTCGCTGAACATCAGTGACACTTCGCCCTTCACGCCGTGCGGCTTGCCTATCTTGCCTATCTTGTAAACTTCGTCTTCTCTTATCATTGTTTTATTTAGTTGACAAGCAGACAAGCAACGAGCAAACAAGCCTGTATGCTTCGTTTGCTTGTAGCTTGTCCCTTGTTACTTGTTTGCTTGCTTGCCTGCTTGTCCCTTGCCTGCCGAAAAAACTCGTCACTTGCCTGCTTCTTTGCTCGTCACTCTCTTGATGTTCGCCCCTAAGGCGTTGAGGCGCGCCTCGATGTCCTCGTATCCGCGGTCTATCTGCGCTATGTTGTCGATGCGGCTGGTGCCGTTGGCGCTGAGGGCGGCTATGAGCAGGGCGATGCCGGCGCGTATGTCGGGGCTTGTCATGCGCCCGGCGCGCAGGCGTTTCTCGTGGTCGTGGCCTACGACTACGGCCCGGTGCGGATCGCAGAGTATTATCTGCGCGCCCATGTCAATCAGTTTGTCAACGAAGAACAGGCGGCTCTCGAACATCTTTTGGTGGAACAGCACGCTGCCGCGGGCCTGTGTGGCTACGACGAGCAGCACCGAAATGAGGTCGGGCGTCAACCCCGGCCACGGGGCGTCGGCCAGCGTCATGATGGAACCGTCGATGAACGACTCTATTTCGTAATGTTCCATGCGCGGGATTACGATGTCGTCGCCTTCCACCTGCACCTTCACGCCGAGCCTCCTGAAGGCTTCGGGTATGATGCCGAGGTTGCGCACCGACACGTTCTTGATGCGTATGCCGTCGCCAACCATCGCCGCCATGCCGATGAACGAGCCTACCTCAATCATATCGGGCAGTATCTTGTGCGTTGCGCCGTGCAGGCTTTCCACGCCTACGATTGTCAGCAGGTTCGAGGCTATTCCGCTGATGCGCGCCCCCATGGCGTTGAGCAGGTGGCACAGCTGTTGTATGTAAGGCTCGCACGCGGCGTTGTATATCGTCGTGGTGCCGGGCGTCAGCACGGCGGCCATTATGATGTTGGCCGTGCCGGTGACCGACGCCTCGTCGAGCAGTATGTAGCATCCCTTGAGGTTGCCGCCGTCAATCTCGAACGTGCCACGCTCGTCGTTGTGCGTGAACGTCGCGCCTAAATGTGCGAAGCCGAGGAAGTGGGTGTCGAGCCTGCGGCGGCCTATCTTGTCGCCGCCGGGCTTTGTCACCACGGCGCGGCCGAAGCGCGCCAGCAGCGGGCCTATCATGAGCACGCTGCCGCGCAGCGACGCGCACTTGCGTATGAACTCGTCGCTCTCAAGGTAGTCGAGGTTGATGTCCTTCGCGCGGAACAGGTAGTCGTTCTTCCCCTCGCGGGATATTTCTACGCCGATGTCGGCCAACAGTTTTATGAGGTTTTTCACGTCGAGGATGTCGGGAATGTTCTTTATCCTCACCTCGTCGGCCGTGAGCAGCGAGGCGCATATCACCTCAAGCGCCTCGTTCTTGGCTCCTTGCGGCGTTATCGTGCCGCTCAGCCTGTGTCCGCCCTCTATGATGAAAGATTCCATTGTGCCTGTTTTTGTCTGTTAGCGTGTGCGCGGCGCGCTATTTCCTTTTGTTGCGCCGCCTTTCCCCCGGCTCTTTCATGTTGCCGATGCTGAACTTGAACTTGTCGAGGTCGAGCTGTATTTTCCCGTCGGTGAAGCGTGCCAGGTCAGAGGCTATCTTCTCGTCGTCGCTCGACCCGTGGCTCCATTGTATCAGGTTGCGCTTCATCTGGTTGGCCGTGAGCCTTGTCAGCTCGTCGCGCTCAGGCCCAGGCTCCATGCCCTTGAGCTTCTCGAACAGCTCGAACACCATGCTCCCGTAATGCTTTATCGGGTTGGTCTGTTTGGGGTAGTCCATCGGCTGCGGCTTGTTCATCATGCTTTTCGCCTCGTTGATGTCAACGGGGTAGTCGATGTCGAGCTTGAAGTTGCTCATTATCGCCAGGTGGTCCCAGAGCTTCTGCACGTTGTCGGCGTTGTCGTGCGCCTGCGGCGACATCCTTTCCATGATGCCGATTATCGTTTCGGCGCAAGCCTGCCTTTCGGCTTTCGTAGGCAGCGTCATGGCGTAGTCAACCATCTTCTGCACCTCGCGCCCGTATTCGGGCAGTATCAGCTGTTCGCGCTGTGTGTTATAGTCAAGTCCTTCGATGTTCATTTTTTTAGAAGTTTTCTTCAGAAGTTAAAGAAGTAATCGCTCACTCCGTTCGCTAAGAAGTTAAAGCCAAATGCTTTGCCGGCTCATCCCTTGTTTGCTTGTTTGCTTGTCTGCTTGTCCCTTGTTTGCTTGCTTGTCTGCTCGTCTGCTTGTTTTACAACAGTTTCTTAGGCGTTTTCGCCACGAAGTCTTTAAGGTAGAACGGCGTGAAGTACGCCACGTCCTCGAAGCGGCCTTCGGCCATGCGCTTTTCTGCCAGCGGCATCATGTTCTTAGCCAACGGCTCCACGCCCTTCACCAGCCTGGCGTTGGGGTGGGCGATGACGTCGAAGCACTTGCACGCCCCGTTGCCGAAGAAGCATACTTCGCCCTTGTCAAGATATTCTTTATATGTGTCGCCGTCAACGACGTCGGCCTGCACGCCCCTTACCTCGCGCAGGGCGCGGTCGTAGACGCCGGCGTAAACCTCCATGCGGCGCGCGTCGAGCATGGGGCACAGCAGCGTGTCGTCGTCAAGTTCGTAATGGCCCAGCAGCACCGGCACGGCCAGCAGCTCAAGCGTGGGCACGGCTATCAGCCTGACGCCGCGGCCGTAACACACGCCCTTGGCCATCGACACGCCTATGCGCAGCCCCGTGTAAGAGCCCGGCCCGCAGCTCACGGCCACGGCGTCGAGCGGAATGGAGCGGCTGTCGATGTAGGCCAGGGCCTCGTCAACGAACGACCCTAAGCGCACCGCGTGGTTGGGCCCGCAGTGGTCTTCCTTGTTCAGCAGGCATTCGCCGTCACGGCTCACGGCCACCGAGCACACGTCGGTGCTTGTCTCAATGTTCAATATACACGGCATAAATAGGGAATTGCTTTTTAAATAAGTGCAAAAATACGCTTTTTTCCGAATAAATATGTACTTTTGCATAAATTTAACTACATATATCGTATGATACAGTCAATGACGGGTTACGGCAAGTCAGTCGTAACTTTCAACGAGAAGAAAATCCATGTCGAGATTAAGTCGCTCAACAGCAAGGCGTTGGACCTCTCCACGCGCATAGCTCCCCTCTACCGCGAGAAGGAGATGGAGGTGCGCCAGGCCGTGGCCGCCGTGCTGCTGCGCGGCAAGGTTGACTTCACCATCTGGGTGGAGAAGGACGCCGCAGCCGACGCTTCGCACATCAACGGCGCGCTGGTGGCCGACTATTACAGGCAGATAACCGAGATAGCCGAAGCCACGGGCCTGCCCGTGCCGCAAGACTGGTTTGGCACGCTGCTGCGCCTGCCCGACGTCATGGCCAAGACCGAGGTGGAGGAGCTGACCGCCGAGGAGTGGACCGCCGTGCGCCGCGGCGTTGACGAGGCGTTGGCCGCGCTGGTGGACTTCCGCACGCAGGAGGGCGAAGCCCTTTGCCGGAAGTTCAACGAGAAGATAGACAACATCGCCGCGCTGCTCGCCTCGATAGAGCCTTACGAGAAATCGCGGGTTGAGAAGATACGCACGCGCATCGTGGAAGGCCTGAAGCAGATACCCGACGTGGAGTATGACAAGAACCGCCTTGAGCAGGAACTCATATACTACATCGAGAAACTTGACATCAACGAGGAGAAACAGCGGCTGGCCAACCACCTGAAATACTTCCGCGAGACCCTCGCCGACGCCCCCGGACAGGGCAAGAAGCTCGGCTTCATAGCCCAGGAGATGGGGCGCGAAATCAACACCACCGGCAGCAAGAGCAACAACGCCGAGATGCAGAACATCGTGGTGAAGATGAAAGACGAGCTGGAGCAGATAAAGGAGCAGGTGCTCAACGTGCTGTAAATATCAAGCACCCAGAGGAAGTTATCAGGAGTTAACAGGAGTTAGGCTCGTTTCACTCGCCGGAGTTAACGGACAACACCCTATGCAACAATAACTTAGCATTTGTTCGTTAACTCCTGATAACTCCGACGCGAAGCGTCTAACTCCTGTTTACTCCATTTTGATACACCCTCCTTAAAATGCCTTGTCGGGTTTTGCAATGGCGTATTTGGCCCATCAGGCTCATTGGGCTTATTAAGTAAAAGGTGGTAAATCGCCCTGCAAAATGCCGCAAAACAGACGGCGTTTTGCCGTCTTTCGCCCTGCGAAACACGGCAAACGGGCAAGCGGCTGACAGTCAGCAAGTTGCCAGCCCGCCAACCAAGCCCCCTCCCTCCGTGAGGGCTGGTGAGGGGCTGTAGGGTCGGTGAGGGGCTGTTTTTTAATAAATTATATGTTATGCCAGGAAAAATAATAATCTTCTCCGCTCCCAGCGGCAGCGGAAAGAGCACCATCATCGGTAAGCTGATGGCTCACAGTGAGCTTAACATGGCGTTCAGCATCTCGTGCACGAGCAGGCAACCGCGCGGCACGGAGCGCGACGGCGTGGAATACTTCTTCGTAACGCCCGACGAGTTCCGCCGCCGCATCGCCGCCGGCGACTTCCTTGAGTACGAGGAGGTCTACAAAGACCGTTACTACGGCACGCTGAAAAGCCAGGTGGAACGCCAGCTGGAGGCCGGCGACAACGTTGTGCTCGACGTTGACGTGAAAGGGGCGTGCAACATCAAGCAGCATTACGGCTCGCGCGCCTTGGCGGTTTTCATCCAGCCGCCGTCGATCGGCGAGCTGCGCCGGCGTCTCGAAGGCCGCGGCACCGACGCCCCCGCCGTCATAGAAGACCGCCTGGCGCGCGCCGAGTTTGAGCTGACGTTCGCCCCGAAGTTTGACAAGGTGGTGGTCAACGACGACCTCGACCGCGCCGTTGCCGAAGCCTACGCCGCCGTAAGTGAGTTTTTAAGTGAAGAGTGAAGAATTAAGAGTGAAGAATTCATTAGCCTTCCGGCTTCCCCGGCTTTCCCCGTCCTCCCAGCTCTCCCAGCCCTCCGATCGTGGGGCCGGTCTCCGCGTCGGCGTGTTCGGCGGCTCGTTCAATCCCGTGCACAACGGCCACGTGGAGCTTGCCCGCCGCCTGTTGGAGCTTGCAAGGCTCGACGAAGTGTGGTTCGTGGTGTCTCCGCAAAACCCCTTCAAGCAGGGCGAACGCCTCCTTGACGACGCCCTGCGCCTCCGCATGGTGGAGCTTGCCCTCGCCGGCGAGCCGCGCATGAAGGCGTCCGACTGCGAGTTCGGCCTGCCCAAGCCGTCGTATATGTGGCGCACGCTGCAAACACTGGCTGAAGGCCATCCCGGCTGTGAGTTCGTCCTCCTCATCGGCGCCGACAACTGGGCGCGCTTCACCGAGTGGCGCGCCTGGCGCGACATCCTCGCCGCCCACCGCGTGGTGGTTTACCCGCGCGAAGGGTCGCCGCTCAATCCCGCCGAGTTCCCTCCCGGCGTCACTCTCGCCGACACCGGCCTCGTGCCCGGCAGCAGCACCGAAGTGCGCCGCCGCATAGCCTGCGGCCAGCCCATCGACGGTCTCGTGCCGCCCGTGGTGGCACGGTTTATCAAGGAAAACAATCTGTATTTATAGCCTTTCCCTGTTGTTTTCTTGGTTTAAGGAAAGACTTTTCTGCTCAAAAATGAAAACGGAAAACCGCAAAGACGGCAATAATTCTTCATTTTTCATTTTTCATTTTTCATTTCTCTCCACCCTTATCCTCAGCGTGTCGCGGTCGAAGGCTATTCCGCGCCGCTCG
This sequence comes from uncultured Prevotella sp., assembly GCA_944320255.1. GTDB lineage: Bacteria > Bacteroidota > Bacteroidia > Bacteroidales > Bacteroidaceae > Prevotella. The sequence goes on along the minus strand of CALUGU010000002.1, from coordinate 63,164 downwards.
ATGAAGGCCGACAGTTCGCCGCCGTCGGCCAACTGGCGCGGCGTGCCAGTGACTATGCGGCCGTCGCCCGGCATCAGCCAGAGGCGGTCAGCGGTCTGGAGGGCAAGCTCAAGGTCGTGGGTGGAGAGGAAGACCGTCTTGCCGGCCTCGTGGGCGAGGCGGGCAAGCAGCAGCATCGTGTCCACCTTGCTGGGATAATCGAGGAATGCCGTAGGCTCGTCGAGTATTATCACCGGCGTCTGTTGCGCCAACGCCTTGGCTATCATCACCTTCTGGCGTTCGCCGTCGCTGAGCGTGGCGATGGTGCGCCCGGCAAGATGAGCCACACCCACCTGCTCCATGCTCTCGGCTACGACGCGCTTGTCGTCGGTGCCGAGCGTGCCCCAGAAGCCGGTGTAAGGCGTGCGGCCGAGGCCCGTCACCTCTTCCGCCGTCATGTTCTCGGCTTCCGGGCGGCTCGTCAGCACCACGCTGATGAGCCGCGAAAGCTCGCGGTTGGTGTATTCGGCAATGTCCTTACCTTTTATATATATGTTGCCGCCGAGCTTCGGCAGGAAGGCTGCCATCGTCTTGAGCAGCGTTGACTTGCCCGCGCCGTTGGCCCCGACGAGGCAGGTAAGCTCGCCGTCGTGCAGCGAGGCGTCGATGCCAGAGGCTACGGCCTTGCAGCCGCCTTTCAGGCGGTAGCCTATGGTGAGGGAGGAGAGGGTTATGGATGACATTTCTTTGTAATTGAAAATTGAAAATGGAGAATTGAAAATTATGATTACATTTTATAATTGAGGGATGGGAATTGGAATTGCGATTGGAGAATTATGATTGCCTTTTAGAATGTAAGCACACTCGTTGCATTAACAAGGCAAATCATAATTTTCCATTCTCAATTCTCCATTTTCAATTCTTCGTTGGAAAGAAGTTTTCTCGCGAACTCGATAATTGTGTCCTTGCCGCGGCGGAAGTCGTCGTCGGTGAGGCTCACGTTGTAGTCAGGCTCTATGCCGAACTCCGTGCACTGCATTTCGCGGTCGTACATCGGGCAGGCGCTGAACCTCACCGCCCAGCCGTTGGGCAGCTCGCTGCTCATCGGCATGCCGGCCCCGCCGCCGGTCTTGTCGCCCACGACGGTGACGTTGGGGCAGCATTTCATGTACTTTACGAACTCGTTGGCCGCGCTGTACACCTCGCGGTTGGTGAGCACCACCACCTGCTTGTGCCACCGTATGCCGCTCGACGGCTTCAGCCTCTGTTCTTCAGGCGCCGAGAAGTCGGAGTGCCCCGCGCCCGTCTTGTGGCGGATGTAGCCTACGAGGATGTTCTCGTCGGTGAAGCGTCCCGCCAATGTCTCGGCCGAAGTGAGCATCCCGCCGCCGTTGCCGCGTACGTCTATAATCAGGCCGTTGCACGGGGCGAGGGCGTAAAGCACCTCGTCTAAGTTGCCTCCGCCGATGGCGTTGGAGAAAGAAGAGCAGCGGATGTAGCCTGTGTTGTCGTCGAGCTTGCGGTATTCAAGGCCTGAAGCTATCTTGTAATCAGTGCCGAGATAGCGGCGCAGCAGCGAGTCGCTGAAGTTGGCGGGGTAGTCCTCCTTCCAGCTCCAGTAGCGTGCGTTGTCGAATGGTGAGTACATGTTGACGTGGCCGTCGCGCAGTTCGGCGAGCATGTCGCCCAAGACCTCGAACAGCTGGTCTTCGGTCATGCCGTCGTTGACCCTTGCGCTGTACTTTGCCCGCACCTCGTTCCAGTCAAGCCCGTAAGCCTCGCGCTTGTAATCGAAGAAACAGTAATGCTCGTCCATTATCTGCCACAGGGCCTCGAAGTTGCCGCGGGGGCTGTCGTCGTACTCATCCACATCGACGCACGACGACGCGGCAAGGCCGCAAAGCAGCGGCAGCAACAGGTAAAACAGCTTGTTCATGGGATGATGTTGGTGAGTTTGAATGTCCTTACAAAACCTATAAGGAACATGTTTGAATACGTGTGATATTTAAGATTGTTGACATCGGCCTGGCGGAAGTCGCCAAGATAGCCGATGCGCAGCGTAGTCTTGCCGAGAGTGAAGTCAAGGGTGAGCATCTGGCGGAGCGACGGACGGCTGGCCACTGTCGTCGGCACAACGTTGTGGTCGTAGTCGCCGCGTGAGAAAATCTCGTAATATGACTGCCCGTAATTCGGGCTGAACATCACTCCGAAAAGCGGTGCGCTGACTTCATAGCGTGCCGCGAACGGGGTGTTCCACAGCTTGAAGCGGTACCTTACGGCTGCCGACGGCGCGATGTTCAGGCTCAAACGCGCTTGTGCGGGGTTGTTGCCGTTGCGTGTGTTGTAAAGGAAGCCTGCTTCCACGTCGGCTTGTCCGCCCGCCATCACGTTCAATCGTCCGCCAAGGAAGTCCCAGTTGTAATGCACGCCGTAGGTGAACGTGTACATCCCCATCATCTCGCCGCCCTCTCCGGCGCGGTTGTCGGCGTAGGCGAAGCTGCCCTGGTGAACCAGCATGCGCGACCACCGGCGGCCTTCGCGGCGGCGCAACGTATGGGAGACGTAGCGCACTTCCGTGCCCGAATACTTCTCCGGCGAGAGATATGTGTCGAGGATGTTTGCCGCTCCTACGCCTATCATCTGGGCGTTGGTTATCACCTTGGCGCTCGGAATGGTGTCGGCCTCCTGCGCGCTTGCCGCAAAAGGAAGTGCGGATGCTGCCAAAACGGCGAATATTTGTATTGCCTTCATTGTCCAACTATTGTTGTTCTTCGTCGCCGAACAGGTTCAGCTGGCCTGTAATCTCGTCTATTACCTGCTGCTGGCTCTTGCCTGCATCGGGGTCGAGGTTCTCGTCTTCAGGCGTGCCGGGCTGCTCTTCGTCGTCTCCGCCGCCGTCTTCAGCGTCGTCTTCGGGCCGCTTCAGCGGTTCAAGTTGCTCTATCGAGTCAACCGTCCACGTCGTAAGCCGCTTGCCTTTGGCCTTGAAGCCCTTCACGGCGATGAACTCCTCGGCGTCAACCTCCATCGGGTCGCGGTAAGCGTCGTTGCCGCCGAAGGTGAGCCTGAAGCGCGGATAAGGCTCGTCCGTCAGGCAGACGAGGCGGCTGTCCTTGTTTTCACCGATGTAGTTCTGCTTGCGTTTCGAGCCTTCGAGCATGAAACGCTTCAGGTAGGGATAGCCTTGCTGGTCGGCGTCGTAAAGCACCGCCGTCCACACTTTGTGCCCGTCGTATTTCTCTATGACTTTGATGTTGTCCTCGTAGTGGTTGTTCACGTCGAAGTTTGACAGGTAGAAGTCGCCGTTGTCGAGGATTACGAGGATGCTGTCGCCCTCGTTGAACTCGCCGAGCAACCGTCCGTGGTCGTCGTAGTTGAGGCGTTTCACGTCCGGGTCGAACCACACCTTGCGTCCGCCCAGCGTGCTGTGCCCGTGGCTCTTGAGTGAAATGCGGTGCACGTTGAAGCGTGTCATCACCACGCCTTTCGCGCTACGGTTCTTTATTGCCACTTCGGAGAAGTCTTTTTCCTTAAAGATGTTCTTCAGGCGCGGCGCCGGGTCGAGCGTCACCTTTATCACCTCGGCCTCGCCGTTGGGGTTGGCGGTGAAGTAAACCACGCGCGAACCGGGCGTGCCCATCGTCAAGTCATACTCCCTGTCGCGCGTCACGCTGGTGACGTTGAAGCGTTTCATGTAGTACTTGCCGAGCTTTCCGTCGCGGTAAACCACGTTGTATATCGTGCGCTTGTCGTTCTTCTTGAACACGGCTACGTGCTGGATGTTCTTGCCTACGAATATCTTGTCGGCTACCTTCACCACCTTGTACTTTCCGTCTTTGTAGAAAATGATGATGTCGTCGATGTCTGAACAGTTGCAGACGAACTCGTCCTTCTTCAGCGCGGTGCCTATGAAGCCGTCGTTTCGGTTGATGTAGAGCTTCTCGTTGGCCTCCACCACCTTGGTGGCCTCTATCGTGTCGAAGCTCTTTATCTCGGTGAGGCGCGGGTGGGCGGCGCCGTATTTCTGCTTGAGGTACTTGAACCAGTCCGCCGTCACCTCCACCATGTCGGCCAGCTTGCGGTCAATGTCGGCTATCTCCGCCTTGATCTTGGCCATCAGCTCGTCGGCCTTGTCCTTGTTGAACTTCAGGATGCGCGCCATCTTGATGTCCATGAGGCGCAGGATGTCGTCCTTCGTCACCTCGCGTATCATCTGCGGGTAGAACGGCGTCAGCCTCTCGTCTATGTGTGCGCAGGCGGCGTCCATGTCGGGAGCCTGCTCGAACTTGCGGTCCTTGTATATGCGTTCCTCGATGAAAATCTTTTCCAGCGAGGCGAAGTGCAGTTGCTCTTGCAGCTCGTGCTTGCGTATCTCAAGCTCTTGGCGGAGCAGCCCCATCGTGTGGTTGACCGAATATTTGAGCACGTCGCTCACCGAGAGGAACTGCGGCTTGTTGTCTTCGATGACGCAGCAGTTAGGCGAGATGTTCACCTCGCAGTCCGAGAAGGCGTAAAGGGCGTCGAGCGTCTTGTCCGACGACACGCCCGGAGCCAGGTGAACCTGTATCTCCACCTGCGCCGCCGTGTTGTCGTCCACCTTGCGCGCCTTGATTTTCCCCTTCTCGATGGCTTTCAGTATCGAGTCGATGAGCGTCGAGGTTGTCTTTCCGTAAGGTATCTCCCGTATCACGAGCGTCTTCGTGTCGAGCTTCTCAATCTTCGCCCTCACCTTCAGCTGCCCGCCGCGCTGCCCGTCGTTATACTTGCTCACGTCGATGCTGCCGCCCGTGGGGAAGTCGGGATATAGAGTGAACGGCTCGCCGTGCAGGTAGCTCACGGCGGCGTCGCATATCTCGTTGAAGTTGTGCGGCAGCACCTTCGACGACAGTCCCACGGCGATGCCCTCCGCCCCCTGCGCCAACAGCAGTGGAAACTTCGCCGGGAGCGTTATCGGCTCCTTGTTCCTGCCGTCGTAGCTTAGCTGCCACTCCGTGGTCTTCGGGTTGAACACCACGTCCAACGCGAACTTTGACAGCCTCGCCTCAATGTATCGCGGCGCGGCGGCGCGGTCGCCCGTGAGGATGTTTCCCCAGTTTCCCTGGCAGTCCACGAGCAAGTCCTTCTGCCCCAGCTGCACTAAGGCGTCGCCAATCGAGGCGTCGCCGTGCGGGTGGAACTGCATCGTGTGCCCCACGATGTTCGCCACCTTGTTGTAGCGTCCGTCGTCCATGCGCTTCATCGAGTGCAGTATTCGCCGCTGCACGGGCTTCAGGCCGTCCTCGATGTGCGGCACGGCGCGCTCCAGGATCACGTAAGAGGCGTAATCCAGGAACCAGTTTTGGTACATCCCGCCGAGGTTGCGCACGGCCGAGGCGTCAAACCTCCCCGCGGGCGTGAACCCCGCGGCGGCTTCATCCCCGTGCCGTTCGCCGCCGTCTCCGGCTGTGCGGCCGCCGTCGGCAGCGTCCAATATCTCGTCGTCCTTGATGTCGTTTATGTCGTTGTCCATGTATCTTCGGTAAATGCCACACCCCGCGCCGCGTCCTCGCGGCCCATAGGCTATGCTGCATATATATTATAAGGTGTAAGCTGTAACCTTGCAAAGGTACATTAAAAAATCGAGCCGTGCAAAAAATCCGCCGTTTTTTACTCCCGCATCCCCATTCGTCGTCATTTACGCAAACGTTTGCGACCATTCAATATTAAAAAAACAAAATATCACGTCAAATACTCTTGTCGTATCACAAAAAGCACTATCTTTGTCGCCGAAAAGTTAAACATTTAAATTACAATCACATGAAAAAACTTATACTCTTAGCAGCCGTTGCGCTGCTCTCACTGGGTGCGTCGGCACAGAAATACGACATGAGCCGTTATATGAATCCAGCCAAAGTCTCTTTAGGTGAGTCTGAAAACGTTATAGTCGGCAAATTGGATAAAAAAGTAAGCGTTGCTGCAAGGACGCGAGCTGGCGAAACACCCGCTGGTACAACACGTGACTTTTACTTGATGAGATATGAAACAGTCCGTGGGGCGACAGGCTATCTTAGTGGAACGCCGTTTGTTAAGTTCTCAAAAGAAACACTGATATTCTCGGATGATAATACAACCGTTTACATTCCGAACTTTCTTTACACTTCACAATTTGAGGGCACCTCGTATTTGGTTGGTAAATTAAATTCAACTGGCACTCAAATAACCGTTGAAAGCGGTCAGGTTGTAGGCAATATTGAAGGACACGATGTTTTTGTAAGCATTGTAGGCTCAGACGGTGGCCCTTCTTCATCTTCGTTTGTTTTAAATGTTGACATACAAGAAGGCGTGATATATAATACTAACCAATCGGTTCTTTTAGGCCTGTTTGTAAAATTAAACGACACCAAGGTACAACGCTATGTCCTTGATTTTGTATTTACTTATTATCCGCTTGAAAACAAGGCAATGTTCCCGTATGCATCTCTCACACGTAAGGCGGCATGCGTAGAACTGTCAAGCGCAGGTATGGAAAATAAGGAATATACAGTTGAAGATCTCGACACAGGTATTGGTGTCCGTTTGGTAAAAGGATTGCTTCCTATGTATCCAAATGCATGGATGCCTATGTTCAAGGATGAGAAAAATTCTAATAGCTTAATTGTACAGCCAGTCGTGCTCAATGACGAAATCGTGCTTTTCGTTAATGATACATACGAAGGACTCACTTTAGGATCAATATTGGAATGTCTTTCCACGCCTAATATTTGCACGTTTACATATAACAGTGCTACAGATGAAATCACTCAAGAAGACGGGGAATATTTGTTCGACTTGTCTTTCCCGACAGAAACTACACCGACAAATACGGTTATATATGAGAATATAGTGCTTGGCAAGGGTACTCCCACTGGCATCAACAATGTTGAGACGTCAACTGACAAGGAGGCCGTATCTGTGGAATACTACGACCTGTCAGGCCGCCGCATCAGCGCAGCCGAGAAGGGCGTAAGCATCAAGGTTGAGAAATACGCCGACGGCACAAGCAAGGCCGTTAAGGTGATGAAATAAAAAAAACGGCGCGGGATAAGCGTTTTTATTAACGCTGCGGGCGGACACACTCGATGTGCCCGCCCGTTTTTTTTGTTGCAGCAGTTCTTGCGCCGTTCCCTGCGGATCGCAAATCCGAGGAGACGAAGGAGGTGAGATTATTATAAAACATCCAGAAGGCTTGTAGATGAACCCCGTATGCCATCTTTCTCATTCTCATTTGCTGCTTTTCGTCGCGTGAAAAGTCGTTTATTGCAACGTGGAAGACCGTCTTTTGCAACTGTCTTTATATCAGCCCGTTACGGGGACGGGAACAAGCTCTCATAATAAAGTGTACGCCTTACAATAGAACTGTGTTAAAACTGAAAGTTTTGTCGTGCTTAAAATGTCAGTTTGTGCGTTTTCCCGCTCCTAATTTTATCGTTTGCAAAAACGTTTTTAATAAATGTTTTTTTTGTGCTAAAATTTTGTACTTATTGAAAATATGCTTAATTTTGTCGATTGGAGATTGCTTATTATTAATTAAGAATTAACAAAAACCGATAAAGATGAAACAATTTTTATTATCAATCGTAGTGTTGCTTGGCTGCGTTTGCACAGCCAACGCCCAGCTCCCGTCGATAACATTGAAGGACATCGACGGCAAGACAGTCCGCACCGACACGCTGTCGAACAACGGCAAGCCGTTCATCATCGACTTCTTCGCCACATGGTGCCATCCGTGCAACCGTGAGCTTAACGCCATCAACGAAGTCTACGAGGAGTGGCAGGAGGAGACCGGCGTGAAAGTCATCGCCGTGTCGATCGACCAGGCGCAGAACATCAACAAGGTGCGCCCCCTCGTTGACAGCAACGAATGGCCTTACTACGTGCTTCTCGACCCTAACAGCGACTTCAAGCGCGCCCTCGGCATCCAGATGATACCTTACACCATCATCGTTGACGGCCAGGGCAACATCGTTTACAAGCACAACGGCTATAAGGAGGGCGACGAGCAGGAACTCATCGAGAAAGTACGCGAGCTAATTAATAAATAAGGTGGTGCGGTCTCCCAGACCTCCCAGTACTCCCGGCTTTCTCAGCTCTCCCAGTACTCCCAGCACCCCCCCCCATTAAATAACAAACAATGAATACAAAAAGCAAACTGATATGCCTACTCGCCGCGCTTGCCCCGGCTGTTTCGTCCGTTGCGCAAGAAGGGCAGGAAAATGCGGAAAGCAAGAAAGTTACCGTGTCAGGTAGCGTCCAGAGCGACATCCTCATTCCGCAGTTTGACTCTGAGACGATGCAGGAGTCAGAACGTATTGACGAGTGGGCCGTCACCAACACGTTCGCCGATGTGAACATCATGAGCGAGCACGTAGACGCCGGAGCGCGCTTCGAGTTCTTGAAACACCCTCTTCCAGGCTTCCGCCCGCCAGGTCTCACCAAAGACTATGCTGGCTGGGGCGTACCTTATTTCTATGTAAAAACACACTTCAAGAACTGGGATCTCACCCTCGGTAATTTCTATGAACAGTTCGGTTCGGGCTTCATTCTCCGCACTTACGAGGAGCGCACGCTCGGCATCGACAACTCGTTGCTTGGCGGACGTTTCACCATCCGCCCCGTAAAGGGCGTGGCCGTCAAGGTGTTGAGCGGCAAGCAGCGCCGTTACTGGTCGCATAATGACGCTTGGGTGAGCGGTGCCGACCTTGAGCTTAGCCTTGACCAGTGGTTCAAGGGCCTCTCCAACAGCGGCACTTATCTTACCCTCGGTGCTTCGTGGGTGAACAAGTATGAAAGCGACGAAGACATCTGGGTTACAGACAAGCCCAACAACAAGCTCAACATTCCTACTTCGGTCAATGCCTTCGACGTTCGCGCCAACTTGCAGAAGGGCGGTTTCGGACTGTTGGCCGAGTATGCATGGAAAACGCAAGACCCGTCGTTCGACAACGGCTACATTTACCGCAAGGGAACCGTGGCCATGCTCTCCGCCTCTTATTCGCAGCGCGGCATGAGCCTCTTGCTCCAGGCAAAGCGCAGCGACAATATGTCGTTCCGCAGCCGCCGCTCTGACACGGGCAACCCGTCAATGATCAACCACCTGCCGGCGTTCACCATGGATCAGACCTACGCCTTGGCAGCCATGTATCCTTATGCCACAAACCCTGACGGTGAGTGGGCTTACCAGGCGCAACTGGGTTACAACTTCAAGCGTCACACCTTCCTCGGAGGTAAATACGGTACTAAGGTGCGCGTCAACTTCTCTTATGTGCGTGGTATCGACCGCAGCACCAAAGACGGCGGCGGCATGGGCACCGACGGTTACGGCTCGGCATTCTGGAAGTGGGGCGACGACGGCAAGTATTACCAGGACTTGAACATCCAGATCGGCAAGAAGTTCTCGCGCTCGTTCGACTTGCACTTCATGTATATGAACCAGTTCTTCAACAACGCCATCAACCGTATTGCCGAGACCGAAGACAAGATGATACATTCGGACATCTTCATCGCCGACGCTAAATACAAGTTCAACCGCAAGTTGACGCTCCGCGGCGAAGTGCAGTTCCTTTCTACCAGCGAGGACATGGGCAACTGGTGGTACGGCCTGTTGGAACTTTCGTTCCTGCCAAACTGGATGTTCACCGTGGCCGACATGTATAACAGCGGCGTCACCAACCGCCACTATTATCAGGGTCTTGTGACATTCACCACGGGCGCCCACCGCATTCAGCTCGGTTACGGTCGTACACGCGCCGGTTACAACTGTGCTGGAGGCGTGTGCCGCTACACACCGTCGAGCAAGGGTGTTACACTTTCGTATAACTATAACTTCTGATTCGAGAAATGAAATTGACGAATATTTATGCTAAGATAGCTCTTTGCGCCTTGTCCGCAGTGTCTTTTGCGGCTTGCGACAACATTGACGAGGACGACCGTTATATATACGTGGAGCCAGTTCCCGTGGAGAGGAATATCCTTGTTGAGGATTTCACCGGCCAGTTTTGCGTGCAGTGTCCTAACGGTTCAGCTGTTTTGGAACAGTTGACGGAGCAATATACGCCCGAAACTGTGATTGTCGTCGGGATGCACAGCGGCACCCAGTCGGTCGGAATGTTTGGTCATACTCCCCTGTGGACTTCAGATGCAGAATATTATTATTCTCAATGGCCTATAAGTGCACAACCTACAGCGGTTGTTGACAGGGGTAGTTACACGGAGAATTATTCTACGTGGCCTACGTTGGTGAGCAACGCATTGGCAGTTTCGGCTCCGTTGACATTGGAGGCAAGTTCAAGTTATGATGAAACCACCCGCACGGCTACGGTAAGCATCATAGCCAAGGGACAGCTTGACGTAAGCGGAAAAATCCAGCTTTGGCTGACTGAAGACAACATCGTAAGCTACCAAGTAACGCCGCCCAACGGTGCGTATGATTACAACTACGTCCACAACCACGTGTTCCGCGCCGCTGTCAACGGACGTGACGGTGAGGACTTCACGCTCGGTTGGAACGATGAGAAGACCCTCGAATACACCATCAGCCTTGACGAACTTGAAGCCAAGTACATCAAGGAGCACGAGGACGAGGGCAGCGAATACGTAAGGTGGAAACCTGAAGATATGCACGTGGTAGCATTCGTTTACAACAACGACGGCGTGCAGCAGGCTGTTCGCGTGCCGGTGATAGACACCCAGGCCGGTGATGACGCCAGCGGCGAAGCTGAATGAAGCCAAGTTTTAGATTGATTATAAAAGAGAAGCCCTAAGGCCATATATGGTCTTGGGGCTTTTCAGTTACGGCTTTTTTGCTTTTGTAGGATGCCTGTTCCTGCGGATTTTCTGTTCCTGTTGGTTTGCAATCCGCAGGTTCGAGTACGAGGATTGCAAATTAGAGGAGACAGGGTTGGACGTGTGGAAATTGGGAATGCGGACGCCTTGTCCGTAAAAATGTAAAATTGGTAGTTAAATAGGTGAAATATATACGGTTTTAATGAAAATATAGTTGTATTTTTGCAACGTAAAAGTATGTGTTGGAAAAACGGAGGATATGAAGACGTTTGTAATACCTGCGCCGGACAACCTGTCCGCTTTCGGCGGATGCAAGGGTGATTATGCCGTTGGCTATGCAGTGACGGCGGGCCTTGGGAGTGAGGCCTGCGTCCTCATAGATATAGACAATCAATAACTTCTTCATGCGTGGCGGTGCGCGGTGAGCGCGGGCGGCCACGCTTTTAAATTAAAAATTAAAAATTAAAAATGAATAATGAATAATGGGTGTTATGGTCGCAGGCGTCGGGATTTTTAATTCTTTGCTTTTCGTTCTTCACTCTGTAAAATACTCTTGAATTTTAAGATATAAAATTTTCGGTTTTTGATGAAAACTTTTATTTTTGCAGCAGCGATATTGGTGTGTGCCACAGGCGAAGTCCGCGCCCAGCGCGACACTACGGCGCACAGGCTGGGCGACGTGGTGGTGACGGGCACGCGCTCTACCACCGACGTGAGACACCTGCCGATGACAATATCCGTGGTGGGCAGGCGCCGGCTGGCAGAGAGCCAGCGCGTGAACGTGCTGCCGACGCTGGCCGAGGTGGTGCCGGGACTGTTCGTCACGTCGCGCTCTATGATGGGCTACGCCGTGAGCGACGGCGCCGCGGGAGGCATCAGCCTGCGCGGACTGGGCAGCGGAGGCGGGCGCATGATGGTGCTCGTAGACGGACATCCGCAGTACCAAGGCATCTTCGGACACTCCATCAGCGACTCTTACCAGACGATGATGGCCGAGCGCGTTGAGGTGTTGCGCGGCCCGGCGTCGATGCTTTACGGCTCTAACGCCATGGGCGGAGTGGTGAATATCGTGACGCGCAGGATGGAGGGCGACGGCGTTAAGACCGACGTCAACCTCGGCGCAGGTTCGTATGGCACGTTCCAGGGCGAGTTCACCAACAGGATAAGGAGCGGCGGCTTCTACAGCGTTGTGTCGGGCCAGTATGGCCGCAGCGGCAACAACCGCCCTGACTTCGGCTTCGAGCAGTATGGCGGCTACGTTAAGTTAGGCTATGACTTTTCTCCCCACTGGACGGCTTACGCCGATGTCAACGTGACGCATTTCAACTCGTCTTACCCAGGCAGCATGCACGAGCCGCTCCTTGGGGCGCGCCAATGGATTACGAGGGGCGTGGCCACGGCCGTGGTGGAGAACCATTACGGGCGCACTTCGGGTGCGGTGAGCGTGTACCACAACTTCGGCCGGCATAAGATAAACGACGGTTACGGCCCTGGCGAACAGCCCCAGACGGACTATTTCATGTCGAAAGACGCGCTGACGGGCTTCTCCGTCTACCAGAGCGCGACGTTCTTCACGGGCAACCGCGTCACTGTGGGCGTTGACTACCAGCATATCTACGGCAAGGCGTGGAACGAGTCCATCGGCTCGCGCGAGGTGACGGGCGGCATAGGCCACCACCACGAGAACGAGATTGCCGGATACGTGGATTTCAGGCAAGACTTGTTCCGCTGGCTCACGGTGGACGCCGGGGTGCGCTTGGATCATCATTCGCAGGCCGGTACGGAGTGGGTGCCGCAGGGCGGAGTGGTGTTCCGCGTAGTGGAAGACGGCGAGCTGAAGGCCATGGTGAGCAAAGGTTTCCGCAACCCTACCATCCGCGAGATGTACCTCTGGCGTCCGGCCAACGACGCTTTGCGCCCGGAGGAGGCGGTGAACTATGAGCTTTCGTGGAAGCAAAGGCTTATGGGCGGGGCTTTCTCTTACGGACTGAACCTGTTTTACATCAACGGCGACAACATCATCCAGACCGCGATGGTTGACGGCCGTCCGATGAACGTGAACACGGGGGCGATAGAGAACTGCGGCGTGGAGGCCGAGGCCGCGTGGCGCGCCAGCCGTTACTTCAGCCTGAACGCCAACTACAGTTACCTGAAGATGCACAACAAGGTGCTCGCCGCACCTGAACACAAGGCTTACCTTGGCGCGGGATACCGCCGCGGACGGTGGACTCTGGCGGGTGGACTGCAATATGTCGGCGGTCTGTACACGCAGGTTGACCCGGCGGAAGTCAAGGAGAACTTCATCCTGCTGAACGTCACCGCGGCTTACCGTGCCTTGCCTTGGCTCGGCGTCTGGGCTAAAGGCGAGAACCTGCTGGCGCAGAAATATGAGATAATGTACGGCTACCCTATGCCCAAGGCTACATTCATGGGTGGCGTGAATATTAATATTTAACAAGTAAACAAGTTTACAAGTGACGAGCAGACAAGCAAGTTTGTTCAGATGTTGGAAAGACGACAAGGCATATCTCCTTGTCAGCTCGTGACTTGTCAGCTTGTTCCTAAAATAAGAAAATATGGGAATAGGAATGCAAGAGATACTCGTCCTCGCCCTGATCATCCTGTTGCTGTTCGGCGGCAAGAAGATACCGGAGCTGATGAAGGGCCTGGGCAAGGGCGTAAAGAGTTTCAAGGACGGCATGAACGGAAAGCTGGACGACGAACAGGAAGAACCGAAGAAGAAAGATGAGTGACGACGGCGGGCTGACGTTCTGGGAGCATCTTGACGTGCTCCGTGGCAGCCTGATACGTATGTTGGTGGCCGCCGTGGCCGCCGGCGTAGTGGCTTTCGTGCTCAAGGACTGGCTGTTCAGCGTGGTGCTGGCGCCAAGCCGCGACGACTTCGTGACTTACAGGCTGCTTGGTGCGGAGCATTTCAGCATCCGGCTTGTCAACACTGGGCTTACCGAACAGTTCATGGTGCACATGAAGATGGCTTTCGCAGCCGGCGTGCTGATGGCCTCTCCTTATATATTATATGTGCTTTTCCGCTTCATCTCGCCCGCGCTGTACGAGAACGAACGGCGGTGCTCGGTCAGGCTGACGGTCGCGGCTTATGCGATGTTCATCGTTGGGCTGCTTGTCAATTACTTTGTCATTTTTCCGCTGACGGTGCGTTTCCTCGGCACTTACTCCGTGAGCGCCGACGTTGACAACCTGCTGACGCTCTCGTCTTATGTTGACACGCTGGTGATGATGAGCATCGTGTTCGGCGTTGTGTTCGAGATACCCGTCGTCTGTTGGCTTTTAGCCCGTTTCGGGTTGCTCAAGGCCGAGTGGATGAGCCGTTACCGCAAGCACGCCGTGGTGGCGATAGTGGCCGTTGCGGCGGTCGTCACGCCCACGTCGGACGCTTTCACGCTGCTGCTCGTGTCGTTGCCGATCTGGCTGCTTTATGAGGCAAGCGTGGTGATAGTAAGGCAAACCCGTGGAAAAAGGTAAAAAAGTAAAAAGGTAAAACGGTAAAAAGGACGCTTGTAAGCAAGGCATTTGTCCTTTAACTTCTAAGCGAACGAAGTGAGTGATAACTCCTATAACTTCTTTAACTTCTGAAGAATATTTGAAAAAACATTATGAATATATGCTAAGAAAAATCAGAACGACCCTCGCCCTTGTGGTGTTTGTGCTGATAACGTTGCTCTTCTTGGACGTTACGGGCACGCTGCACAAGTATTTCGGGTGGCTCGCCAGCATTCAGTTTTGGCCGGCCTTGCTCGCCCTGCACATAGGTGTTGTGGCACTGTTGGTGGTGCTTACGCTCGTGTTCGGGCGCATTTACTGTTCCGTAATATGTCCTCTCGGCGTGATGCAGGACGTCATATCGCACCTGCACGGCATCCGTAAGAAGAACAGGTTTACCTATTCAAAGGAAAAGCGGTGGTTGCGCTACGGAGTGCTGGTGGTCTTCATAGCTTCAGCTTTGGCCGGAGTTAACGCCGTTGTGTCGCTTCTTGCGCCGTACAGCTCATACGGACGCATCGCCGGCAGCCTGATGAAGCCCGTCTACGAGGCCGGGAACAACGTGCTGGCGGCCATCGCCGAGCATTTCAACAGCTATGCTTTTTACAGCGTCGATGTGTGGATGAAGAGCCTGCCGACGCTCGTTGTAGCCTCTGTGACGCTCGTTGTCATCGCCGTACTTGCCTGGCGGGGCGGCAGGACGTACTGCAACACGGTCTGTCCGGTAGGAACTATACTCAGTTTTCTGGCCCGTTTCTCATGGTTCAAGGTACGCATCGACGACTCAAAATGCGTAAACTGCGGACTGTGCACGAAGAACTGCAAGGCGTCGGCAATCGACTTTAAGAACCATCGGATAGATTACAGCCGTTGTGTCGTGTGCGGCGATTGCATCGAAAAGTGCAACAAGGGCGCGATAAGCCTCTCCCAAACCCTCCCCCGTAGGGAGGGCTTAAAGCCAGATGGCCAAAGCTCCCCCACTGGGGGAGTTGAGGGGGTCGGCCGCCGCTCGTTCCTTCTTGGCATGGCTATTGCCACGACGGGTGCCGCTTTGGCGCAAGAGAAGAAAAAGGTGGACGGCGGACTGGCGGCCATCGAGGAAAAGATAGCTCCTGAAAGGCTTACTCCGATAACCCCTCCCGGCTCTTTGTCGGCCCGGCATTTCGCCCAGCACTGCACGGCTTGCCAGCTTTGCGTGTCAAACTGTCCCAACGACGTGCTGCGTCCGTCAACCAGTTTGTCTACGTTTATGCAGCCCACGATGTCCTACGAGCGTGGCTATTGCCGCCCTGAATGCACCAAGTGCGGCGACGTTTGCCCCACGGGAGCCATCAAGCCGATAACCCGCGCCTACAAGTCGGCCACGCAGATAGGCCATGCGGTGTGGATTAAGAAGAACTGCGTGCCCCTGACTGACGGAGTGGAATGCGGCAACTGCGCGCGCCATTGCCCTACAGGAGCCATCACAATGGTGCCGATAAATCCTAAGGACGAGCATTCGCTGAAGATACCAGCCGTCAACGAAGCCCGTTGCATAGGCTGCGGAGCGTGCGAAAACCTGTGTCCGGCGCGTCCGTTCAGTGCGATTTACGTTGAAGGCCACGAGGTGCACAGGGAGGTTTAGCCCCTCCGGCTCCCCAAGGGGGGTGAAGAGCGAAGAACGAAGAGTGAAGAATTTATTTGCAAATAAATCTGAACTTTCGTTTCAACAAACAAATCTCTTTGTGCAGACATTGCCAAAACGCCGTGCGAAAGATGCCTTTTCGTGCTGCAAAAGGACACCTTTCACGTGCTAAAAGGACGCCTTTTGCATAGTGAAACATAAGGCGTTGACACACAATGAGTTATGAATATAAACAAAAAGCAAGAAGATGAGAGTGAAGAACGGCGAGAAGTTAGTAACAAAATCTTGGCGACAAGGCATTTGGCTTTAACTTCTTAGCGAGTGAAACGAGCGAGAGTTCCCTTGAACGAAGTGAAAAACTTCTCTGACTTCTTTAACTTCTCAGCAATACTTCTATAATTTCAAAAATAAAAAACATGGCAAAAGACATATCAAGACGCAATTTCCTGAAGGCTCTCGGAGGCGGGGCCGTTGCTTCGTCGGCGTTGCTCGCGGCATGCAAGGACGACAAGCAGACCACCGCCAGGCAGCAGGAGCCGGAGAAAGGGAAGATGACTTACAGGGTGAACCCCAACACGAAGGACCGCGTGTCGCTCTTGGGTTACGGCATGATGCGCCTGCCTGACAAGAACGAGGGCAAAGACCCGTCAACAGGGACGGGCGAGATGGACATCGACCAAGAGATGGTGAACCGCCAGGTTGACTATGCGATAGAGCACGGAGTCAACTATTTTGACACGTCGCCCGCCTACTGCCAGGGCAAGTCGGAGCGCGCCACGGGCATCGCCTTGAGCCGCCACAAGCGGTCGGAGTACTTCATTGCAACCAAGATGTCGAACTTCTCGCCAGAAACTTGGCCTCGCGAGGAGTCGATAAAGATGTTCGAGAACTCGCTCAAGGAGCTTCAGGTTGACTATGTTGACTATCTGCTGCTCCACTCGATAGGGCAGGGCAAGGATGCGCTTGGTATGTTCAACAGCCGTTATATGGACAACGGCATAC
The DNA here is from genome assembly GCA_944320255.1 of uncultured Prevotella sp. Taxonomy (GTDB): domain Bacteria; phylum Bacteroidota; class Bacteroidia; order Bacteroidales; family Bacteroidaceae; genus Prevotella. Next base: position 46,240 of record CALUGU010000002.1, on the reverse strand, counting down.
TCGACTGGCTCGTTGAGCAGAAGCGCAAAGGACGCATACGCAACCTCGGTTTCTCGTATCACGGCGACGTGAAGATATACGACATGCTGCTGCGTTGGCACGACGAGGGGCGTTACCATTGGGACTTTGTGCAGATAGAGCTTAACTATCTCGACTGGAACTATGCCGACGAGATTAACAAGCGCAACACTGACGCCGTGTATCTGTACGGCGAACTGAAAAAGCGCGGCATACCGGCCATAATCATGGAGCCGTTGCTTGGCGGCCGCCTGGCCAACGTGCCCGACGCCATCGTGGCCAAGATGAAGCAGCGTGAGCCTGAGCAGAGCGTGGCGTCGTGGGCTTTCCGCTTCGCCGGAACGCCGGACGGGGTGCTCACCGTGCTGTCTGGAATGACTTACATGGAGCACCTTCGTGAAAACCTTTGCACCTATTCGCCGCTGAAACCGCTGACGGGCGAGGAGCGGAAGTTCCTCATGGAGATTGCCGGCGACATCTACAACCTGAAGACAATACCCTGCAACGACTGCAAATACTGCATGCCTTGTCCTTACGGAATAGACATTCCGGGCATTCTTTTACATTATAACAGGTGCATAAAGGAAGGCAATATGCCTGTGGTTGAGCAGACAAACGGACAAGCAGACAAGCAAACAAGTAGACGAGCAGACGAGCAGACGAGCAGACAAGCCAACAATGCAAATCCTCTTGTCAACTCGTCAACTCGTAACTCGTCTGCTATGAGTGAGTACCGGCGTGCGCGCCGCGCCTTCCTGATAGGCTACGACCGCAGCGTTCCCCGCCTCCGCCAGGCCGACCACTGCATCGGTTGCGGCCAATGTGTAGACCATTGTCCGCAGGGAATAAACATCCCGAAGGAGATGCAACGCATTGACGAGTTCGTGGAGACGCTGAAGCAGGACGTATGAAGCCCCCTCCCGACCTCCCCAAGGGGAGGAGTGAGGATGCTGTTGATGGCTGACTGATAATGTTTAAGAAAAGAATTGTGGAAGAGAAAACAGACAAGCAAGGCATGCTAAGCCCCTCCGTTGGGGAAGAGTTTGGTGTGGGTGTCAGCTTTAGCGACACCTGCCGCGGCATTGTCCGCTCTGTTTCGGGCGAGATACGCAAGTTTGAGCGTCGCGGCGTGGCCGACCTTTTCGCCCTCGTCACCGACGACCCCGCCTTCCTGCGCGGCGCATCCGTTGCCGATAAAATAATCGGTCGCGGCGCAGCCCTGCTCCTTGTGAAGGGCGGCGTGAGCCGTGTTTACGCCCAAGTGATAAGCTCCGGCGCGCTCGAAGTGCTCCGCCGGGCCGGCATGGAGGTGTCTTTCGGCGAGGAAGTGGCCAATATCATCAACCGCGCCGGCACCGACGTCTGCCCCGTGGAGAAGCTCACGGCCGGCACGGACTCGCCCGACGAGGCGTATCGGATGATAAAAGAGTTTCTGAAAGATAAGAATTTATAGAATTAAAAGAAGTTGGAGAAGTTACAGCCATTACCCCTGTGGTGAATAACAGAATGCAAGGCATACGGCTTTAACTTCTTAGCGACAGTAGGGAGCGATAACTTCTTTAACTTCTATAACTTCAAAAAGGACAATATTTTAACATCAATAACAACAATGAAAACGACATCTGCATCGGCGGTTTGCTCATTGAGCTGCCGCGACAGCCGCGCCTACATGATGGCCGCGCTGTTCGTTGCGGGCAACATCGTGCTGCCCCAGTTGTGCCACTTGGTGCCGCAAGGCGGCTTAGTGTGGCTCCCCATCTATTTCTTCACGCTTGTAGCGGCCTATAAGTTCGGCCTTACGGCAGGTCTCTTGACGGCCATTGCCTCGCCTGTTGTCAACAGCCTGTTCTTCGGGATGCCTGCTGCGGCGTCGCTGCCCACCATCCTCATCAAGTCGGTATTGCTCGCCTTGGCCGCCGCCGGCATAGCTTCCCGCGTGCGCGGCGTGGCCCTTTGGGCTGTCGCTTTGGCCGTAGTGGCTTATCAGGCGGCGGGAATGCTCGCCGAGTGGGGCGTGACCGGTTCGCTTGCCGACGCCCTCCAAGACGTCCGCTTGGGCTGGCCGGGCATCCTCGTGCAAGTATTTGGCGGCTACGCTGTAATGAAACACATTAAGGTGAAGATGTAATCAAGGCGGCGTTTTGCCGTTGTCATTATTTTGAGAAACTGTTTCTGGTTTTTTCAGGACGCCGTTTTTGGGCGTTTCCGATGTCCTTTGGCCGTGTTTTTAGCGTCTTACCAGCCGTTTCCATTTGTTTTTTGAGAAAGTTTAGCGTGCTAAACGTCGAAAAATGTAATCGTAAACGTCTTGGTAATACATCTAAAAACATCGGACAAAAAAATCAAAAACAGTTTCCTGGAAGCGGCTTTTGGCGTTGCCAAAGGCCGCTTTTTTGTTGCCTTTTTGTATTGCGTGTTCTTGCGGTTGTATGTCCTTGGCTGTCAAGCCGTTGCCGATTGTTTTCCAAGAGACCGTTTCTTGGGTTGCAGATGACGGCCTTTTGGCGTGCGTTTTGCCGTATTTTCCTGTGTTTTTGTTTTGCGTTTACGATAAAAAACATTATTTTTGCGGTATAGAAAAGACTTTACGCAATGGCAAGGTTTATCAATCCGTTCACGGACGTGGGCTTCAAGCGCATCTTCGGGCAAGAAATCAACAAAGATTTGTTGATAGACTTCCTTAACAGTCTGCTTGTGGGCGAGAAACATATCAAAGACATCCGTTTCCTCGATAAGGAAGTGCTTGGCGGCACCATCGAGGACAGGAGCTGTATTTACGATATTTATTGCACGAACGAGGACGGCGAGCAGTTTATCGTGGAAATGCAGAACCGCCGGCAGCAGAATTTCCGCGAGCGTGCGCTTTATTACGTGTCGCAGGCGGTGGTGAGGCAGGGTGAGCGCGGCGCGTCTTGGATGTTTGACTTGAAGGCCGTTTACGGCGTGTTCTTTATGAACTTCCGCCTTGACGGACTGCCCGACAAGTTGCGCACCGATGTTGTGCTGGCCGACCGTGACAGCTATGAGCTTTTCAGTGACAAGATGCGCTATGTGTTCTTGCAGTTGCCGTCGTTCAACAAGGACGAAAGTGAGTGTGAGACTGATTTTGAGCGTTGGATATATGTGTTGAAGAATATGGAAGTGTTGGAAAGGTTGCCTTTCAAGGCTAAAAAAGCAGTGTTTATGAAGTTGGAGGAGATTGTAGACATCGCGTCCCTGTCAAAGGAAGACCGTATGAAGTATGACGAGGCAATCAAGATCTACCGTGACAACCTCGTCACCGAGGCGTATGCGAGAAACGAGGGCCGTGCAGAGGGCCGTGCAGAGGGCCGTGCAGAGGGTCGTGCGGAAGAAAAGTTAGATAATGCGCGTAATGCGAAACGGCTGGGTTTGTCTCCTGATGTAATAGCCCAGATAACGGGTTTGTCTTTTGACGAGATTACCGCCTTGTAGTATGAGGATTGAAGACATAAAAGACATATCAGCCCTGTCAAAGGAAGACCGTATGAAGTATGACGAGGCAATCAAGATCTACCGTGACAACCTCGTCACCGAGGCGTATGCGAGAAACGAGGGCCGTGCAGAGGGCCGTGCGGAAGAAAAGTTGGATAATGCGCGTAATGCGAAACGGCTGGGTTTGTCTCCTGATGTAATAGCCCGGATAACGGGTTTGTCTCTTGACGAGATTAACGCCATATGAAAAGCCTTAGTGCCATGCGTTTATGCTCAGGTATTGGTTCTGCCACGGTTTTAATGTAAAATAAAAGTTTGTTTCCCTCACTTTTATTTTGCGCTTCACTTGATTTACACTATCTTTGCAACCCAAAGGCGCAAAGATGCTGCATTTCGGCATCTTTGTATTTTGATAAGACAATATATTTAAGGTAAATAAACAATGGCACAGGAAGATGTTTTTAAGAAAATAGTGTCCCACTGCAAGGAGTACGGCTTCGTGTTCCCCAGCAGCGACATTTACGACGGCCTCGCAGCCGTTTACGACTACGGACAGAACGGCGTGGAGCTGAAAAACAACATAAAGGAATACTGGTGGAAGAGCATGGTGCTGCTCCACGAGAACATCGTGGGCATCGACTCGGCCATCTTCATGCACCCCACGATATGGAAGGCCAGCGGCCACGTTGACGCCTTCAACGACCCGCTCATAGACAACCGCGACTCGAAGAAGCGTTACCGCGCCGACGTGCTGATAGAAGACCAGATGGCGAAGTACGAGGAGAAAATCAGCAAGGAGGTGGAGAAGGCGCGCAAGAAGTTCGGCGAGGCCTTCGACGAGGCCAAGTTCCGCGAGACCAACCCGCGCGTGATAGCCCACCAGCAGAAGCGCGACGCCCTGCACGAGCGTTACACCAAGGCCATGCAAGGCCCCGACCTGGCCGAGCTGAAGCAGATAATCATCGACGAAGGCATAGTGTGCCCCATCAGCGGCACGAAGAACTGGACAGACGTGCGCCAGTTCAACCTGATGTTCTCTACCGAGATGGGTTCGGCCGCCGACGCCACAAGCAAGATCTACCTGCGCCCCGAAACGGCACAGGGAATATTCGTCAACTACCTGAACGTGCAGAAGACGGGCCGCATGAAGATACCCTTCGGCATCGCCCAGATAGGCAAGGCCTTCCGTAACGAAATCGTAGCCCGCCAGTTCATCTTCCGCATGCGCGAGTTCGAGCAGATGGAGATGCAGTTCTTCGTTAAGCCCGGCACGGAGATGGAATGGTTCAACAAGTGGAAGGAACTGCGCATGAAGTGGCACCAGGCCCTCGGCTTCGGCGCGGAGAACTATCGCTTCCACGACCACGAGAAGCTGGCCCACTACGCCAACGCCGCCACGGACATCGAGTTCCACATGCCGTTCGGCTTCAAGGAGGTGGAAGGCATACACAGCCGCACCGACTTCGACCTGTCGCAGCATGAGAAGTTCTCGGGCAAGTCGATTAAATACTTCGACCCGCAGACGGGCGAGAGCTACACCCCTTACGACATCGAGACCTCGATCGGCGTAGACCGTATGTTCCTCTCCGTGATGTGCCACTCTTACTGCGAGGAGCAGCTTGAGAACGGCGAGACGCGCGTTGTGCTGAAGCTGCCCGCAGCCTTGGCGCCCGTGAAGCTCTGCGTGATGCCCCTGCTGAAGAAAGACGGACTGCCCGAAAAGGCCCGCGAGATAATCAACGAGCTGAAGTTCCACTTCAACTGCCAGTACGACGAGAAAGACTCCATCGGCAAGCGTTACCGCCGCCAGGACGCCATAGGCACGCCCTATTGCGTGACCGTAGACCACGACACGCTGGAGAACAACACCGTTACGCTGCGTTTCCGCGACACTATGGAGCAGGAACGTGTCAACATAGCCGACCTGCGCGGCATCATCGAGGACAAGGTTAGCATAACGAGCCTGCTCAAAAAACTGCAATAAATGAGACTTAGCAAGTTTACATATTTCCTCTTGGCCTTGCTCGCGCCGCTGTTCCTTGCGTCGTGCAGCGAGGAGGACAACACCGTAGAGGAGTTTCCCGACTGGGAGAACACCAACAACGCCTACTTCGCGAGCCTCTACAATTACGCCGCCGGCGTGAGCGACGGCTCGTGGAAGGTGATAAAGAATTTCACCTTTAACGACGACATCGAAGCCACGGCGGAGAACAGCATCGTAGTAGAGGTGCTCGAAGCGGGCACAGGCAGCGGATGCCCGATGTACACCGACTCCGTGCTGGTGGACTATCGCGGCCGGCTGCTCCCCTCGACGTCGTATGAAGACGGCTACGTCTTCGACCAGTCTTACGACGGCGACTACAACCCAGCCACGGCGAAGCCCGCGAAACTGTATGTCGGAGGCGTCGTTGACGGTTTCGCCACGGTGTTGCAGTATATGCACATAGGCGACCATTGGCGTGTGTACATCCCTTACCAGCTGGGCTACGGCGAGGTTGACAACGGCGACATCCCGGCCTACAGCACCCTCGTGTTCGACATTGCGCTCCGCGCCTATTACCGTGCCGGCACGCCCACGGGTTCAAGGGCGGCCGTGTCCGGCGTATGGATTACGGAGTGAAACAGTCATAATGATATTTTAAGAGTGGCGGACAGGCAGCTTGTCCGCCACTCTTTTGTTTTTAACCCCAATCGGTCGTCAGGCCACTAAAAACAATCTGCCTGACGGCAGCACGAAATACGGATAAAGTCTAATGACCGATTTGGGTTTAACCCCAATCGGTCGTCAGCCCTTTAGGCTGCCCATGTGTTTATGTCAGGCAAAGAGTATGAGTGTATGCAATATCCGGACTTATGCGGCCTGATGCCCGATAGGGGGTGTTCAGCCAGCCGCCAGCCTTCGTCCGCTTGTTCGCTTGTCCCCCGCAGGATTGTCTCCTCGTCCCTTGCCAGCCCGTTTGCCCGTTTTCCTACAGCTTTGTTTCCTCTTTTTTACGGCAAAAAAACAAATAAACGAATATTTTTCTATATGAAGCGTACATTATTTCTGATATTTTAATTACTTTTGCAGCAGGATGTCTGCCTCGTGCAATAATGGCGGCTCCGGTAAAACGCCGGCTTCTTGGACGCATTATTTTGAAAGTTTTCCCAAGTTGTACGGCTGTTTCAGTAAAACCTTTGTATATCAGATAGTTACACAATCTGGTAAAGGAGAGGACTGCGCTTATACGTTTTTTGATGCCAACACAAAAACAAGAAAAACGTTGGTATATATTCCGTTTGCCTAAGTCGAACAACAAGGCTAAGGACGAGCTCGACGCCGAGGACCGCCGCCGGCGCAGGGATTTCCTGCCCCCGCTTGAATACTTCGCGCCCGTGTTCATTGACGTAGACAAGGCGGGCGGCAAGGCGCGCCTTGTAGAGAAGCCCCTTTACCTCAACTATGTGTTCGTCCGCCTGGATGCGGCTGAAATCAGCGGGTTCCGCCGGGCGCACCCGCATTACAACCCGATACGCCGCACTAAGACAGCCGCCGCTGGCGACTACCTTTACGTCGGCGACCCGGAGATGCGCATGATGCAGCTGATAGCCTCCGCCCTGGCTGGCACGATGCCCTGTCTGCCGCCCTGCCGCGCCACGCTTGGCAAGGGCGACAGGGTGAGGATAATGGGCGGGCCCTTCTCAGGCGTCGAGGGCGTGCTGCTTACGCAGAAAGGCAAAGACGGCGGCTGCGTAGTCATCGACGTGTGCAACCGCTTCACCGTCTCCACGCTCACGGTGCGTCCCGAATACATCAAGGTGATAGCCTTCGCCAAGGACGGCAAGCACCTTTACAAGAAGCTCGACAGCTACTATCCACGCATACGCCGGGCCATGCGCGCCAGCCTTACGCCGCAGGGCGTGGCCGCCGCCGACCGTCGCCACGTTGAGGCTTTCGTGGCCCGCTTCGGCGGCGTGAGCATACCGTCGGACAAGATCCGCGCCAAATACCTGGCCTTCATGATGATGAGCCACGCCGTGCTCGGCGACGCCGCCCGCCGCGACTATTACGCCTGGGAGTGCCGCGCCGCCCTGCCCGCCGTCACCAACGCCACCACCCGCGCTTTCATCCTCGCCTCGATGTACGCCGCCACGGGCGACCCTAAACACCGCCGCGCCGCCGAGGCCGTCACCGCCCTTTGGGACAAAACCAAGCTGACGCCCAAGCAGCGCGACGTCATCGCCGACCTGGAGGAGTATGGAAAGGCGATGTAAGTACCGCATGGCCGTGTGATGGCTTTCCGAAGACTGTCGTACCAGACATCTTTAATTTCTTAATATATATGGATAAGAATTTGAAAATAGCCGTAGCCGGCACAGGCTACGTAGGCCTTAGCATCGCGACGCTCCTCAGCCAGCACCATCATGTCACGGCTGTAGACGTTGTTCCCGAAAAAGTAGATTTGATAAACCAGCGCAAGTCGCCGATACAAGATGATTACATTGAGAAATATCTTGCCGAGAAAGACCTCGACCTGACAGCCACGCTCGACGGTGCCAAGGCTTACGCCGACGCCGATTATGTGGTCATAGCAGCACCGACGAATTACGACCCCGTGAAAAACTATTTTGACACGAGCCACGTGGAGGAAGTAATCTCGTTGGTGAAAAGCGTCAACCCGAAAGCGATAATGGTGATAAAAAGCACCATCCCGGTAGGATATACAGAGATGATACGGAAGAAAATGTCTTCGGACAACATCATTTTCTCACCTGAATTTCTGCGGGAAAGCAAGGCCCTTTACGACAACCTCTACCCCAGTCGCATAATCGTAGGCCGTCCCGAAGGCGACGAGCGTCTCGACAAAGCCGCCCGCGAGTTCGCCGCCTTGTTGCAGGAAGGGGCGATAAAGGAAAATATAGACACCTTATTTATGGGTACTACTGAGGCCGAGGCCGTGAAACTCTTTGCCAACACCTACCTCGCCCTGCGCGTGTCATATTTCAACGAGCTTGACACCTACGCCGAGATGAAAGGACTCGACACGCAGGCCATCATCAGCGGCGTGTGTCTCGACCCCCGCATAGGCACTCATTACAACAACCCCTCGTTCGGCTACGGCGGCTATTGCCTGCCAAAAGACACCAAGCAGCTGCTGGCCAACTACGCCGACGTGCCTGAAAATCTAATCCAGGCCATCGTCGAGAGCAACCGCACGCGCAAGGACTTCATCGCCGACCGCGTGCTCCGCAAGGCCGGGTATTACGACTATTACAACCGCGGCGACTTTAATCCGGATGAAGAAAAGCGTTGCGTCATCGGCGTTTACCGCCTGACGATGAAGTCTAACAGCGACAACTTCCGCCAGTCGTCAATCCAAGGCGTGATGAAGCGCGTCAAGGCCAAGGGCGCGGAAGTCATCATCTACGAACCTACCCTCGCCGACGGCTCCACGTTCTTCGGCAGCAAAGTTGTCAACAGCCTCGACGACTTCAAGCAGCAGAGCCAGGCCATCATCGCCAACCGCTACGACGCCTGCCTCGACGACGTGAAAGAAAAGGTCTACACGAGGGACATATTCCGGCGCGACTGACACAGGCTTATGTCTCAAACAATGGGGAACAACAGGCGTATTGCCAAAAACACGCTGTTGCTTTACTTCCGGATGTTGTTGACCATTGCGGTTGGGTTATATACCAGCCGCGTGGTTCTCAACACCTTGGGAGTGAGCGATTACGGCGTTTACAACGTTGTCGGCGGCATTGTCGCCATGCTTTCATTCCTCAATTCCGCGTTGACGGCGGCCTCGCAAAGGTTCATATCGTTCGAGCTTGGCCGTGGCGACCGGCAGCGTCTTAAGCAGATATTTTGCACGTCGGTGACAATCCATGCCGTGCTTGCAGTGATAATATTTGTCGTGGCGGAGACTGTCGGTCTTTGGTTTGTTAACACGCACTTGAACATCGACCCCTCACGCATGACTGCGGCTAACTGGGTTTACCAATGCTCGATATTCACGTTCATGCTTACTGTCGTCAGCGTGCCTTACAATTCATGCATCGTAGCCCATGAACACATGGACGCTTTCGCGTATATCAGCATACTTGAGGTTGCGTTGAAGCTGCTTATTGTCTATTTGTTGCTTTTGATAAACTATGATAAACTGACTATCTATAGCGTCCTCGTGTTTGGCGTTGCGTTGGTCGTCAGGCTCACATACGGCATTTATTGCAAACGCCATTTTGATGAATGCACCTACCGTTTCAGCTTTGACAAAAGCCTGTTTAGGGAAATGTTCTCCTTTGCAGGTTGGAGCGTGGTCGGCAATTTGGGCTTTTCGTTCAAAGACCAAGTGGCGAACGTCATCCTTAACCTGTTTTTCGGTACGGTCGTCAATGCCGCGCGTGGAGTGGCGTTGCAGGTAAACGGCATTATATCAGGCTTTTCAACAAACTTTATGATGGCCCTGAACCCACAGATAACCAAACAATACGCCGCAGGCAACACAGCCGAAAGCGTCAGGCTTGTTTACGCCGGTTGTCGTTATTCATTCTTCCTGCTAGCATTTATTTCGATTCCTGTGATGATTAATCTTGATTATCTATTGAAACTTTGGTTAGGAATAGTTCCAGAATACACATCTACATTTTTGTTGTTAGCTTTGATTTCCGCATTAATCAATTCTATGTCGCAACCGTTGGTTACCGCATTACACGCAACGGGTAATATAAAGTTTTTTCAAATATTAATTTGTATAATTATGTTATGCGAACTCCCATTGGCTTATTTGATACTGTTTTTTGGAGGAAAGCCATATATGGCAATGTATCCGACGGTATTGGTTACTTTGATTGGGTTATTTGCTCGTTTCATCGTATTAAAGCGATTAGTTCCGGTTTACAGGCTTCGGTATTTTGCTGTTAAAGTAGTTGGAAAAAATCTTGTACTTGGAACATTCTGTATTGTGAGTGCTCATTATATAAATAATCTTTTTCCTGTAAGTTTGGGTGCGTTTATTTTAACATCTTTCATAACTTGTTCGATTGTAGCTATAATTGTATATTTGTGTGGAATAACGTCGATGGAACGAGTTAAAATTAATGATAAAATCATTTCTTATTTGCATAGAATTGTCAAATGATTGTTAGTTAGAAAATAATAAAAAATGAAGAACTACAACTTTTCTATTATTATACCGCATAAAAATACTCCAAAATTATTGCAACGATGTATAGATTCTATACCAGATAGGGATGACATCCAAGTGATAATTGTTGATGATGACAGTGATTCAAGAATTGTTGATTTTAATAATTTCCCAGGAAAAGATAGAGTAAATACGGAAATCTATTTAACAAAAGAAGGAAAAGGTGCTGGATATGCTAGAAATATTGGCCTGCAACACGCTAATGGGAAATGGATACTATTTGCAGATGCTGATGACTTTTATTCTGAACATCTACGTAAAATTTTGAATGATATTGTTAGTAAACAATATGATTATGATATTTTTTATTATATGGTCGATAGTTGTGATTCAAAAACATTGGAACCTGCAAATCGCAATACATTAATAAATCGGCATATATCGAATTATTTAATGAAATCTGTTGATATTAGATTTAAAATCTTTGATGTTTGGAATAAGGTGTTTAGATACGATTTTTTGATAGAGAACAATATTTTTTTTGAAGAAGTTGTATCTGGAAACGACATCCTATTTTCTACAAAAGCTGATTTTTATGCAAAGAATATAAAGGTCTGTGGAGATATAATTTATGTCATAACAATAAGTTCTAATAGCTTATCATACACTTTATCAAAAGAAGTTATTCATTCGAGAATTAAAGAACGTGCAAAGCGAAATATGTTTTTACATAAAAAAGGAATGGATGATAAGAAGAACGATTGTTTTGGTTTATTGAAAAAAGCGTATGATATAAATCTTTTTTTTCTTATCAATGAAACTCTATATTATTACAATCTAGTTTCATACAAGCAGTTTATATTTGATTTATTTAGTTACCTAAAAAGTAAAGTATGAGAGAAAGACAATTATTCAGATTGTTGAAATTTGCACTATTTATAGGATTTATTAAATCAATGAATTTTTACTTGTTTTGGTATATTAATAGTGGCTTTTTCTACTTGTTCATATTTTTAATTTTATTGTTAATGTTAAATAAATATCCATATGTTTTTTATGCGAATAGAAAACATCACTATTGGCTTATATTTTTATTTTTTATAGGAGAGGTTTTTGCTTACGATGCTTTTGAAAGTATTGAGAAATGTATTTCTTGCATAATTTATGCTTTAATCGTATTTATTTTACTATTCATGAAGAATGTTTATAAATATTCAATCTTGCATTGTTTTACTAAAAATTTGGCAATAATTATATTGCTATCACTTCCGCTTTATTTTATAATTCTTCTTATAGGTTATTTACCTTCATTAGGGCAGATTACTTACGAAGGCGCAGCTTCAATTTATAAATATTATAATTATGGGATATTATTGATAAATGATTTTTACCATTATAGATTTCATTCCGTTTTTTGTGAGCCGGGGCATTTGGGTATGGTAATATCATTGCTGTTGTATATTAATAAATTTGATTTCCGTGATAAATTTGTAGTAATCTTGTTTATTGGATTGTGCTTTACGTTTTCACTTGCGGCTTATGTTCTGTGTGGGTTGGGATTTTTATTAATAAAAATACAGAATAAGGTCTCAATATTAAATGTCCTCACTTTGTCAATATCTTGTTTCATTGTATTTTATATGGTTAGATCATACAATGATGGAAGAAATTTGGTGAATGAATTAATTATTGAGAGATTGGAATTTGATGAAGAACGTGGAATTTCAGGAAACAATAGAATCAACTATGGAGCACGAATGTCATTTATTAATTTAACTTCCTCTGAGTTGTTTTGGGGTATAGGTAAACAGGCTACTGAAGATTTAGATGCGTCTGGACCAGGTTTTCAAGTTTTTATAATGAGGTATGGTATAATCTCATATATAATTATATTTTTATTTTATTTGCTTACGGGAATGCGAACTATAAATAAAAAAGAAGTTTTTGGTTATATTTTTTTATTTTTCCTTCTTTTATTGCAACGCTCATATCCATTTTGGATGGCTTTCGTATTTACATACATTGTAACTGCTAAAATAAAATGTAATGAAAATAGCAATAATAAATTCAGTATATTGGCCAAACATTAATGGAGGCTCTCAAATATCTACGCGTATTTTAGCTGAATGTTTAAGTAAAAAAGGGCATATCGTTTATGTTATAACGCAAGGCGATAAGGATGAAATAATTGTAAAAGATTCTTATACAATTTATTATGTAAAACTTTATAAAACTTCATTTATAGAGACTCTTGAATGGAGTAAAGCAAGAAAGTTTGTATGGATGATGAATGATTTATATGATGTTAAGTCTGCAAATAAAATTTCCTCAATAATAAATGAAATTGCCCCCAACATCGTACATACAAATTGCATTCAAGGTTTCTCATGTGTACTATGGCGGCAAATTAAAAAACTTAATATACCAATAATTCATACATTAAGAGATTATTATCTTGTTTGTGCTCGTTCTTTACAAAGATATGGTTGTTCTTGTAATGGAAAATGTTTGTTGTGTAGAATGTTTAATCTCTCAAAAAAACAATATTCAAATTATGTGGATGGAGTTGTAGGTGTCAGCAGCTTTATACTTAATATTCATTTACAAAATGGATATTTTAAGAATGCAATATGCAAATCAATAATTCCTAACCCATTCCTTACAGTGGAAAAGAAAAAAAATGTGAGTTATAAAAATATAAGATTCGGTTTTATTGGTAGGATTGTTAAAGCTAAAGGGTTGGAATTAGCATTAGACAGTTTTCTCCGTGTAAAAGATTCTTGTGCTCATTTTTATGTTGCAGGAAATGGCAGCAAAACGTATATGACTTATTTAAAGTCAAGATATAAAGATCCAAGAATTACATTTATGGGGTATCAAAAGAGCAATGTCTTTTTCCAAAATATAGATATTTTAATTATCCCGTCATTATGGCCAGAACCTTTTGGAAGAGTGGCAATTGAAGCTGCCGCTCACAATATTTATCTTCTTGTGGCAAATAGTGGAGGTCTTATTGATATTGTAAAAGATTTAAAATATGGGTGCATTTTTAACAAAAAAGATAAGGACGATTTGTATGAGAAAATGAAATGGATAATTAAAAATAAAAAATACGATGAAAGAATTAATGTAAGCAATCTAAACAGATATTCACCGGATAATATAGCAGAATTATATATACATTTTTATAATGAAGTTATTGGTGGCTGAAAAGAATTTGAGACTATCTGAATTTTACATAAAACATTGATTTGTGCGATGAAGGAGTATTCCTTTATATGAAATGGGGATAGCCCCTTATTTGAAGATAATAACAGGCAACCATAACGTGAAATGTGTAGGTCGTTTCATGTTCGACGGCGACTATGGCAAGAGTGCGGACGATGATAAGGACGTTGTGATAGAAGGCGACTCTTGGTTTGGCATAAATGTGACTCTCTTGGCCGGCGTCACCGTCGGCCGTGGCTCGGTTGTCGCGGCCGGTGCCGTGGTGACGCGGAGCTGTCCTCCTTATTCCATTATCGGCGGCGTGCCGGCAAAAGTGCTTAAGTTCAGGTTCTCTGTTGACGAGGTTCTTGAGCATGAAAGGCAGCTGTATCCTGAAGGCGAGAGGCTGAAGCGTGAGGAGCTGGAAAACCAAAGGCGGCTTTTTGCCGTGTGAAAGGCCGCAAACGGCAAGGCGAAACACCGTGTCTTGCAATGTATTTGGCGGCATTTCGTAATTACATAATCATATAAAACGATCGTATTTTCCCGTCATCTGTCAGTTTCTGTGCAACTGGCAGATAATCAGCCTGTTACCGGCTGACAGATGATTAAGGCGAGTGTCAGCCTCTGTCAGGCGAGGTGTATGGACTGCTGACAGGTACATTGCTTCTCTGTCAGAATGTAAATTGCTGCAAACCAGAGCATTATGTCAAAAAATGACAGGTGATAAAGAATTCTGTTTAAATCTTGATAGTTGCCTACGTGTTGCGTTGTTTGGCAAGGATATGGCCGCAGGCGTTCAAGGAAAGCGATTGTGAATGGATTAACCGGTTGTTAAAATTCGGTGTTATCAGGCCTGTTACATTCTAATGAAGGTGTATCATAATTCTGGAGTTATCAGTAGTTAACAGGAGTCAGACTCGTTTCACTCGCCGGAGTTAACGGATAATACCATATCTTACAGCAACTTGACATTTGTTCGTTATGCAGACGCAAAATTTTGCGTCTCTACTGTTAACTCCTTTTTGATAACCCACAGTCAAAATACGAATTAGTATGACAAAGGTTCTTGTTGTCGCCACGTCGCGCAAGACGCGAGGCGGCATAACTTCAGTTGTGAAAGCGCACGAGACGGGCAGGCAGTGGAAGGAGTACCATTGCAGGTGGATTGAGACGCACATCGACCGCGGGGTGGTGTGGAAATTGGTTTATTTGTTGAAGGGCTTGTTTGAGTTTGTTGTCCTGTTGCCGTGGTGCAGGATTGTTCACATCCATACAAGCGAACCGCCTTCGGCCATGCGCAAATGCTTGTTTATGGCGTTGGCAAAGCTGGCCTGTAAAAAAGTGATAGTGCATTTCCACGCCTTTTCGCCCGACACCACGATAAACGGAAAGTATAAAAACGTTTACCGCTACCTTTTCACGAAAGCGGATGCTGTGATAGTGCTTTCAGAAACTTGGAAGAAATACGTGACTGCGGCTTTCGATTTGAATGGCAAGGTGCGTGTGGTGTATAACCCTTGCACGGCAAAGGCGTATCCACGTGCTTATAAGAAAAAGAAACAAATACTTTATGCCGGTACGGTGAACGCCCGCAAGGGGTATAAGGATATGATTGAGGCGTTTGCCAAGGTTGCCGGAAACTTCCATGACTGGCAGATTGTTTTTGCAGGTAATGGCGAAGTGGAGCAGGGGCGGGCGTTGGCCGCGCGGCTTGGCATAGCGGAGCAGACGGTGTTCTTGGGCTGGGTGTCTGGCGAGGCGAAGGACAAGGCGTTCAAGGAAGCGTCGGTGTTCTGCTTGCCGAGTTACGCCGAGGGCTTCCCGATGGCGGTGCTCGATGCCTGGGCTTATGGCTTGCCTGTGATGACCACTCCTGTAGGCGGTATTCCAGACGTGGCGCAAGACGGCGTTAATATGCTGCTGTTTGCT
The DNA here is from genome assembly GCA_944320255.1 of uncultured Prevotella sp. Taxonomy (GTDB): domain Bacteria; phylum Bacteroidota; class Bacteroidia; order Bacteroidales; family Bacteroidaceae; genus Prevotella. Next base: position 30,503 of record CALUGU010000002.1, on the reverse strand, counting down.
CCTGGCGACGTTAATGCCTTGGCTACGCAAATGGAGCGGATGATGTCAGATGCAGACTTGAGAGACCGGATTTCATTGAAGTCTACAGAATTGTCTGAGACGATTTTTAATGTTAACAATGTAAATGCTAAGATTAGGCGTATATACGCTGAATTGGCTGAGTGAATATAAAGAAATTATGCAACCCGTATAATGCAAATTAAATAATTCGATGCTTAGACTAAGTGACTTGACCATCCTTGAGTCAAAGGCGGCCTTGGCGGACATTCCGCAGGGTAAGGTGCTGATAAACACGATAAACGCGCACTCGTTCAACACGGCGCAAAAGGATGAACTGTTTGCCGAGGCGTTGAGTCGGGGCGACTATCTGATACCTGACGGGGCGAGCATAGTGAAGGCTTGCAGATGGCTGAAGTGCAAATCGCAACCACGGGAGCGCGTAGCAGGCTGGGACTTGTTCGAGTTCGAGATGGCAAGGCTCAACGAGACAGGCGGACGGTGTATGTTCATGGGCAGCTCGCCGAAGGTGTTGGACTTAATCGTAGAAAAAGCTGAAAAGGCGTATCCGGCCATTGAGGTGGTGACGTATTCGCCTCCTTACAAGCCGGAGTTCAGCGACGAGGACAACCGCGCGATAGTGAAAGCCATCAACGACGCCGACCCGGATTTGCTTTGGATAGGCATGACGGCGCCAAAGCAGGAGAAGTGGGCTTACTCGCATTGGGACGAACTGAACATCCATTGCCACGTGGGGACGATAGGCGCGGTGTTCGACTTCTTCGCCGGGACTTACGAGCGGGCCCCGCGCTGGTGGCAGGAGCATTCGCTCGAATGGCTTTACCGCTTAGTGAAAGAGCCGCGCAGGATGTGGCGCAGGTATGTCATCGGCAATCCTCTTTTCCTTTTGAACGTCGGGAAGGAGAAGAACGCCTGAGCCCGAATTTCTCCAATGTTATGTAGATCCAGAAGCGTATGTATGTAAGTAAAGATTTCATCAGACTGTTGCTTAGTTGGATTTTATATAAGCAAATCCGCCAAATGGTTGACAATTAACCATTTGGCGGATTTGTTTTGTGCACCCGATAGGACTCGAACCTACACGTCGCGAGACACCAGATCCTAAGTCTGGCGCGTCTACCAATTTCGCCACGGGTGCGCGGATGTGGCGTTCCGGCCTGCGTTCCGGCGTCGGCAAGTGTCGGCTTGACGGCGTGCGCGAGGCTGAAACCGTGTGCAAAGGTACATCCTTTTTGGCGAAAAACCAAGGATGGGCCTTGTTTTTTGATTTCACACGCCTTTGCCGGAGGTTATTTTGACGCCATGAAGCGGCGCAGGACGTCGCAGCGGGTGGTGTAACTGTCGATGGCTTGCGGGTGTTCCGAGGCGAAGTCGGCCAGTGCGGCGAGGGCTTTGTACTGGAATGACTGCGGGCGGAGCACGTTCACGAAGTCGTAGTTGGCGTCGAAGGTTACGCTGTACCACGGGTCGAACGTCATCGACGCCTTGGCGTAGAGCGCATGGTAGCGCAGCGTCATGTCCGTGGATTGGGCGCAGCCGTCCAGATATTTCACTGCCTCGGCGGCGAAGTCAAGCTCGCCGGAGCGTGCGCTGTCGCTTGAGCTGTGGCCGTAGTGCGTGAGGAACCAGCAGTCGCCGTAGGGCGAGGCTTGGTAGCAGCGCACGGCGAGGGCGTAGCCGAGGCTGTCGCGGTGTGTGCCTTCGGCGGCTATGTTGTATTCTGCTTCGAGGCGGAGCATGTCCTTGCAGTATTCCACTTTCAGGTTCTTTGCGGGCGTTGCGCGGTTGGCGCCGTCGGCGTCGGGCACGTCCATCCTCTGCCGGGCGAACCAGCGCGGCACGGTGAAGTCGCGGTAGGCCATGTACCAGCTGATGTTCTGCGTAGCCAAGAAGCCCAGCGGCACTCTTTCGAGCCATTTCAGGGCTTCGGCGAAGCGGCCTTCGGCCAAGTAGCGCGTGCCGATGAGGTCGTTGTAATAATCCTTGTCGCCGTACACCTGTTCGGCTACGTAGTGCTCGAAGACGTCCGTCTTGGCCGACGTGAGCCAAGCGTAATACGCCGCGAGGCTGTCGGCGGGCATCGACGTCATGGCGTCGAAATAGTCGTTGTAGAACGAGTAGGTGAAGTTCCAGGCAGCGTCGCCGTTCTGTCTTATGTGCGCGTCGCGTCCTGCCAGGCGCGAGTCGAAGTCAGTGCCGTTTTCTTCCATCATACCGTATAGCGCGGTTGTCATGTGGTTTTTGCCCGCCGCGCCGTACCTTTTTGCCAGCACGTTGTAGACTATGCGCTCTTTAACGTCGGTGTAATGGTTGTTGTAGTCAGCCGAATTTCCCCGTTCGTCGTTGATTTTCCCGTCGAGCCAGCGCATCTCATCCGTCAGCCATTCTGACGTCCTTTTGTCGCCGAGAGGCATTGTTGAGGCTTTTACCAAGAGGCGTATGCAGCGCGCGTTGTCCTTCATGCGCTCCGTACCTTTCATTTCCACGGCCCTGTCGGCGAGGCTGAGGGCGGCTTCGGCGTCGCCCGCCAGGTAGGCAATCATCGCCGCCGCGCTCTCCCAGAGGCACGGCCAGGGCGTCTGTCCGCTGCGCGCCACGCTGTCGGCGAAGGCCGTGAACTCCGCCGCTTCGGCTCGCGTCACGTTGCGCACGTTGTTCGACCCTATGGGAAAGTCTCCGTCGAGCGTTTCCTGATAGTTGTTCACAAGGTCTTGCACTAAATATAATAAGGTGTGCGACGACGGGTCCTCGGCCTGCACTTTCCTTATCCCCGCCATGTTGCGGTAGCCTCGCATGCAGTAGCTGATGCTCTGCATGTCGCCCTGTTCGGCGTAGATTTCGCACGCCTCGCGGCGCAGTCCGCTGTTGAGCAGCGCGCGGGCGTAGATGTTGCGGCACACGTCGCGCCACACCCCGCCGGGCAGTTTGGCCGCCGTGGCCGTCCAGTAGAGCATGTTCGCCTTGTCGCGTCCCAGCATCATGTTGGCGCGCATCGTCATCAGGGCGAACTGTCCGCGCAGGCTCCGCCCCTTGTAGGCTTGCGTCTCGGCCAGTATGGCGCGCAGGGTGCTGTCGCGCGAGGCCAGTTCCTGCTTCGTGGGATAGTCCCACGAGTCCATCGACACGTTGCGGCTAACTTCGAGGTAAGCGTCCAGCAGGCGCATGTACGTCAGCATCGCCTCGTCGCCCTTACGCCGGGCGATGTCAGCCAGGCGGTCGTGGTTCCATTCGTAGTATGAGTAGTCGCGGCTGGCAGGTTCGCCGCCGTAGCGTTTCCACCAGTCGTTCATGTCCTCGCGGAAGGGCGACTGCATCCTTTCGCGCCTGAACACGCTGAACACGTAGGCGTTGTGCGTAGGCCCTTCAAAGGCGCAAGCCAAGGCGTCCGCCGCCACGGTGAGGCTAAACGCCGCCGCAATTATAAATCGTTTCATAGTCTTCGGGTTTATATCGTGTTATGTTTTGTTTGCTTAAATCAAATAAAATCACCTCCCGGTTGGCGTCCCCGCGCCGCCGCGTCACGGCCCGCGCCGCTTCCATGATGTCTCCCATGGCCGGCGTGCGCGTCACGATGGAGTCGCCCGGCAGCACGGGCAGGTCGTCGTCGCGGTGCATTATGCCGACGTACTTGCCCCGGCGGAACAGTATGCGCCACGAATATATCGGGTAAGCCGTGGCCAAGGGCAGGGCGTATCCGCGCAGGTGGCGCAGGTATGGCGCGGCGTCGCGCGTGTCGAGGATGGGCTTTTGGCAGGCAATGTCGGTGAAGTCGCCCGTGTTATACATCATCAGCACTCCATGGCTTACGGGCGGCGGGCTTTCGGCAAGCTGGTGCAGGCGTATCGTGGCCGACACCTCCACGCCCTCGGCCTTGGCCAAAGCCGAGAGCGTGCGCAGGAAACCGAAGTAACGCCCGCGCGTGCGCCGCGTCCAGTCGCAGTCAATCTGAATCTCACGGACGCCCCTCACGTCGTTCGTCTCGCTCATTTGCGTCACTCGGCTGAATATCCTCTCGGCCAGTCCGGCGGTGTCACCCGCCATGCAGTCGTTCACTATGTACACCGCCGGCACTATCTCCACGCCCGCCGGCGCAGCCGTCTTGAAGCGCAGCGTGGCGTTCGGCGCGGGCCGCCCGTCGTCGCCCGGAACTACGTCGAAGTACCTCACGTACATCCTGTTGACACCGTATTCGCCAAGAAAACGCTGCTTGGCCGAGTCGATGTCCATCACCGTGCTCCAGTAGTACACGGAGCGCACCTTGCCTTCGCCGCCTTGCGAGCACGACAGCAGGCAGAGCGCGGCGGCCACGGTGCAGACTGCGGCTTCCAGCATTTTCCTTCCTTGGCTTGTGCGCATGTTTGAGTAATTGTTACAAAAATACGAAATAACTGCCGTACAGGCAAGTTAAATGTGCTTAAAACGTTATTTTTCTGTTGCTCTTGCCGTTGGTTACGATGTAAGTCCCCTTTGGCAGTGCGACGCGTATTGTTCCTTCCTTGGCGGTGTAACGTCCGCGCAGGACGCCGTTGGCTGAATAGATGCAAATGTTTGCATCCCCGCCGCTTTTTACATACAGTGTCCCGTCGGCGGCCCACACGGATAAGTCGTCTTGCGCGTTAGCCGCGTCGGTGATGCCGGACGGCGTGTCGTTCAGTTCCGTCTCCCATACGAAATACGGCCTGCCGCACTGCTTGGCTTCGTTCGCGGCCCATCCGGCCCATTCCACGTAAGGATGCTTGTCTCCGTCGTGCTTTTCGGGCGTATGCCCAAGAGCGTTGGCGTTCAGCGTTTCCGCCGAGATGTCGGAGTCAAGGTAGTACAAGCCCGAAATTTCATTGTTGTTCATATTTACGTCAGGTGAGAAGCGTATCCATATTCCGTCTTCGTCGGGAAGGTCGGTCCCGTATGACGCCTTGCCGCCGAAATAGCCGTTATTGATGTGTCCGTTGTTTTGGTACGTAAAGCCGGCTCCCCGATAGAATTCGCCCGGACCGCAGACGTAAGCGTTCGCCATTGTGTCGCCGGCGTAGCGCGCTCCGCCAACGATCTCATTGCACGGTGCTGCGTAACAGTTTTCAATCCATCCTTTGTTGTATCTTACAAAGCCGGCCCAGTCTACACCGCCTAAGGCGCTGTTCCACACGCCGCCCTTGTACGCGCAATTCACTATCAGCCCTTGGTTGGTTAGTGCAAACCCTGCCACGTCGTAATGTATCCGGTTCGAGCGGTTGTCTGGCATGCGCCCTCCTTCGTCTTTCATGTTGTTTGAACTCCCCTCGACAATAAGGTCGCGCACGACGGCGTTTTCGCCTATGGTGTTGATGAAACTTGCGTCGGGGCGGATGATGTCAAGGTTGTAAATGCGGTGGCGTTGTCCGTAAAATGTTCTGCCGCTTATGCTGAACTTTGGCCAAAGGTTGCCATATCCCGCCATGTCCAAGTCGGCCATGAGGTACCAGTCTTTGCCGTTGTCGAAATATTCGCGCCCCGTTTTCACGCGGCCGTGGGTGTCGCAGGCGGAGAACGCGAGCCACGCCATGCCTTCCGGGGTCAGGATTTCAAGGTCGCCGTTGGCGCGCACCTTTATGTCCGTGCCGTGAGGCCCTACGTCGGCTCCCAGCGCGGCGGTGTAGGCGGGCGTTGGCGCGGAGCTGAAATTACTGAACACGAAAGACACGGGATAGGTGGTGGCCGTGATGATTGAGCCTTCGGTCTCGTCTCGGCCCTCGATTTCCTCAAGCCTGAAAGGCATGTAAGTGTTGTCTCGGTCGTAGTATCCGGCGTTGTCTCCAAGCATCGACCAGATTGATTTGTTCACCTCGCTGGGTATTTTTATCCCTCCGAGCAGGCAGTTGTTCAGCTCGATGTCGCATTTTGCGTCATTAACGGCGAGTATGGCAGCCGTGCCTCCGTTCATTTCCAGCGAGCCGCCCGTCACGGTGATGCCGTTAGGGAAGTGGCCGTTGTTGACCGTTACTTTGCCGTCGTTTACGGTAAGGGCTTCAAAAAAGCCGCTGTTTATCTCTATTTCCGCATCCTTGCCATTGGCCGTGACGCTGCTCACCCGCGAACGGCTTACCTGTAGGCTGCCGCTTTCAACCAGCAGATACGGGTGGCTTGTGTCTGAAGTGTATCCCCACTGGCAATCCTGCACTTCTGCCTTGCCTCCGTTGATTGTCATTATGTCGGAAGCTGATGATGCCGCGTAAAAACAATCCTTGAAGCTGATGCTTGTTGACTGGCCTATCGTGAAATCACTCGGCAAGACAAAAAGGCTCTCGAATGTTATGTTTGAATCGGCCACGTCGTCAAATATAAAGCCAACTGTTTTGTTGCCGTTAGGGCAGTCGTCGTCGCGCCTTTCGTCGTCATCGTCGTAAACACCCTTGAAAGTCACGTCCCCCTTGGTGGATATGTTGATGCTTTCGATGGTAAAGGTGTCAGGCCCCTTGAAGGCGATGGTTGAATTGGTGATCTTAAGGTAATTGTGGCCAAATGCGTTTTCCGAGACGATGTAAGAGTCTTCTATCTCGATGTCAAATCCACAGACGCCCCTGTAACCGTCGTCGTCGCAATCCCCGCCGCTTCCTTTGGCGGTGATGTCGGCTGTAATCTTCCAAGGCTCACGGTATGCTTGGGAGTAGTTGTTGTAATCGGGCTTGATCTTGCCAAGCAGCTCCACCTCCCCCTCGCCGTTCACCCTTGCGCCGTTCGGTACAAAGCCGTTCACAACGTTGGCCAGGTCTTCCGGCGAAGTGATGGGCAGGGGCCTTGCGTCAAGCTCCAAGGATTTTATCTGTGTGTAAGTCTCATACGTTATTGAGCCGTTGTTGTTGTCGGGCTGGAACGAATGGATGTACTTTGAGCCGTTCATCTTCAAGTTCGTAAGCTCAAATCCTTTAGGAACGTTTGTTACGAAAAAGTACACATAATCAGTCGGCCGCACGTCCTCGATGCTTTGTTCCGGGATTACCACCGTGCCCCATCTCAGGTCGTATTGCGCCGCCGGGATGATGACGTCAGCCGCGCCGGCGGATGTTGCCGCCAGGCATTGTGCTGCCAGTAATGCCAATAGGCGTATTCTTCCGTTATGCTTTTCCATGATTTCTGAATTGTTTGCCAGGTTAAATTATTTTATGCAAATATACTAATAATATTTTAAATCCCAATCTGTCATTAGGCTTTATCCGAAGAGCTGGTAATAAATCAGGAATGTATGATTAGCGTTCTAATGACCGATTTGGGGTTGAAGGTAAGTGAAAGAAGCTCGATTATGTGCGTAAGGCGGAGCCGCGCCGTCGCCGTGCGGGGTCTGCCAAGGCGGCGGACGCTTCAACGTGTGTCTGGTGTTGACGTGCCGTTGTTTGCCCCGCGCCTTGCAACTCACGGCAAACGGCATTGCGTTTTACGGCAAATCACCTTGCAAAATGCCACCTTTTGCGGCCTGATTTACGGTGTTTTGCAATGCCTTGGTTATCAATGTGTTATGAAAACAGCCTGAGACGCAATTTTTGTTGATAAATTTTTAAGGCGAAAAACTTTTTTTTCAAGGTTTATTTCGTAATTTTGCAGGTTGAAAGGAAAAACATAAAAAAGACATGCTGACAACCGAAGAAAAGAACGCCATTGTCTCGCTGATCCACCGCCAGGTGGTGCCTGCCATTGGCTGCACCGAGCCTATAGCCGTGGCTCTCTGCGTGGCAAAAGCCAGGGAAACCCTCGGCTCGCTGCCTGAAAAGATAGAGATAAGCCTGAGCGCCAACATCCTGAAGAACGCGATGGGCGTGGGCATACCCGGCACGGGCATGACGGGCCTGCCGATAGCCGTGGCCCTCGGCGCGCTCATAGGCCGTTCGGAGCTTGAGCTGGAAGTGCTGCAAGACTGCGACAAGGCCGCCGTGGAGCGCGGCAAGAAGTACATAGCCGAAGGGCGCATACGCATAAGCCTCGACGAGGCCGCCCCCGCCAAGCTCTACATCGTGGTGAAGTGCGCCGCCGGCGGCCATGAGGCCGAGGCACGCATCGCCACGGAGCACACCAACTTCGTCTACCTGCGCCGCGACGCCGACGTCATCATCGACAAGCCCGTGTGCGCAGCCAACGCCGAACAGGGCGAGGACGTCGAGCTGACGCTGCGGAAGGTGTACGAGTTCGCCACGGAGACCGACGTCGAAGAGCTGCGCTTCATCCTTGAGGCGCGCGACATGAACGAGGCGGCCGCCGCCGACGGCCTGCGCGAGAACTTCGGCCACCAGCTCGGCAAGACCCTCTGCAGCCCCTTGGGGCGCGGAATAATGGGCGAAGGCATCTTCTCAAAGGTGCTCTCGGCCACCAGTTGCGCCTGCGACGCGCGCATGGCCGGAGCCATGATTCCCGTGATGAGCAACAGCGGCAGCGGCAACCAGGGCATCTGCGCCACGATGCCCGTGGCCGTGTTCGCCGAGGAAAACCACAACACCGAGGAGGAGACCATCCGCGCCTTGATAATAAGCAACCTCACGGCCATCTACATCAAGCAGCACCTCGGCACGCTTTCCGCCCTCTGCGGGTGCGTCGTTGCCAGCACGGGCAGCAGCTGCGGCATGACGTATCTTATGGGCGGCAGCTACGAGCAAATATCTTTCGCCGTGAAGAACATGATTGCCAACCTCACCGGAATGATTTGCGACGGCGCCAAGCCGAGCTGTGCCTTGAAGCTGACGTCGGGCGTAAGCACCGCCATCCTTAGCGCGATGCTCGCCATACAGAACAAGCACGTAACCTCGGTGGAGGGCATCATCGACGACGACGTTGACCAGAGCATACGCAACCTCACCGAGATAGGCCGCCGCGGAATGGACGAGACCGACCGCTTCGTGCTCGACATAATGACACATAAGAGTTAAAAGTTAAGAGTGGAGAGCGGAGAATGAAGAGTTGAGAGTGAATACTTAGGCGTCAGCCTCGGTTTCCCGCATCACCCGGTGCTCCCATGACTCCCGGTTCTCCCAGTCTTCCCAATCAAGAAAACAATAACAACTAACGATATGAAACAGATAAAGGCTACATTCATTACGCTGCTGCTGACTGTTTTCTGCCTGTCGGCGGCCGCACAGATGCAAGACCCCGTGCACTTCAGCGTGAGCCAGAAGAAGACCGCGCCGGACGAAATCGAGGTCGTATTCACGGCGAAAATCGACGCCGGGTGGCACGTTTATTCCACAGGAATGCCTGACGGCGGCCCCACGTCGGCCTCAATCCACACCGACGCAACGGAGGGCCTGAAGCCCGTAGGCTCGTTGACGCCGAGGGGAAAGGTGATAAGCCAGCACGACGAAATGTTCGGCATGACGCTCCGCTTCTTTGAGAAGACCGCCACGTTCGTGCAGAAATACAAGATTACCGCAAAGACTTACCACGTCAAGGGATACCTTGAGTATGGGGCTTGCAACGACCAGATGTGCATGCCTCCCACCCAAGTGGAGTTCGACTTCAAGGGGCAAGGCCCCGCCGACGCGCCTGAAGCGGCCGTGGAAGACGCCGCGGCCAAGGCCGACAGCGTAGCCGTGGCCGACTCTGCCGCCACGGACAGCATGGTCGCGGCTGTGCCGGCTAACGTTGACACCACAGGTCTTTGGACGCCGGTCATCGACGAGCTTCAGGCTTACAACGGCGGCCAGGGCAGCGCCGACCACTCTTGGATTTACATATTCTTCATGGGTTTCATCGGCGGACTTGTCGCCCTGTTCACTCCCTGCGTGTGGCCCATCATCCCGATGACCGTCAGCTTCTTCCTGAAACGCTCCAAGGACAAGAAGAAGGGCATACGCGACGCCATAACATACGGTATCTCGATTGTCGTGATTTACCTTGTGCTCGGCCTCGCCATCACGCTCATCCTCGGCGCGAGCGCGCTCAACGCGCTGTCAACCAACGCCGTGTTCAACATCTTCTTCTGCCTGCTCCTGGTAGTGTTCGCCCTGTCTTTCTTCGGATGGTTCGAGCTTACGCTGCCGTCTTCGTGGACTAACAAGGTGGACAACAAGGCTTCTTCAACGAGCGGACTGCTCAGCATATTCCTCATGGCGTTCACGCTTACGCTCGTGTCGTTCTCGTGCACCGGCCCCATCATCGGCTTCCTGCTCGTTGAGGTCAGCACGTCGGGCAACATCATCGGCCCCGCCGTCGGCATGCTTGGCTTCGCCATAGCCCTGGCCCTGCCGTTCACGCTGTTCGCCCTGTTCCCCACATGGCTCAAGCAGGCGCCCAAGTCGGGCGGATGGATGAACACCATCAAGGTGGTGCTCGGCTTCATCGAGCTGGCCTTCGCCCTCAAGTTCTTCTCCGTGGCCGACCTTGCTTACGGATGGGGGCTGCTTGACCGCGAAGTGTTCCTCGCCCTTTGGATTGTCATCTTCGGGCTGCTCGGCCTCTATCTCATCGGCAAACTCAAGTTCAAGAGCGACGGCGACTCCACCGAGGCAATGCCCGTGCCGTGCATCATGCTCGGCTTGATTTCGCTGGCGTTCTCGGTTTACATGGTGCCGGGCCTCTGGGGCGCGCCCTGCAAGGCCGTCAGCGCATTCGCTCCGCCTATGAACACGCAGGACTTCAACCTCTACCACAACGAGGTGAAGCCGCGCTTCACCAACTATGAGCAGGCCATGGCCACTGCCGCAGCCGAAGGGAAGCCTGTCATGATAGACTTTACGGGCTTCGGATGCGTCAACTGCCGTAAGATGGAAGCCGCCGTATGGACCGACCCGCAGGTGGCTGACAAGCTCAACAACGACTTCGTTTTGGTATCACTCTACGTTGATGACAAGACGCCGTTGGACAAGACCATCGAGGTGGTTGAGAACGGGAAGAAGCGCACTTTGCGCACCGTCGGCGACAAGTGGAGCTACTTGCAGCGCAGCAAGTTCGGCGCCAACGCCCAGCCGTTCTACGTCATCATCGACGCGAAAGGCCAGCCCCTGGCCGGCTCTTACAGCTATGACGAGGACATATCCAAGTACATGGAGTTCATCAACAAGGGTTTGGAGAACTATAATAAATAATGACGCTTTTGGCGCACGGCCATCCGTGCGTTTTGCAGAGGCGGCATTTTGCGTTGCAAGATGCCGCCTTTTGTCGTCCCGTTTGCCGTCTTTCGCACGCCGTTTTGCCGTCTTTTGCAACGCGATTTGCGGCAAATGGCCAAGCGGCTGACTGTCAGTGGGTTAGCCGTTGGTTGCGGATGCCTGCCAGATTGCCGCTTGGAGACGTGCGGGCTGGGGCTTCCATACGGTTTGCATAGCCGGCAGTGAAGCTCCTTTTTATGCCTGGGATAATACTGATTTACATCCGTTCTTTTGACATAAATCAATAAATTGCGGTGTTTTTATAAAAATATCGAATAATATTAGCGTGTTTCCGACGGAATTGTTACTTTTGCACAGTGTTTTTCATAGTATTAGATTTAAGGTTAACAATGGAATGAGGGTCTCAGCGGAGACCCATTTTTTGTTTTTATGCGTTTGTGCCTTGGCGTTCAAGGTATCCGCCCTTGCTTTTCACATAACCGATAAGCTCACGGAAGACGGCGTTCGTTGACAGCACGCCGGGGTTGCCCGTCATTATCATCTGGCGGCGCGCGCGCGTCAGTGCGACGTTCAGCTTGCGGTCGATGGTGCGCCCGCCGTCGCTGAAGCAGCTGCCCGCAAGGAACTCAAGCTGCCACTCGCGCTGCACGGTGAACGAGTAGATGATGACGTCGCGCTGGCTTCCTTGGTAGCGTTCCACCGTGTCTATCGACACCGCCTCAAGCTCCTTCATGCCCGTAAGCTCTATCTCTTTGCGTATCACGGCTATCTGGTTGCGGTACGGCACGATGACGCCCACGGTGCGTTCGGCCGTGAAGTCGTCGCCTGTCATCAGTCGTATGCGGCGCAGCACGTCGGCCACGACGGCCGCCTCGTCGGTGTTCACCTTGTCAGAGAGGTCGGGCCGTCGGCACGGCAGCGACGGGATGAACACCATGCGCCGCGTGTGGAGCAGGCTGTCGAGGCTGTCGGCCAGCCCGGTGGGGGCGTAGTGCAGCGTTGTCTCCCGCTGGTGGGGCAGGGGCACGGGGCTTAGCCGCTCGTAGGTGTAGAACTCGTGGCAGGGGAATGCGGCCACGTCGGGGTGCATCCTGCCGTGGCGGCGCAGCACGCCCGTGAACTCCGTGCGCCCGGCGGCGCGCTCCGTGCGCAGCAAACGCTCGAAGAGCGAGTTGCGGCAGTTGTCCAAGTGCATCGCGCGCAGCGCCGGGCTGTCCGTGGCTGACGCCTGCTCATCCTGCTGCACCACGGCGGGCAGCTGTTTGTGGTCGCCCACGAGGATGAATTTCCTTATCCTGCAACGCTCCTGTCCGCCGCCGTCGCCGCGGTGGGCGGCCAGCAGTCCGATGATGTTCGGTTCGAGTATCTGCGACGCCTCGTCAACCACGGCCAGCGAAAACTCCTTCACGTCGAACACGTAAGGCCGCGCCGCCATCATCGACGTGGTGCCCGTCACCACGCGCGCCGAAGCCATCGCCGCCCTGATGTCGTCCAGCCGCGGGTTCCGCTTCACCCTTTCAGACAGCAGGTTGGGCTTGCATCGCGGGTCGGCGCTGTATTCGCTGCCTATCCGGATGTAGTCGATGCCCGCCTCGGCGAGCATCGCGCACAGCTCGTCAACGGCGCGGTTGGTGTACGCCGTGAGCAGTATCGAGGCGTCGGCGCGCCTTAATTCTTCTTCCACAATGAACCTTATGGCCATCGAAGTCTTGCCCGTGCCGGGCGGGCCTATCAGCAGATAATAGTCCTCGGCTTGCCTGGCGGCCAGCAGGATGTCGTCGTAAGCCTCGTTGTAAGCCCTCGCGAGCCGCGCCCTGGCGTCTCTCCGGGGGGCGCGTTGGCCCAGCAGCAGGGCCTTGCGGTCGGCCGGCGCGGTGGCAAACTCATACAGGCTCCGCAGCGCGGCGTCGGCTCCGGTGTCGCCGCCGGCGTGCTCTATGGCGTATCTTAGGCCGTCGCCGTCGGTCTGCACGGCCAGTATCGCCGGGTTCTTCTGCCCGTTTCGCAACGCCACTTTTATCTCCTCGGTGCGCACTTCGGTTATGCTCGCGCGGTAAAGCAGGCTGTTTCTCACGTCAGGTTCCCGCCCCTCGCGGTAACTGTAGAGGTAAACCATGTCGCCGCGGCGGAAGTTCGGCAGGAAACTTTCGCCCTGTCCCGGCACGCGCAGCGTCAGCTTGTCGGGCGCGCCGCCGTCTTCGCCGCCCTCCTTCGCCGTGATTTTCAGTCCCGTGTATATGTTGCCGGTCTCTATCTTCTCGGCTAACGGCATGTTCCAGAGGTCGGCCGTGCATCCCGTTACGCCCTCCTGCGCCCCCACTTTGCCTATCAGCTGCTCGCGGTAGGCGAACGTCGCCATGCGGCAAAAGTACTCCCGTTCCAGCGGGTTGAGGCTTTTCAGGGGCGCGGTGACTTCCTCTATCCTCGGCAGCAGCCACGTGTGGTAATACATGTCGTCGCGTTTCGCCGCGTTGATGGTCTCCGGCGTCAGCAGCGGAAGTATCCTTCCGAAGCCTTTGCGGGCAATCATGAAGTCGGTGGCGACAATCTTGTTGCGCAGTTCCAACGCCTCGCGGAACAGCTTGCGGTAAAAAACCACGGCCATGAGACCCTGCGCCGGCGGGTATTTGGAGTAAAGCAGGCGTATGTCCGTGTGGTTGAAGCCGAGGTTGAAGTTGTATCTCATGATGCCGTAATAGAGCAACAGCTGCACGTAATGCGGCTCAAGGTGGTAGCTGCCGTGGTTTCCGGGGCGTCCGTTCCCGATGTTGCGGTTCTTGCCCGACTTCTGTTCCACGAGCAGGCGGAAGTCAGTCGTCATCAGGTCAACGCGCCCTTGCAGGCCGAGGCGTTCGCAGACGAACGACGGTTCGAGCACGGCGAGCCGGCGGTCGTGGTCGGCGAACATCACGTTGACGGCCTCGCGTATGTTGTCCGTTTGCGCCTTGATGTCCTCTTTGAACTGCGCGGCGTCGAAATTCTTGCACGCGCAGTACTCAAGAGCCTTCTCGGCGAAGTTTGAACGCATTGTTCCGGTCAGGCTGAACGCCTCTCCGTCGTTGACGATGCCGTCCAGCACGGCGCCCGCGAGGTTTCCCAACAGTATGGCTTGGCTGCCCGCCTTGGGGCGCATCCGTTCCAAGGTGTAAGTCAGGGGATGGTGTCCGTAGTCCTTAAAGCACGCCGCCAACGAGCTGATGTCTATCAGGTAGTCAGGCTCGAACACCACAAGTCCTGGCGTGACCACCTGCTCCGCGCCCTTCGCGGCAGGTTCCGTGCCCGCCGCGGCGTCGCTGATTTTGCAGTCGAGGAGGTTCAGTTGCGTCCCCTCGTGCACCATCTTGCGCAGGTAGGCGAGGTCGTCCGACGAGATGTCAACGGCCAAGAGCCGCCCTTGCAGCCCCTTTTCCGCCGTCACGTAGACGTAACCGCCGGCCTCTTCCCTCACTATGCAGCGCACATATAGCACGTCCAGGCCCTCGGCCTTGGCGTGCGGGCGGTCGTTGGCGGGCAGCAGCCGCAGCAGTTCTCCGGGCACGTCGCTGCCCGTCACGGCGGAGACGAAGCGGCAGAGGGCGCGCATATCATACATGAAATCGTCCCTGCCGACGGCTTCCGCACGGTTGGTGTGGCGGCGCATGGCCTGTATCTGCACCCTGTCGGCAAGCCTCACGCTGCATTTCCGGCATAGGAAATCCACCTGCGAGAACAAGTTGCCGTAAGCCTGTCCGCTGCCGCGCAGCCCCTCGTGGCAAGCGAGCACGAGCGTCTCATGCGCCATCTTGTTGAGCGTGGCGGGCTTCACCGTGCCGTAAAGGCCTACAATCTCGGCGATGCGGGAATATAAGTAATTCATAATAAATTATTTAATGAATAATGAAAAATGAATAATGAAAAATCCATTTGCGGTTTGTTGGGTAATTATGTATGGCTGATGGTTTTCATTTAATTGTACATTGTTTATTCTTAGATTGTTCATTCAATCATTGGCAAATTATTCATTATTCATTTTTAATTGTTCATTCAACCATCGACAGATTATTCATTATTCATTTTTAATTGTTCATTCAACCATCGACAGATTATTCATTATTCATTTTTAATTGTTCATTTTTAATTTGCTCACTGTCCTCCCAGCCTGCCGAAGAACTCTATTATCTCCTCCCACGTCTTGAAAGTGTCGTCGCCGAAGCGCACGCGCGTGCCAACGAAGTCGGCCGCCCCGAAGTCGTCTGACGGGTCGATGAGGTAGTCGCCGTAAAGAAGGTCCTTGCGGTTGGTGAACACCACGTGGTTCCACGCCGGCACGTTGACCGTCCGCTGCGCCCATTCGGCCACGCCCGCCACGTAGTCCGGCGCGTTCGTGGGCGACGGGGCTACGATGTAGACGTCGTAAAACTCAAGCAGGAAGGTGTACGCCTTCATCGCGCTCGACTGCTGGTTGCCGCGGGCGTCGCGCAGGGCGTCGATGCCGATGTAGACTATCGGTCGCGCGCGGCCCTCCTGGCGGTCGTCAATCCAGCGCACTACGGGGATGACGGAGTGCAGCAGTATCTTGTCGTTCATGCGGTGCTCGCCGTGGAAGCTGACGGCGTTGCGGTAATGTTCGGTGAAGATGTCCATCGTGTGCACCACCGGGTCTTCGTCGCCGAACAGGCCGTAGACGCGCTTGTCGCGCTCCTCCGGCGTCACGGCGGAGAAGCACCGGGCCGTCGCCTCCTTGTATTCCTCCACCAGAGCCTTGGTTACTATGAACTCCTGCACGCTGTCCTGCCGCGGGTTGAGGAACGTGTTCTTGCCCACCATTCCGTGCTTGAGCATCGTCTCGCCCATCTGGAACGCCGGGTTCACTAATATCCTGTCATAGCCGTAGAGCATTTCGGCGTACATCCCGCCCATCGACGTGCCGATGACGAGGTTGGGGCGTTCGGCCTCGCAGGTGTCCTTGAGCAGGGCGATGGCCTCCTCCGGGTGTACGGGCAGGTCGGGGGCTATGACCGTTGCGCCGGGAAGCATCTCGCGGATTTTCGCCACCGTGCCCGACTGTCCCGACGAGGCGAAGCCGTGCACGTAGAGTATCTTCTTCCCCTTCATCATTTCGGGGAACTGTATTTTGTAGTTTATTTCCATCCTCTTACCTTTGTCTTTAGTCTAATGATGATGCAAAAATAATGAAAAAAACGGCTCTGCGCATCCCCGCCGCGCCGTTTTTTTCAGTCATACGGTTGTCGGCGGCTTTGCAAGAGACGGCAAAACGCCGTGCGATTTACGGCAAATCGCAACGCAAAAGACCATCTTTTAGCGTGTAAAAGATGGCCTTTGCAAACAGCCTGACAGTCAAGCGATTACAGGGCGGCGACAAGGGCGTCAGTCTTTCACCTCGTATGACTCTGGGTAGTAGCCTGCGAGCCTGGGCAGTTCGTTCCTGTACCACCTTATTTCGTTGCCGCCGTACCTCTCGCTTCTCACCAAGCTGGCGTTCTCCGGCAGCCTTGGCGCGCGCGTTCCGGTCAGTATTTGCTCCTGCGGCGATGTCTCCACGCGTATCTCGTCCCAGCTTTTCGGACAGTCGAAGAACCCCTGTATCGTCTTCGCCCCGCCCTCCACGATGAGGCTCTGCACGCCCTTGTCGTACAGATATTTCAGCACCTGCGGCACTATGGGGCGCGAAAAGTCGGCCGATGGGTCGAAGGGGTTGTTGCGGTCGATGACAATCCGCAGCGGGTCAGGCCCGCTCCAGTGGCGCACGTTGAGGCGCGGCTTGTCGCGCTCCGCCGTCACCCGGCCTACGAGTATGGCGTCATACTCGGCCCGCAGCTTGTGCGAGAGCATCTGGGTGAACGGCGTTGACAGCATCGCCGGCCTGCCCACGTCGTCGATGAAGCCGCGGACGGTCTGGCACCACTTCACGAGAACATACGGCCTTCGTGCCTCGTTGAAGGTGACGAACCGCTTGTTAAGCTCCAGGCACTCGCGTTCCAACACGCCCACGGTTACGTCCACGCCGGCGTCTTGCAGCTTCTTGACGCCGAGACCCTGCACCTTGGCGAACGGGTCGATGCAACCCACCACCACGCGGCGCACGCCTTTCCTTACGATAAGGTCGGCGCAGGGCGGCGTGCGGCCATAATGGGCGCACGGCTCAAGGCTCACGTACATCGTGGCCGACGGCAGCAGAGCCTCGTCTTCAGGCTTCACCGAGGCGAAGGCGTTCACCTCGGCGTGTCCCTGGCCGCACCTCACGTGGTACCCTTCACCTATTATCCGCCCGTCGCGGCTCACTATCACCGCCCCAACCATCGGGTTCGGCTTGGCGTTTTGCAGTCCGTTGCGTGCCAGTTGCAGGCAGCGGCGCATGTAAATACTGTCGATTTCGTATTGTTCCATACTGCAAAAATAGTTTTAATTCATAATTCATAATTCATAATTCATAATTTATGATGGGATGTCTAATGTTAAAGTTTGCAAAAACCTGCGCCCTGTTGATGCGCCGAACGATATATTTGCATATCTTTGTAATATCAAAATAATATCATAGAAGACATTAATCAAAACACGTAAAGATTATGGAAAACCAGGAATTTGCGTTTTCAGGACGCACGCTTAACGGCATTTGGATGCTCGTTTTCAACCTGCTTATGTACGCCGTGGGCATCGCGCTCATCGTGCTTGCCTGCGTTTCGTTTGACGGTGGCGCGGCTGCCGCGGCCGGGACGGTCGGCGGCGTGCTGGTGTTCGCCAACTTCTTCGTCAGCGGGGGCTTTATGCTCATAGAGCCGGGCGAGGCCCGCGTGATGATGTTTTTCGGCAAGTACCGCGGCACGTTCACCCGTGCGGGGTATCATTGGGTGAACCCCTTCCTCTCGGCTAAGAAGCTCTCGCTGCGCGCCCGCAACCTTGACGCCGAGCCGATAAAGGTGAACGACAAGACGGGCAACCCCGTGATGATTGGCATGGTGCTCGTGTGGAAGCTGAAAGACACGTACAAGGCGATGTTCGACATCGACGCGCAGACGATGGCGGAGTCAAAGGCCGCGTCCGACGCTGCCGCCGCCGGGGCGAAGACGGCCAACATAATGAACGCCTTTGAGAAGTTCGTGCGCATACAGTCGGAGGCCGCCCTGCGCCAGGTTGCCGGCCAGTACGCCTATGACGACGGCGAACTTGAGGGCGAGGAGCTTACCCTCCGCGGCGGCAGCGACGAGATTAACAAGGAGCTTGAGGCCAAGATCGACGAGCGGCTGACGATGGCCGGCATCGAGGTCGTTGAGGCGCGCATCAACTACTTGGCGTATGCGCCGGAGATTGCGGCCGTGATGCTGCGCCGCCAACAGGCCACGGCGATAATCTCCGCACGCGAGAAGATTGTCGAGGGTGCGGTATCTATGGTGAAGATGGCTCTCGACAAGCTCTCCGCCGAGGCTGTGGTTGAGCTTGACGAGGACAAGAAGGCGGCCATGGTGAGCAACCTCCTCGTGGTGCTCTGCGGCGACGACACGGCCCAGCCGGTGGTCAACACAGGCACTTTAAATCATTGATTTAATGCGTAATGCACAATACATAATTCATAATTCATAATTGGGCTGGAAGATAATTCATAATGCACAATTCGTAATTCATAATTGGGCTGACGCCGCGGCGTTGTTCCTGCGTTGTCACGATGCGGTTGTTGTGTATGCGTGGCGCGTCGCAAGCCTCCCCGTTCTCCGATAACTGGCAAACGGCGTTGCGAAAAGCCGTCTCTTGCATCGCAAAAGACCGTCTTTTACAGGCTAAAAGACGGCTTTTTACAACGCCGTTTGTAATATGTTGATAATCAAGATATTATGATGATTGATTTGAAAGCTGTTTTCAGACGTAAAAAGTCGAAGAAGAAGCTGATGTCTTTCAGCACCGACCCGAAGGTGTCGGGGCGTGTAGACGTGCTGTTCGGTCTGCCCATGACGGCCCTGTGGCTGCTCCGCTGCCACGAGATAGGGAAGTGGGTGGGCACCAGCGAGATTGTGTCTTACGCAGTGCTGGCCATCATAGTCTTCGGCGGACTTTACAACCTCTTCATCCGTAAGGGCGCCGTGGAGCGCAACGTTACGCTCGGCGACGTGTGGCATAAGGCCTACCTGCGCCTCGGCCGGTGGTTCGTGCCCGTGGGTTTTGTGGCCGTCGTTGTCGGTTACTCGGCCTTGGTAGCCGTGCTCACGCTGTTTTTCGACGATGATGAGGCGACGTTTTCAGGCAGCGTCCGCCATATCGTCACGGCGTTGGGCTGGTTGCTCATCTGTATGCTTTACAGCGTTGTGCGCCGATATGTAGACTTCCGCGAGTATTACCGTTCGCCCGTGGCGTCGCGCGAGGAGGTGGATTGGTATTGATTTTACAGTAAACAAAGGCGATATGGGATTTTTCAGAAGGAATTACGGAGGTGCGCACATTGTTAAATATACGTGCTCGCCCGTGCTTGAAGGCAAGGTTTACACCGCCGTCGGGCTTGTGATGGTGGCCGTGGCTGTGGTGTCCGCCGTGGTTGACGGCCACGATGCACTCTCTGGTTGCGTCTTCGGTGGCTTATTCTTCGCCGTGCTTGCAGGCTTCGGCGTGTATTATTGGAAGTTCCGCCGTAGGCCTTTGCACCGTCAAATCACTCTCGGCACGTGGTACAACCGCCTCTACCTGCGCAGCCGCTGGGGGTTCGTGCTCGCCTCGGCGGGCGTCGATTTTGTGGCTTATGCCGTCGGTATGTTCGTCGTTACGCTCGTTTTCGACGGCATCGACGGGCTTTACGCCGCTTTCATCGGCAAGTTGAAATCATGGGCTTTGCTGCTCGTGGTTCTGCTGATAGGCGTCTGCCGCGACTTCGCCAATTTCTACCGCTATTACCGTTCGCCCGAATACCGTAGGCAACTGACTGAAAACGGCTGGGCGAAAGACGCTTTTTAGCTGTTAAACCGAACGTGTCTGCAATGAAGAAAGAAAACA
Organism: uncultured Prevotella sp.; assembly: GCA_944320255.1. Lineage (GTDB taxonomy): Bacteria > Bacteroidota > Bacteroidia > Bacteroidales > Bacteroidaceae > Prevotella. The sequence continues at coordinate 10,449 of CALUGU010000002.1, read as the reverse complement.
ATACAAAGAGCTTCGTGCTGCGGGTTGACGCCGAAACGATGGCCGCCATAGAGAAATGGGCTGCCGACGAGTTCCGCTCAATCAACGGTCAGCTGCAATGGATCATCACCGAGGCATTGCGGAAGGACGGCCGTATGCCGAAGAAAAAACAAAAAAACGAAGATGGACAACACCCTGTATAACAGCCGCGCGTGGCACATGCTCGTGGCAAGATACGGCGAGGGAGAGGCCCACGCCATAGTGTATTACGTGATGGAGGTTGTGTTTCACATCAAGAAAACCGACTTCCTCGCCGACGGTCTTGAGTGCCTGACGCCCGAACTGCAGCCAAAGCTCTTCGCCATTCTTTTCAACGTGGGCGAAGGGACGCCCGTGCAGTATGCCGTGGGACTGGCCGAGTTTGGCGGCAAACACGGCTGGATGTACGTCGGCGTGCGCCCCGGCGTGCTCATCCCGCGCCCTGAAACCGGCGAGCTTTGCGACATCGTGATAGACGACTGCGGCTCACACGAGGGCCTCGACATCGTTGACATAGGCACTGGCAGCGGCTGCATAGCCCTGATATTGAAAGACTTGATGCCCGCAAACCGCGTCCATGCCTGGGACAACTCGCCCGACGCGCTCGACGTGGCGAGTGAAAACGCCGCCAAGAAGCGCATCGACATCATCGTTGAACGCCACGACATACTCAACCTCTGGTGCACCGACCGCCGCTGGGACGTCATCGTAAGCAACCCTCCTTATATATTAAACAAGGAGAAAAAGGACATGGAGGAGCACGTGCTCGGCCATGAACCGGCCTGCGCCTTGTTCGTTCCCAACCGCGATCCGCTGCGCTTCTACACGCCGATAATCCGCTATGCGGCCAAGACTTTGCGCCCCGGCGGCGCGCTGTACTTCGAGCTTAACCCCCTGACCGCAGAACTCGTGGCCGCCGAGGCGCGCCAAGCCGGCTTCGCGGACGTGTGCCTCATTGAGGACAGTTACGGCAAAGTGCGCTTTGCTAAGTTAAAAATTAAAAGTTAAGAGTTAAGAAAATATGCAAGGTAAACTATTCTGCGGGCGGTGCATTTTTTCTTAATTCTTAATTCTTAACTCTTAATTCAAAACGATGATGACCGAAGAACAAGCCTACCAAAAGCTCTCGGCGGCGTGCGCCAGGGCTGAACACTGCACCTATGAGATGACCGAGAAGATGAGGAAATGGGAACTCCCGGAGGACGTGCGGCGGCGTGTCGTGGAGCGTCTTACGGCTGAACGCTTCATTGACGACGAGCGTTATTGCCGCTTCTTCGTGCGAGACAAGATACGGCAGAACAAGTGGGGACGCCGCAAAGTGGAACAGGCGTTGTATATGAAGCGCATTCCCGCCGACATTTCGGCGCGCGTCCTTGACGAAATCGACCCTGAAACGTACATCGAAACGCTGCGTCCGTTGCTGCAAGCGAAGATGAGAACCGTGAAGGCCGGCAGCGACTACGAGCTTGAATGCAAGCTGATAAGGTTCGCCATGAGCCGTGGTTTCAGCGTGGAAGAAGCGCGGGAGTGTCTCAATTTTTAGAATTTAAAGAAGTCAGAGAAGTTAAAGGAGTTAAAGACAAATGTCTTGTTTTAATATTTACGCAAACAAGAACGCTATTGTCTTTAACTCCTTTAACTTCTCTGACTTCTTTAAATTCTAATTGATTAAGCGTAAGAGTGTATGCCGCCGAGGAAATAATTCACCCCGAAATACGTCATTATGATAGTCAGGAAGGCGCAGACCATGTACAAGTGGTAGCCTCTGGCGCGGCGGAGGAAGGGCAACGAGGCGTCGTGGACGGCCACGGCGTAGACCAGGAGGGTAATCAAGCCCCACGTTTCCTTGGCGTCCCAGCTCCAGTAAGAGCCCCAGGAGACGTTCGCCCAGACCGCCCCGACGAACACGCCGACGGCAAGCAACGCCACGGCGGGGTGCAACATGAGGCGCGAGAGCAGCGCAAGCTGCTCCGTTTCTGCGGTTGCCGAAACGGAGCCTTTGCCCTTGACGGCGGATAAAACCAGCGCAGTCACGCCGCAGACGAACGTAAGCGAGAGCAGGGCGAACGACATCATGATGACCGAGACGTGGACGCTAAGCAGCGGAGACTGCAACACCGGCATGACGTGGGTTATCTGCGGATCCATCGCGCTGATGTGTGACACCAGCAGGAAGAAGCCCGACGCCAGCAGCCCGAACGGCGCAATGATGCGGAAACGGCGGCAGGCGGCGAGAGCGGCGAGCATCACCGCCCAGGCAAGCACGAGCATAGTCTCGTATCCGTTGGCCATGGGCACGCGCCCGGAGGCCGTCCAGCGCAGGGCGAGGCACGCCGTGAGAGCCGTGAAAGAGAGGGCGAGAAGAGTGGGGCCGGCGGCGTTTGCCACTCTCGCAGTTCTCTCGTTACTCCCAGTTCTCCCGTTGTTCCAATCTTCTTTTACTATGAAATAAACAGCCAGAACCACCAACAGAAGCCCCGCCGAGAGGTTGACCATGAAGAGCACCGTGGCGAACGGCACGGCGTTGAGCACCCTTTCGGCCTTCACCTGCACGTCTGCGGGCAGTGACGCGCCGCCGTTCGCGCGCTGGTATTTCAGCATCTTGTCGAGTATGGCGTCAACATTTGCCGTGCGCCCGGCCAGCACTTCCTGGTAAATCAGCGAAAAGACGTTCTGCACGTACTTGCGGTGGAGGCTGTCAAGGGGCGCGCCCGTGAGGTCGTCGGTGGGCGAGTGCCACGTTGTCTTGCCGCCGGCGGTCACGGGGAACACCTTCAGCGGCGTGCCGCGCCGCAGCGACATGATCATCATCAGGCGGTCGTCAACGTCGGCCACCTGCTTGTGGAACTTGTCGTCCTGCCCCTGGTAATACTCCCGGACGTAAGGGCCGAGGATGTATCCGCCCATCACACTGTTGAAAAACGTGTTCACGGAGCACATCCTCGGCAGCTGCAACGTCTCGCGCAGAGGCCCCGCCTTCAGGCGGATTACAGGCTCGGCGCACCATTCGTCGCCGTAGAATATGAAGCCCGTGAGCACCTGTTCAGCCGTGTAGCCTTTGTATTCCGCGCTTCCGCAGAGCTTTTTCGTGAAGTCAACGGCGAACGTCTGCAACGGGCAGACGCGGTTGTTGTAGAGTATGTACAGCCTGCCGAACTTCTCTGCCGTCTCCTCTGGCAGCACGCCGGCCGCCCCGGCGTTCTGCGCGAAGCACGCCGCGCACGCCAGCACAAGCGCGCCTCGCTTCAGCAGCGGGCTGCGCAAGAGGCGGCGGTAAGCCCCGCGCGGGTCGGCCAAGGCCCACAGCAGCGAGACGAACAGCAGCAGGTAGCCAGCGTAAGTCAGCGGGATGCCCGCAGGGTCGCAGTTGACGGCGAGCGTGCTGCCGAGCATGTCGCGGTCGAACGAGGCCTGGTAGAAGCGCATGCCGCCGCGCCTGTAGATGTTGTTCATCGACACGCGGCCCACCGTCTCGCCGCCGCCGTCGGCCACGGTGAACACCGTAACGTAGTCGGCCTCGGCCTCCGTGCCCTCGTGGTAGACCACTTCGCACTTCTTCATCGTCATCGTGAACGGCAGCTCGCGCTCTTCGCCGCCCCGTTCGCCGCCGTCAACCGTCCACTTGCTTACAGGCACTCCGCTGCGCAGGTGCACCGTGCCGCGACGGCCCGACACGTGGGTGGCCAGCGCGCCGGCGAGTATCAGCACCAGCGCGAGATGCAGCGCGACGACCGACGGGCGGCGCACGCGCCTCTTGATGATGTAAGCCACGCCGGCGGCTGCAAGCAAGGCCCACAACGCCGTGAACCACCACGCCGAGTAAACGGCGGCGCGGGCGAAGCCGGTGCCGTGCCACTTCTCGATGAAAGTGGCCGCGGCCATCGCGGCGATAATCAGGATGTAGAGGATGGAAACGCACGTCTTAAGCAATCCGCTGCCGGTCCAGGCCTTCCCAACACCCACCCCCGCCCTCACGAAGGGAGGGAGTTTGATATGTCTCGTCATTGTTTTTATTGAATTGCTTGTTATTTATTAATTTGTAAAAGGATACAAACGGCGTTGCGAAAGGCCGTCTTTTAGCCTGTAAAAGGCCACCTTTTAGAGCCTAAAAGGTGGCCTTTTGCAACGCTGTTTGTAAGTTGTTGATAATCAGTAGAGTATGATAGGCTAAATCAGCCCAATTAGCCTGATGGGCAAATAGGCAGGATGAGCCGAATAAGCCCAATGGGCCGGATACGCCCCGCCTAACCAACAAAAGCATACTAAGCTCCCTCCCTTCGGGAGGGTTGGGGTGGTGTCGGGTGCTGTTGATGTGGGTGCTTCCTATATCGACTGCAAGAACTTCACCACGGCGTCCCTGTCCTCCTTCTTCAAGTTGTAGAATTTCAGGGCCGAGTCGTAAGCGTGGCTCTTCTTGCTGTAGGCGTGCCACATGATGGCCTCCACCTCGTTGCGCGCGCGGCAGTCGTGCAGGCGGTCCTCCGCGCCGGTGTTCACGCGCGAGAGTCCGCGTCCCCAGAGCGGCGTCGTGCGGCACCACGAGCCGTGGATGTCGTTCTTCATGTAGAGCTTATGCTGCATCATGTCGCTGTACGGCCATATCTTCTGGTTCTGGTAGCGCGGCAGCGGACGGTCGGCGATGCATTCGGGAGTCCAGTAATTGTCGTCGCCGGTAGTCCAAGACGGGCGGTGGCACGCGGCGCAACCCATCTCCATGAACAGCTGCTTGCCGCGCTGCACCTGCGGGTCGTTCAGGTTTCGGGCGCGCGGTATCGACAGTCCGCGGTGCCACACCATAAGGGCGTAGAACTGGTCGGTCGTCATGTCAGGCTCGAAGTTGTGCCACTGGTTGTCAAACTGGTTGGTGTTCGGGCTTAGCAGGTTGGCCACTCGTTCCCTTATCCCTTCCTCCGTGTCGGCGTAGTAAGGCGACGTCGGGTCTTTCTTGATGGCGTTGATTACGTCAGTGTTTTCCGACATGGCCTTCGCCCAGGCGTCCGTGGTGTAGAGCTTCGGGCGGTCGGGGCGGCTCACGTTGGTGATGTTCCACACGGCGTTGGCCCCAGGCCCGTCTTGCAGCGTGGCTCGCGTCAGGGCGTAAGTGAACCTCTTGACCATCCTTGAGGCGCCGGGCGAACCGTCAGCCATACGTCCCGCGCTGCCGAACGTGGTGTACCACGCCCCCGCGGCGAAGTCACCCGCCGCCGCATCCCAGAACTGCGGGTTGACGTATTCGCTCACGTCCTTGCCCTGCTCGGCGTAATACGCCGCCGTCTCGGCGTACTGCTGGCGGATGTCCTCCTCCTCGATGGCGTCCAGGAGACCCGTGCCGATGATGCCGATTGTCGATTCGAGGCGTATCTCGATGTCCTCCGGCTTCGGCGAAGTGTTGAAAGCCGTCTGCGGGATGCTAAGCTCCGGGTAGATAAGCTCGTACTTCTCGCCGTCGGGGAACTCAAGCGGCAGCCCGCTTTCCATCGCTGTCACCTTGTCCCAGCGCATCTGTATCTGACTCTCGTCGATAGGCGGCAGGAAGGGCGACACGGCCTGCGTTTGCGGCATTGCCGTCACCTCGCTGATGTAAGGGCCGTCGTTATAGCCGGGAGTCAGCGGATGGTAGATTACCAGCAGGTATCCGTTGCCGTTGCCGTAGGCCGTGGTGTACGTGTCGAAACGCTTGCCGTGCCCGTAGCTTGGGTGGCAGTCTAAGCATGAGCGGCGCGTGCTGGCCGGGCCTAAGCCCTTGAACGGTTGTGTGTTCACCGTGAAGCTGCGCTCGAAAATCATCTCGCCCTCGTTGAACTCGTCCATCAGTCCCTGGGCTTCAGTTGCCGGAGTCTCGTCCTCGTAGCATCCGGCCAGCACGTTCTCGGTGGTTCCGAGCTTGCCGCCCGGATACCATTCATCGGCCGTGAAGACGCCCTGCGCCGTGCCTACGTAGTTCGCGTCGGTCTCTGCGCTTAGCGTCGTGGTGTCGTCATCGGTGCAAGCCGACAGCGAAAGGATGGCTGAAGCGAGAGCCAAAGGATAAAAAATCTTTTTCATATTATAATGTTTTTGGTGAATAAGTGTCTGAAACCGTTTTCCCGCCAAGTGTCTGTTATATAGGGAAAGGCAATAGCCCCGCAGGCGGCGAAGCTATTGTCTTCAATTCCTTGGCGGCAGCGTGGAGCGGCGGTTGCCGCCGCTCCTTATGCTGCTGGCAGTCTCTTTGTCATTGTTTCTCAATCCACTGCGCCGCGGCTGTCAGCTGGTCGTTCAGCGCATCGACGGCTTCCATGGCGTCGCCGGCCTGCTGGTGGCCCGGATCATCTACGAAGGCGATGCCGCTGTTGACGCAAGCCGTCAGCTTGTTGATGGCCTCGTCGAGCGCGGCCTGCAAGTCTTCAGCACCCTCGTAGCCGTTGTCGCGGAGGAAAGTCATCACCGACTTCGAGTTGGGTTGTGCCTGGTCGATGTTGCCGTAAAGGCTGTTCTTGATGCTGTAGATGTTGTCGCGGTAGTCTATGTACGACCTTTTGCTGTACGGCGACTCGATGTAGTCGATGGCGTCAGGCTCGTTCGGGTCGAGCGAAGGCGCGCCCGTGGCCACGCGGTAAGCCTGTCCTATCTTCTGGCTGGCCACCTCGTTGGCGATGTTTCCGCATCCCGAAGCCCCCACGAGGGTGACAAGCGCGGCGTTGATCGAGGCGTATGAGCTGCCGTCAGTGCCCGCCAGGAGCATGTCCGCGCCGTAGAAATAGCCGTTGTCGTCGAGCGCGTGGGTCTTAACTCCAAGCTGGGCGACGCGGGCCTGGTGGGTGGCGTCGGCCTGGAGGCCGAGCCATGACACCTCAAGGCGGTAGCAGTTGTCGCGCACGTCGCCTGCAACAGCCACGAGGAAGGCCAGCTCGTCGGCGCACTTCACTGCCGGCTTGTTGGCGAAGCTGGGGTGGTCTTCATTGCCGTCGAACACCGAAGCCTTGCGCGGAGCGCCGTCGCGGAAGAGCACGAACTCAAGTCCGTGGAAGCCGAGGGCCGTGTCGAAGTTGGCGTTGTTCTGGTTGACGAAGGCTATCGGGTCGTCGCTGTACAGTCCGGCAACCATCGTCGGGTTCGACATGAAGTCCGCCATCTGCCCTTGGTCGAGCGGCCACGAGTCCATGTGCGGGTCGAGATTGTAGTCGGTGGCAGCCCCGTAGAGGAACGCCTCGCTCTTTTCCCAGTACTCGCGGGCGGCCTTGAACGCCTCGCATGCTGCCTCGACGTCGCCGTCGGTCAGTGTTCCGGCGTCGTGTTTCTGCTGCATGTTGACGGCCTGTTCGTACAAGTCGTCGGCGCTGGCGGCAAGATTTTTATACGTGGGGAACACCACCTGGTTGACGTATTGGTTGGCCACGTCCCACATTTCGGCCTGTATGCCTGTCCATTTGTTGCCCACCGTGGGGTTGTCTTTGTCTCCGCCGAGCGTGAAGTCGTCGTCGTCGCTGCACGCCGTGAACGATGTCACGGCCAGGGCGCCCATCAGGAGCGTCGCGAAAATGTTAGTTATTCTTTTCATTTTTGTTGTTATTGGTTATAGGTTTGTGATTGTTTCGCGTCAGTGCGCCGCCGTTTAGAGGAAGAAGCCCTCGTAAGCCACGCCTATGTTGAGCGCCGGCTCGTCGTTGTATTGGCTTTTCAGGAAGCGGTGGTTGTACTCCGCCTTGATTGCTATCTGCGGAATGGGGTAGTAGTTGACGCCCGCCGCCACTATCTGCTTGTTGGTGTAGGTGTTCGTGGCGTTGTTGACGTAAGAGTCGTAGTACTCGTAATGGCCGAAGACATAGAGCTTCTGGCCCGTGCGGCGCAGCTTGTGTATCTGCGAGAATATGTCGTAACCCGCCTCTACGCTTACCGCCACGGCGTGCGAGCCGAAAGCGGTCTTGCGGTAAGGCGACGTGCCCGACGACTGGTTGGCCTTTATCGCGCTTATCGCCGAGGCATCGCTCACGTAGCCGTAGTCGGCGTATCCGCGGGCGATCCAGTTGTGGGCGTTGTACGTGAAGTCGAACGAGCCGAGCCATACGTTGCCCTCCACGTCCTTGTATCGGTTGCCGTCGTTCTCCAGGTCGTGCGGGAACGTGTTGTGCATCGCTTTCCCGTAGTATCCGCTTAGGCCCAGGCGCAGGCCGGGCACGGTGTAGTTGTCGATGCGGGCGAGAAGTCCGAACTTGTTGGCCACCTCGAACTCCCACGGGCTTTGCGCCCCCTTGCCTATCCAGTAGGTGCGGTCGAAGAACATTGCGTCAAGTCCTCCAGTGAACTGAAGCTCGTAACGGAAGTCGCCGGCGCGGCCCCAGAACGATATGCCCGTCTGGTGCCAAGTGCTTGGGATTATCGTCCGCTCGCCTTCGGGGCGGTAGACGGTGAAGAAGTTGAGCGGCTCGTGGTGGGCGTTGGTAAGTCCGAAGGGCAGCACGATGTGGCCGAAGCGGATGTTGGCCCAGTCGGCGAACGACTTCTGAACCCAAAACTGCTCAAGCTCTACCTCGCCGCCCTTCTCGGTCTCGGCCTCCCATTCGCCGCCTTCCTCGGCCTCCTTCTCTATCGCGCCGCCGCTGCCGCCGTGCTCGAACTCAATCTCCATGCCCACGCTCCAGCCCTTGCCGAAGTCGTAGCCGAGGTAAACCACGGCGTGGGGGATGTCGAAGCGTCCGTGCGACGGGTCGTTCTTGTAATAGCCGGGGTTGGCGTAACGGAAGGGGTTGTCGCTGTAAAAGTTGCGCGAATACGTCAGTTCGCCGTATCCGCCTACGCTGAGGCGGTTGCCCTTGGCGTGCTCATACACGCTGTCGGCCGCCGAAACTTGCGCCTGCGCCGTGCCGGCGGCCATGCAGAGGGCTGCCGTGCAGAGTGAAAACATTGTCTTAACCTTATTCATTTATCACGTTTTTAAGTTATTGGTCGTCGTCATTTCCGTTGCAAAGGTAGCGGAAATGCAAAATGTTAGCAATACTTAAAAATCGGTAAAAAGTGCGCACGGCGCGCAGCCCGGCGTCTAACAACAAATGGGTATGACACCGGCGGCTGGCGCAGTGCGGTGTGTTCGGAATGCGAAATGCATTGTCCTGTTTTTCCACAGACGGTCTCCACCGCGGTTTCCGGCGGCTTCGTGATACCTGAATGTAGGTATCCTGCGGCGATACCTACATTTTGTTACACGCCTTGCGGTGGCGCGTTTGCGGGCGATTTGGGTTCATCCGCAAACCTTTTGGATGGCATAACATTGTTTTTTGAAATTAAACACAAGCTGAATACATCCCTTGTAGGGGCATAATTTATTATGCCCGCACGTTTCGATAGAAACGTATTCCGTTGACATTCAGGTGTTTAAACGCTCTTTCAGAGCGTGCGGACTAATGAACCAAAGGTCAGCGTTAAGCTAATTATTCCCCTACAAGGACGGCGTTTCGCATTGTTTTTATATGTATCTTTTATTTTCTTATCATACAAACAATTTGCGGACGAATTCCGTTTTGCGGCAAAACGCAATGCAAAAAGCCGTCTTTTAGCGTGTAAAAGACGGCTTTTTGGAAGCTAAAAGACGACAAGTTGTAAAGACACTGATTATCAGGCGTTTACGGGCTTGCGCCGAAACGCCGTGCCGGCAGCCCGCCGTTGGCGGCTGTCAGGCGTTGGCGGCGGCGAGGAACTTGTCCACACGCGCCGCAGCGTCGCGCCCGCTCGCCATCGCCCTGACTACGAGCGACGCCCCGTTGGCGGCGTCGCCCGCCACGAATACGTTTTCGGCGAACTGCGGTTGCCGGGGTTTCAGGAAGCCCATCGCCAGCAGCACCATGTCCGCCTTTATCACTTCGGGCTTGCCCACAGGCTCCATCACGGGGCGTCCGCCCTCCGGGTTGGGCTTCCACTCAACCTCCTGCACCTCCACGCCGACTACTCTGCCGTCCTTGCCGACGAAGCGCAGCGAGTTGATGTTCCACCTCCGCGTGCATCCCTCCTCGTGGCTCGACGTTGTTTTCAGCGTCCTCGGCCATGCCGGCCACGGGTTTTGCGGGTCGTCGGGGCCAACGGGCGGCTTGGGCATTATTTCTATCTGCGTCACGCTGCGGCATCCCTGGCGGTGGGCCGTGCCTATGCAGTCGCTGCCGGTGTCGCCGCCGCCGATTACGAGCACGTCCTTCCCCTTGGCGTTCACAAGCTCGCCGGGCTTTATCTCGGCCCCGGCCAGCACTCGGTTCTGCTGCGCCAGCATGTCGAGGGCGAAGTGTACGCCCTTCAGGTCGCGCCCCGGAATGGCGAGGTCTCGCGCCTCAGGCGTGCCCGTGGCTATGACGTAAGCGTCGAAACCGTCGGGCAGGTGCTCCACGTCAATCTCTTGGTTGAATTTAAACTCTATGCCCTCGGCGCGCAGTATGCCCATTCGGCGGTCGATGACGGCCTTGTTCA
>CALUGU010000001.1 GCA_944320255.1 uncultured Prevotella sp. | reverse complement strand
AGTTGCCCCAGATAACGGTGTTGTTGACGGTCTTGTCCTTGCCGTCGATACCCGAACCCGTGTTGCGTGTGACGGTTGAGTTAACCACGGCTGCGTCGTCGTTGCCGTCGGTTATCCTCACACCCCCGTTCTCGTTGTTGAATATGGCGGAGTTAACAATCGTGCCCGCCCCGGCGAGATACACAGCACCACCGGCGTTGGCCACCGTGCCGCGCGTGCCGGCGGCGTTGTTGAAGAAGCCGCAGCGGTCGATGAGGCACGTGCCGCCGACATTTTTCACCGTGCTCTCCACATAAAGCGCGCCGCCCTCGGCAGCGTAGTTGCCTATGAAGAAGCAGCGGCGCAGAATATAGCGGCCGCCGTTGTTGTTGCCGTTGTCGTTATCCCCTGTTATATATATTCCGCCGCCCTTACCGGCCTCGGCGTGCCCGCCGGCGATGGTTACGCCATCAACCACGGTGGCCCAGTTGTTGACGTTCGTCCCGTCGGGCTTCATTTCAAGCGTCAGCACGTGCACGGCGTTGTCGTCACGGGTGTCATTTCCGGGAAAGATGAGGCTTGTGGCGTCTCTGGCGTCGTCTCTATCTTTATCGCCGGAAATCACCGTCCGGTATTGCATACGGTAGGCCTTGCCGTCAACGACTTCGCGCTGGTCTGTTGATGTCTCATCGCCCTTAAAACCTCCGTAAAGTCTCACGCCGGACTTGAGGGTGTAGCCTGACTTATCAGACACATAATATATTTTTTCGTATGCGTCAGGCTCGGCATAGCCTTTCAACCATATCTCGTCGTTCGCCCCGGCCTTGGTCAAGGCGGCGGCCAGCGTCGTGGCCTTGTCCCACGACAAGCCGTCAAGGGTTCCGTCGGCTTCAAGGGTTACAAAATACCTTGTTCCCTGCGCTGCGGCGAAGGCCGGCAGCAGCGCAAATGTAATCAATATGTAAAGTGTGCGCAAAGTATTTATCATCGTACTTTTATCGTTAAAATCCTTGTTTTGTATCTCATTGACTGTCAAGACCTTACCAACGGCCTTGTAAAAGGGCATCTTTTGCCCCGCCGTTTGGCACGTTTTGCAAGGCGAAAGGGCATCTTTTGCAAGGCCGTTGGTGCCGTCCGATGTTTTGACCGAACGCCATAGACGCTTTACTTAATGAATATCCGCCCGCCGTCATACTTTCACTTTAGTAAACGTTACCGGCAAGACAGTTGTCTTTTCTCCTCCCCTTGGGGAGGTTGGGAAGGGGCTTCCTTTAACTACTTTATGAATGGGAGCTTTCAGCGGGCATTCACACCAACTTCCCCTATTCCGTAGTCACGGCTTCGCCGCCCGGTCCCTCGTGCGTTATCGTTATTTCTGTTTTTTGGTTTGTAAAACCTTTTATAAATGTCCTTATCTTATACCAAGTGGCTTTTTTCAGCGCAGCGTTAAAGGTGAACGTGTAATATCTCTTCTCACTAACACCGTCTTTATCCGTCGCATCAATACTGAACTTCACCTTCGGCGTACTTACCCCGTCGGGATAGACATAATGGTAAACGCGGCCGTTACGCTGGCTGATGGGCGTTTGGTTGACGAATGTCTTTGAGCCGGACAGTTTTACACTGCCCTCATATAGCGACGGAAAGAGCCGTCCGCTGCCGCTTCCGGTTACGCTTGCATCGTCGCCGGAGAATGTAAAGTCTGTCACTTTTACGTCAGAATATCCGCTGCCATAGGCTTCGCGTGCGTCCCACTGTATGTCTATCTTCGCCGCCAATCGCGTAAGCGTCATCACGGGTATGCTGCCGCCCAAATCGCCGGAGATTACCGTCTCTATATTAAATATGTCGGGGTTGCCGTCTTTGTTTTCGTCATAAAAACCGGTAGCGACGCTAAGGTATTTTGCACGCTCGGCTTGGTCGCCATTTGCGTAGTCGTTAGATATAGTCAGGTCTTGCAGCTCGCTGCCGCCCGCCCATTCGTCCGTCTGCGTTTTAATGTCTTGCCCCGCGTCATCGCTGTAAGTCACGCCGTAGACCTTGACACGGCCTTCAGTCATAGGCAGAGTGACGCGCTTTATATTTTCGTTTTCGCTAAGTGACGGCAAGCTGTTAAACTGGCCTGCGGTTATCGTGTACAAATGGCGTTCACCAGTAGCAGTAGTGCCGTCTTCATCAAAATACTCGAACATCAGAGTGAGCGTGTTCCACGCCGACTGGTCTTCGTCATCATCCTGGCCGGGGTCGCCTATGCGCGTGCCGTCATCGGCAGGCAAGGCGGGCACGCTGACATACAGCTGCACCGTCGTGAGGTTGTCGACAGCGCTTCCGCCATCGTCGTCGGAAGAACAGGAAGCCATGAACAACGGGAACAACAAAAAAGCGCACCAGCCCCATGCCGGGCAGTCCGGTCGTCGCCTTGCAGATATAACGGTCAATAGCTTTATCATCTTAACCTCCAAAAGAAAAGCATTTATCTTTAACAACTTTAATTCCTAAGAAGAAAAGCATTCGTCTTAACTCCTTAACTCCTAAGAAAACTCCAGAAGAAAAGCATTCGTCCTTAACTACTCTAACTACTTTAACTACTTAAAAAAACTACATTTCCACGTCGTGACTGCCGCCGGGCTTCCAGTCGAGCGTCACGCTAACGCCTACTTCAGGTTCGTCTGTCGAGATGCTGCCGTCGGGGTTGAGCCGGCCCTTGATTATCTTCACCTCGCCGGCGCGCAGCGGGGCGTTGACGGCGAGGACGCTCTCCGTCACCTTGCCGTCCATCGTGACGTAGACCTTCATACGCCAGAGGCCGTCGGCGCCTGGCGTGCCCTCGCGTGACGGCATCGACGTGGCGTAGAGGCAGTCGTAACCGCCCTCGGTGAAGCGCAGCGCGCGCACAACGGGCTGGCGGCTGAACGAATATGTGCTGTCGTTGACGGCGAACGAGCCTGCCATGTCGCAGACGCAGGCTTTCATGTCTGTGGGAGCGAGGCCTTGGCGGTTGATTACGAGCGCGGCGGTGGAGTTAATCATGTACAGGTCGGCGCGGAATGTCTGGTCGCGCTCCTCCACGGCCATGTCCATGCGCGCCGAGAACAGTCCCGCGCGGTGGCTGTCTATCGTGTCGCCGGGCACGCAGCTTACCGTCAGCTCCGTGTCAGCGTCTGCGCCAGTCAGTTCCGCTTGCGGCTCTTGCGCCATGTTGGCCAAGGCGAGGTTGCGGTAGTCGGCGCGTTGCATATATATCGTAAGCTGCGCCGAACTGGCGTCGATGACGGTGTTCTGGTGCCACGCCAGCCGGTGGTCTTCGTAAAACGAGAGGTCGAGGTCGTGGGCTATGTCTGAATAAACGCCGGCGAGGGCTTCGTCCAAGCGCGTCCCCACCTGCCGTTCGGCGGCTGTGGCAAGCTCGCTGTTGATTTCGTCTTGCAGCACGGCGTGCATATTCTGCCGCACGACATACTCCACCTTATAGTTGACGCCGCAGCGCGAAAGGTCTTCATCGATGCAGGAGGTGAGCAAGAAAAGAATAAGAAGCCCCACCAAACCTCCCCAAGGGGAGGCTCCCATCCGCTTGCACAAAGCTCCTCTCCTTGGGGAGATTGGGTGGGGCTGTTTTATGGTTAATGGTTTTGTCATAATATGTTTTATCTGTTTACATCTTCAGCAAGCTGGCCAAAGCCTCCCCTTGGGGAGGTTGGAGGGGCTTTTAATACCGGGGCATCCGTCCGAAGATTAACGGTTATCGAACAGACATATTCCCCATTGTGAGTGACGGGCCTACGAAAGCCCGACACCCCGTTTGTAAGTGAAGAGTTAAGAACGAAGAGTTAAGAATTCATTTACTTGCTGTTTAATTCTTCACTCTTCGTTCTTCACTCTTCACTAAAAATTACTTAATTTCTACGTCGTCAACCAAACCAGCTGTCCAAGTCAAGTCTACGCTAAGACCAAGCTCAAGACCCGGAGTGCGCAGGTCGGGAACGCAGTTGTAAGCATTCTTCAAGCTGCTGATGGTTACATTGGCAGTTGTGTACTTATCCTGTTCAAACACTTTCAAGATTGGCTTTTCACCTTTCTTGTCAGATGTTGTTTCTGATGACAACATGCCAACAAGATAAAACTTGCCGCCAACAGGAACGATGCCGTCGTGTCCCTGGAACTCATCGGTGCTGTTGTTCTCGAACTCAAGGGCAAAGTTCACAGTCTTAGCTTGATCAGCCGTTCCGGCTTCTGTTTCAAGTACGAGGGTTTGCGATACCAACTCCTGCGTGCCACGCTTAACATATACATCAACGTTGGCAGACGTCTTGATGTCTGCGTCGTAAATTGTCATCTCGTCTGCCTGCTGCTTTTCGGCATTGGTCTGGAAATTCCAATTTACCTGCTTCTGTCCGCCTATCAAGACGCCAGTGAGCTTGAAGCCTTCAGTAGGCATAGTAACGTTTTCATTGTAGTTGTCTGTGATGGCATTGTTCGTGAAAGCAGCCTTCACGTCCAAGCGGCTTACGGCATAGTTAATTTCCTTATCCATAGCAATTGAGCGGGTTGTAGCTTCTACAACCTTATCGTCAGTATATTTGCCCAATATAGTAGCCCAGTCGTTAGTTCCGTTATATGCATTGGCTTGTGACTGGCTTGACGTTGAAATTGAAGTGTTAACCCAGTAATAGAGAGACGCAGGATAAGCATACTTCTCCAAAGAAGCAACGTTAAGACCCGTGTTGTCGGTTGAAGGATCAGCACCCAATTTTGTAACATAAGTCCAAGCATCAGAAGCGTAATCTACCTGAACAGCTCCATCAGGCAGGTCGATGTCCCTTGGATAATCTTTTCCTGCGAAATCGTCAGCATAAGCAAGTGTGATGTTAGGATATGTGCCTGACGTTTTGAAGTTTTCTTTGCTTGCACCAACGATAGCACTTTGAATGGCTGCTTTCATACCAGTGTAGGTGTCTTCAGAAACAGGGCTGCTTACATCCATTGCATTGTAAAGGTCTTGCAAGGCGAGACGGATGCTGTTAGCCGAACCGGCTTTGAGTTTCTTGAACTGGTCAGCATAGTATTCCATTGAACCTTCAGTACCACCTGTCAGGCTTATAAATTTAGTACTGTTGCCTTCAGCATTTCCCACCGCAGTAAGAAGGTCTGTAAGTGCTTTCTTCTGAGTTTCATCACTCGTCTGAGCCGACATAATTTCTTTCAGGTCGAAATGTATTGTACTAACCTGTGCACCTTCCGTCAAGCCAGACGTAACATAAGACGGCAACAGCGCACCGTTCACCTGGTCGGTTGACAATGTTCCCGCAGCTTTATCTGTAGCTTTTCCGTAAAAAAGGAATGCGTTTGTCTCAACTGGAACGTCTACGTCTGTATAAAGTTTCGAGTTGCTGTTGTCAATCAATTCACCATGTGCATCACCATCATCACCACCTGTTATATTAGGAAGTTTTATGGCGTTTGCAAGGAATGTGTTAGTACCTTCAACTGGATTGCCTGCACCACTTGGTGTTGTTCCAACTTTGATGGGAATAAGCTGTATGTCAGACATTCCACGGAAGATAGGAGTTGTTTGTCCCTGCACAACATCCTGTCCCATACGGGTGGTTGACTTACCAGCACGCGGGATGTTGATGGCGAACTGCGTCTTTACACTTTCGCCGTCAAACGTCGGGTTCTGGCCGCTTGTGATGTCGTCGTCAGACGAGCAAGCGGTGAAGCCTACTGCTCCGAGTGCTATCGCACTCATGAAAGCAAATTTGTTAAGTTTCTTCATAATCAATAAAGTTTTTATAAGTTTGTGGTTCTTGTTATTTTGGGGCTAATGGGGCGGATGGGGCTAATGAGCCGGATGAGCTGGATGGGCTGGATGGGCTGGATGGGCTGGATGGGCTGGATAAGCCTAATAAGCCGAATAAGCCGAATACGCCGTGGGAGTATTGGAGATTTTACTCTTTACTTTTTCTCTTCACTCTTTATTTTCCATTATTCACTCTTCTCCCCTCCTTGGAGGGGTTGGGGGAGGCTTTCCTTGGAGAGGTTTTGGGGGAGGCTTTCCTTGGAGGGGTTGGGGGAGGCTTCTTAATTCTTCCTCTTTTTTATCTCCTCCGCCTGCCGCAGGTTGTCCTTGGCTTGCTGGTTGCCAACGTCGGCTGACTTGCGGAAGTATGCGGTTGCCGTGTCCTCGTCGCCGGTCATGTAGTAAGCCACGCCGAGGGCGTTCCACGAGCGGGGGTCGGCCTTGACGGTGAGCAGCTGTTGCTTGGCTTCGTCGTAGCGTCCTTGGCGCATCAGGGCCGTGGCGTCGTTGATGGTGCGCGCGGCGGTGTCGGGCACGTAGTCGTAATATATGCGCAGGTAGCCGGAGTTGCGCTGATCCTTGAGGATGTGCTCCTTCAGGTAGTCGTAGGCCCGGCCGTTGTCGAGCGCCTTTATGCGCCGCTCGCGGCGGTCGGGGTCGGCGTCGTTGTCGATGATGTCGAGCAACTGGTCGCGCCACGCTGACTGCTCATCGGCAATCTGGTCGCGCAGCTCCGTCCAGGCCTCGCCGCCGTTGACTACTTCATAGAGCGCGTCGGGCGTGGGCACGCGCTTCTGTATGTACGCCTTGAGCGCCTCGGCGCGGCGTCCGGCAAGCGCGCGGTTGCGGCTGACGGGGCCTTCAACCGAGGCGAGGCCTATGATTTGTATCACTTTCACCGTAGACGTGGTGTCCGCCATGATGTCGCGGGTTATCGAGACAATGCGGTCGAGCGTAGGCCCGTTGTCGCGGAAGTCGAGGCGCAGGTCGGCCTTGTCCAAGGGGAAGTGTACAACGAGGGTGCCCTCCTCCTTGCGCAGTATTCGCGTGTCGTCGTAAGGGCGGTATTTTGAGATGTGTTGGAGCACGGGGTTGTCGCGTTCCAGTTCGCCGGCCTTGCCGGTGTTGTCGGGCACGTCGGCGAGCACGGGGCGGAACGGCGGAATGTAGATAAAGCTGCCAACGGGGGCTGCCGGCAATGGGATTACGTCGCAGCAGCCTTCCTTTGTGCGCTCGGCACCGACGTTCACCTTGCCGTCCCACAGCCAGGGATGCTCCGCGCGTGAAATGTTGACGTCGTAGTTGACAGCCGTGCCGGCGGGCACCTCATTACCTTCAGCGGCGTCCATCGTGCCGTAGTAACGCTGGCGCGCGACGTAGCGCATATTGCGCTTGCCGCGGAAGACCGCCGGCGCGAGACGCAGCGTGTCGCCGCCGTTAGTGAGCACGGGCACGGCGCGCACGGCATAGTCGCCGCCGACGCTGTCGCCGTCGGCAAGGGTGAAGGCGAGGCGCATGGCCGTGCTGTCCTGCCACTGCACGCTGACGGCGGGCTGTTGGGCGGACGCCTTTCCAAAAGCTATTATCAGTAATATGGTAAAAAATATTCTCATAGTCAGTTTTTTATTTTTGATGGGACGAATGGGGCTAATGGGACAGATGAGCCGAATGAGCTGATAAGCCGAATGAGCTGATAAGCCAAATGAGCCGGATGAGCTGATAAGCCAAATGAGCCGGATGAGCCGAATGGGCCTAATATGCCGTGGATATTGAATATTGAATTTTTAATTTTTAATTCTTAATTTTTAATTCCTAACTCTTCTCCCCTCCTTGGAGGGGTCGGGGGAGGCTCTTCACTTCAAATAGTACACCACCGAGACGGCGAGCTTCGTCGGCATGAAGAGGCTCTTTGTGTCTTCGCCTATCTTGCTGCCGCACACCTCGCAGGCGTATTTGGAATAATGTGTAAGTCCGTAACCGAGGCCTACAACAGCTTCTATGCTCCACCGCTTGCCCGGCAACATCCAGCTGTAACCATAGACGAGGCCCACGGCTCCGAGGTCTCCCTGGAAACGGTGGCCCTCAAGGTCGGGGAAGATGCCGAAGGGGAACTTCACACCGCCGGCGTTGTAATGTGAATATAGGATGTTGGCACCGATGAAGTGGCCTGAATACGGGGCGCAAAGCCAATAGCGGGCTTCAGGCTGCACCACGATGTGCTTCAGTTTCTTATTGTCGGAGAAGGTAAAAGGATTCCACCCTGCCGAAAAGTCCAAAGTCCACTTTTTCGACAGGCGCGTCTCCACGCCAGCGTTAAATGTCGCCGTAGTCCAATACAGGGCGTTGGTCTTAATTGCCGTGCGCTGGGCATGGAGCGCGGACGGAAAAAGCAACAGAACCAACATCAATACTAAAGTCCTAAGACACCTCTTATAATATAACATCACAAAATCCCTTAATCATTCAAAAATTGAAATAAAAACTCGTCTCGTTTTTGCGCTTCAAAAATAGAAACATTTTCGTAACAATGCAAATTTACCCCCCCCGATTAACTTTATTTAAGAAAAAAGAATGAAGGCTATGGAGGTTAACTCCGGCGAGTGAAACGAGCCTAACTGCTGGCAGCCACTTGGCGTTTTGCGGACATTCATCATCGCTACAACGGCTGCGCATCCCAATTTTGACATATACGTATCACCAGACTTAGTTCATGCCGGCTTCCATTTGTCACAACGTCACAATCCAGCATAACACATTGATTGCCAAGCGTTTGCGGTGTGACGTTATTGTTGTTTCCGTTGTCACCAATGTCACACTGCATCCACGGACGTGCAAATACGCAGGGCAAGCCGTGTGACATTGGTGACGGTGCAACCGGATAAAATGTCACGCAGCAACATCTTGACTTTCAACGTATTACCACGCATTGTGACATTGTGACAACACATTTGGCGATTAAAAAGATTTCGATTTGCGGCCTTTCACATTGCAAAAGACCGCAAACAGCACGGCGAAAAGCCGTCTTTGGGATGAGAAGAAAATAAAATACACATATAACGCCGTTAATCGCCAACAAAGATATTTGTCTTTGATTTCCCTGTCATCTGTCAGTTCTCAATGCAATAGGCTAATATTCAAAAAGTTATGGGCTGACAGATATGTTTGAAAAGTGTCAGGCTTCTGTCAGCATTCTTATTCACGACTGACGGATGGCTGACAGAAAGACGAGGCATCTGTCAGTCTATAAAGTGCTTACTATCAGAACAATAGGCTTAAAACTGACAGATGACAGAGATTTTACAATAACCTGTTTCCTCAGATTTGCAAATCCGCAGGAACAGCTACCACCGCAGGAACAAATATCTCGGAAACGTCATGCCGCACAGCGTCACGCCCGCGTTTTCACCCCGCTGCGGCCAGAACGCTTGTAGCTGCGGTAGTCATCGACGGGGATTTCAACGCCCGACTCTGTTAACGGAAGCGTCTTTGGCAGGCGGAACTTCATATAACGGATGTTGAGACCGCGCTCTATCCACTGGCTTTCATAATACGTCTGTATGGAGAGGATGCGGCGGGTGTCGTCGTCGAGCGACCCGTCATGGTAAAGGTCTTCAGTGCGGAACAACAGCGGGAGGCTGTTGTGCTCTACCATGAGCGTGGTGTAAGTGAAAAGGAAATTGCTGTCTGTCTTGACATGGATGACGCCGCCGTCAACGAGGAAGCGGCGGTAACGCTCCATGAAGTACGTGCTGGTGAGACGCTTGCGCACGTTCTTCATCTGCGGGTCGCTGAAGGTGAGCCATATCTCCTGCACTTCGCCGTCGGCGAAGAAACGGTCGATAATCTCGATGTTGGTGCGCAGGAAGGCGACGTTCTTGAGGCCTTCGGCAAGTGCCTGGGTGGCACCCGACCACATACGCGCGCCCTTTATGTCAACGCCTATGAAATTGACATCGGGGAACATCCGCGCCAATCCGACGGCGTATTCACCCCTGCCGCAACCCAGTTCGAGCACGATGGGGTTGGAATTATGGAAATACATCTCACGCCAACGCCCTTTCATCTCGAAGGGTACGCTGTCAACCACTGAATACGGGTACTCAAAAACATTCTCATAGCGCGCCATATCGGCGAACTTTGCCAACTTTCCTTTACTCACGTTTAAAAAAAATGAAAAATGAAAAACGAGGAAAATTAAGAATTAAGAGTTAAGAGTTAAGAAAATATGCTTTGACGGCAAGAAACATTTGCCAGCGTGGCATATTTTCTTAATTCTTAATTCTTAACTCTTAATTCTAAATTTATTCAATCACAACCTTCGTCCATCCGTGGATGTCAGGCTCGATGCCATACTGGATGTTGCGGAGCTTGTTATAGAGTTTCGTGCTTATAGGTCCGGGCTTGCCGTCCTTGCTGAACACGTAGCTCTTGCCGCCCTCAAGGTCGTCAATCTTTGAGATGGGGCTGATGACGGCTGCCGTGCCGCAGGCTCCGGCTTCCTCGAATGTGGCAAGCTCCTCCTCTGGTATCTGGCGGCGTTCCACCTTCATGCCCATGTCCTCTGCAAGCTGCATGAGGCTCTTGTTGGTGATGCTCGGCAGTATGCTGGTAGACTTCGGCGTAACGTAAGTGTTGTCTTTTATGCCGAAGAAGTTGGCCGCGCCGCACTCGTCCATGTATTTCTTTTCCTTTGCGTCAAGGTAGAACTCGCAAGCGTAACCGAGGTCGTGCGCCTTCTTGTTGGCGCGGAGTGACGCCGCATAGTTGCCGCCCACCTTGTACACGCCCGTGCCGAGCGGAGCGGAACGGTCGTACTCGCGGATGATGACATACGGATTGGTGGCGAAGCCTCCCTTGAAATACGGGCCTACGGGCGTAACGAATATCATGAAAAGATATTCAGAAGCCGGATGGACTCCAACCTGTGCCGACATACCGACGAGGAGGGGACGTATATATAATGTGGCGCCGCTCTCGTAAGTAGGGATGTAGTCTTGGTTGAGGCGCACCACCTTGGTGACCATCTCCTCGAACAGCTCCGTAGAAACTTCAGGCATCAGGATGCCGCGGCACGTGCTCTGGAGGCGCGCTGCGTTCTCGTCCATGCGGAAGACGCGCACCTTGCCGTCGGGGCAACGGTAAGCCTTGAGCCCCTCGAAGGCTTCCTGTCCGTAATGCAGGCAGGTGGCGGCCATGTGCATCTTGATATATTCATCAGAGCAAACTTCAATTTCTCCCCACTTTCCGTCGCGGAAATAGCAGCGGACGTTGTAGTCGGTCGGGACGTAACCGAAAGGCAATTTAGCCCAATCCAGATTTTTCATAATTCGATTTTAAAAGTTATTATTCGTGTTGCAAAAATAAGAAAATAAATTTATTAAATTAAGAATTAAGAGTTAAGAATTAAGAAAATATGCTTTGAAGGCAAGAAACATTCACCACGGCGGCATATTAAATTAAGAGTTAAGAGTTAAGAATTAAGAATTAAGAATTAAGAAAATATGCTTTGATGGCAAAAACATCCACCACTGCGGCATATAATTCTTAACTCTTAATTTTTAATTCTTAATTCTTAATTCTTAACTCTTCTCAAGTATTTCCTTGATGTCCTCGTCGGCCTTGGCGAGCTTGTCCTTGCAGAGCTTTATCAGGTTCTGGGCTGTCTTGAGCTGTTTGCTCAGGCTGTCGATGTCGAGTTCGTCGTTCTCTATTTTCTTAACGATGTCTTCGAGTTTGGTTAGAGCTTCTTCGTAAGTCATGGGTTTTAAAATTTAAATGGGTTGTCTGGGAGAGCTGGGAGTTTTGGGAAGGTGAGAGGGTGAGAGGGTGAGAGGGTGAGAAGGTGAGAAGGTGAGAAGGTGAGAAGGTGAGAGGGTGAGGAAATTGATTAAGAAAAGGGCTTGGCAGGTAATCTTATTTTCCTATTCCTCAACTCTTCTCCCCTCCTTGGAGGGGTTGGGGGAGGCTTTGGGAGTACCTTCTTCACTCTTAACCACCACAGCCTCCGCCTTTCCTTTCCCAAATATCGTTTCTATCGTGTCGCCCTGTTTCAGGTCGGCGGCGGAGCGCACGGCGCGCCCGTTGTGCAGGGTTACAGAGTAGCCGCGCTTGAGGATATGCGCCGGGTCGGCGGCGGCTGTGCGCTGTGAGAGCAGTTCAAGGCGGTGGCGTTCCGACATGAGGCGGCGGGCAAGCGCGGGCTGCAACACGGCTTTCAGCGCGGCGAGGCGGTTGTCGGCGGCGGCGAGGCGTGCGGCGACCGACGTGCGCAGACGGACGGCAAGGCCGTCGAGGCGGGCGTCCTGGCGCGCCTTTACGAGGGAGAACAACGCAGGGATGCGACCAGAAACGCGCTCAAGGCGCAAACGCTCGAAGTCCATGCGGCGGCGGACTGACGAGGCCAACGCCGCGCGGGCGGCCTCTATGCGGTCGGCTGTCAGCTTCAGGTTGTCTATAAGGAACGCCGCTGCCGCCGTCGGGGTCTTAGCCCTCGTGTGGGCAACCATGTCAACGACTGACTCGTCGCGCTCGTGGCCTATGCCTGTAATGACGGGCAAGGGGAAGTTGGCGACGTTCTCGGCGAGGGCGAGGGAGTCGAAGGCGGAAAGGTCGCTCGTAGCTCCGCCGCCACGGATGACCACCACGCAGTCGAAAGCGTCAAGCCCGGCATTGACGGCGTTCAACGCCTCAATGATGCTCCGTTCGGCCTGCGCCCCTTGCATCGTCGCCTGGAAAAGTGTCACGCTGAAATTGAAACCGTAAGTATTGGTGGCGAGCTGGTTGCAGAAGTCGCCGTAGCCGGCTGCGCCGTCGCTCGAAATGACGGCCACACGGTTGGCGAACGGCGAGAGATGAAGTTCCTTGTTGAGGTCGAACACGCCTTCTTCCTTCAGCCGGCGGACAACCTCTTGGCGGCGGCGCGCCATGTCGCCGAGGGTGAAAGTGGGATCGATGTCGGTGACAATCCACGAGAAGCCGTAAGCCTCGTGGAACTGGGCGTGGACTTGCAGCAGCACCTTCATGCCCGGACGAAGGCTCTCGCCCGTGACCCGCTCGAAGTGGGGGCGCACCAACGCCCACGCCGAACGCCAGCACTTGGCCGAAGCGCGCGCCACGGGCAGGGCCTCGGTGTCGTCTTTCTGCACAAGTTCCATATAGCAGTGGCCGCCGCGCTCACGCACCTCGGACAGCTCGGCCTCAACCCAGTAGTCACCGGGCAAGCCAAGCTCGATGGTCTCGCGGACGAGGGAGTTGAGCAATAGGAGGGTGAGATGTTGCATGTTTTTTAGATTATGGGAGAGCTGGGAGAACTGGGAGAACTGGGAGAGCAGAGAGAACTGAGAGGACTGGGAGACAGCCAGTTAATTATTCATTTTTAATTGTTAATTGTTAATTGTTCATTGTTAATTATTAATTGTTAATTGTTAATTTTAATTCATTGTTCCCTTCCACAGCCGCCTTCCAGAAGTCGGGGATGCCGTAGCCGTAGATGTTGTCGGGCGTGGCGTAGTTGGAGGCGCAGCGGCGGACGAGCACTATGATGTCGCGCGCCGTGGCGTCGGGCAACGCTTGCCAGAGGCACGCCACCATGCCGGCCACCAACGGGGCGGAGAACGACGTGCCAACGTCGCGGATTATCGTGCCGCGCCCGGTGATCACCGCCGCCGGACTGCCGAGCGCCATAACGTCTGGCTTCACGCGGCCGTCAGCCGTAGGGCCGATGCTGCTGAAAGCGGCGTTGCGCAGGTCGGGCGTCACCGCGCCGACGGTTATTATTTCGTCGGCGTCAGCCGGCACGTTGATTTTCTTCCAAGAGGCCATGCCGTCGTTGCCGGCACTGCAAACGAGCACTATGCCCTTGCCGGCAAGCATCGCGGCGGTGCGCGAAATCAGGGCGGTGTGCCCGTCGAGCTGGCTTAACTTGTAGTTGGCCGAAGGGTCGTCGAAGGCGTGGAAGCCGAGCGAACTGCTTATTATGTCAACCCCCACGCTGTCGGCAAACTCGGCAGCGGCGGCCCAATAGTCTTCTTCTACGGGATATTCCGACGAGCTGTCCTCGCAGCGCAACAGCCAGAACGAGGCTCCGGGCGCAGTGCCTACGAACACGTCGGGTTGGTTGACGCCGATGACGGAGAGCACTTTTGTGCCGTGCTCCATCTCCTTGAACACGTCGGTAGACGGCGGCACCACGAAGTCGCGGCTGCCCAAGACGTCGATTTCCTTCATGCAGGGTATGCGGTCGGCGTTCATAAAGCCGCCGTCGAGCACGGCGATGGTCTTGCCGCGCCCGGTAAAACCGCGGCGGTGGAGCAGCGGGCCGCCGAGCATGGCCACCTGCTCGTAAGTCACCCCGTAATGGGTGTGGCGTATGGAGTCCCACTGGTTGAACTCCGTATGGAAGCGCGCCCTCGGCTGCGACACGGTGATTGAGTCAGGCGACACCCACACCTTGCGCACGTCCTTGACGCAGGCGAGGGCCGCCACGCTGTCGGCGAGCGAGAGATCGGTTGTACGCACGATGGCCGTGTTGTTCCATTTGCTTACGCCCACCACGCTGACTCCCGTGGAACTGACAGCCTTGAGGTAGTCAGGGTTGACGGGAAGGTCGGTTGAGTCAAGCTCCAAATGCTGCCTGCGCCGCCGCTCTATGGCCTTGGCCGAAAGGAAACGCGACGGGCGCGACAGGCTGAAGGGCGTGCCGTGCTTGTCGGCCAAGGTTACGCGGAAGATATAAGTCTTGTCGCCTGGATATTTCACCTTGCGCTCCGTCTTGGCCGGACGCGCGCCGGCGGAAAGCACAAAGGCAAGTAAAAGGAGTATGGGCGCAAATAATTTCATCGCTAACGGTTATGGGGTTGCGTGGTTTCGTGTGGCTGCGGTTGCGGCCGAACCCACGTTATAACGTGCAAAGGTAACGCATTTTGGCGTAAACAAAAAGGATAAAAACCAGAAAATTAGGTGTCTCTGAAACCTTTACCGGCGGCTGGCCGTGACACCGTTTGTCAACACCAACGTAACGTACTGATAATCAAGACGTTGCAAAAGACCGTGAATTACGTTGCATTTTACGGCAAAACGCAACGCAAATTACGGCAAATCGCAACACCGTTTGCCGCAAACGGGGAGGCGTGCGACCAACTTTAACCGTCAAACCTTTCCGTTTATGGCGCAAAATCATTAATTTTGCATTCAGTAAACGCATAACTTTTAAAACAAGAACATTATGACTCCAAAAGAAAAGCGCAACGCCCTGCTGGCGCAAAAGATGATAAAAAGCCTCGAAAGACGCAACTACGAGGCATACTACTGCCCGACGGCCAATGAGGCCGTGGAGCGTGTCTCGGCACTCATCCCCGACAGGAGCAGCGTGACATGGGGCGGCTCCATGACGATACGCGACATGGGGCTGACGGCCAAACTGCACGGGCGCGACCTGAAAATAATGGACCGCGACGAGGCGAAAGACCGCGACGAGGCGCAGCGGATTTACCGCGAGGCGTTCTCGGCAGACTATTACCTGACGAGCGCCAACGCCATAAGCGAGGACGGCGTGATAGTGAACATCGACGGCAACGGCAACCGTGTGGCTGCCATCACCTTCGGCCCGAAGCGCGTGATATTAGTTATCGGCCTGAACAAGGTGGCGCAAGACACTGCGGCGGCCATCGCGCGGGCGCGCTCTACGGCAAGCCCCATCAACGCTGCGCGCTTCGACATCAAGACGCCTTGCCAGGTTGACGGCACTTGCCACAACTGCAACTCGCCCGAAAGCATCTGCAACTACGTCAGCATAATGCGCAACTCGCACCCCGCAAAGCGGCACATCGTAGTGCTGGTGGGCGAGGATTTGGGGTATTAGGAAGTTAAGAGTTAAGAATTAAGAGTTAAGAAAATCACCATAGTAAGAACATTTTTCTTAACTCTTAATTCTTAACTCTCAACTTTAACAAGCCATTTTTCTTAACTCTTAATTCTTAATTTTTAATTTTTCTATGATTGTCTGCATCGCTGAAAAACCAAGCGTGGCACGCGACATAGCGCGGATATTGGGCGCGACGGCCTCGCACAACGGATACATCGAGGGCAACGGATACCAAGTGACATGGACGTTCGGCCACCTGTGCACGCTGAAAGAGCCTAACGACTACACACCGATGTGGAAGCGGTGGAGCCTCGGCGCGCTGCCGATGATACCGGAACGTTTCGGCATCAAGCTAATCGAAGACGAAGGGATACGCAAACAGTTCGCCGTGATTGAACGCCTGATGCAGGCCGCCGACGGCATAATAAACTGCGGCGACGCCGGACAGGAGGGCGAACTGATACAGCGGTGGGTGATGCAGAAGGCGCAGGCCAAGTGCCCGGTGAAGCGGTTGTGGATCTCGTCGATGACCGACGAGGCCATACGCGAGGGCTTCCGCACGCTGAAAGACCAGCAGGAGTACCTGCCGCTGTACCTCGCCGGACTGAGCCGCGCCATAGGCGACTGGCTCTTGGGAATGAACGCAACGCGCCTGTACACGCTGAAATACGGACAGAACCGCCAGGTGCTCTCCGTAGGACGCGTGCAGACGCCCACGCTCGCACTGATAGTGAACAGGCAGAAGGAGATAGACAACTTCAAGCCGGAGCCTTACTGGGTGCTCTCAACGATTTACCGCGACACGCTGTTCACCGCCACCAAGGGCAAGTTTACGAGCAAGGAGGAGGGCGAGCAGTCGTTCGCCAAGATAGCCGGCAAGCCGTTCACCGTGACCGACGTGCAGAAGAAAGCCGGCAAGGAAGCCCCACCCCACCTCTACGACCTGACCTCGCTGCAGGTGGACTGCAACAAGAAGTTCTCGATGAGCGCCGAAACCACGCTTAACGTGATACAGTCTCTCTACGAGAAAAAGCTCACGACGTACCCCCGCGTGGACACACAGTACCTGAGCGACGACATCTACCCCAAGTGCCAAGCCACCCTCCGGGGGCTTCGGGGATACGAGCAGCTGGCACTGCCGCTGCTTTCCAAGCCGCTGATAAAGAGTAAAAAGGTGTTCGACTCGTCGAAAGTAACCGACCACCACGCCATCATACCCACCGGCGTACCGGCCTCAAGCCTCACCGACTTGGAGCGTCACGTCTACGACTTGGTGGCGCGCCGCTTCATCAGCGTGTTCTATCCTGACTGCAAGTTTTCAACGACGGCGGTGACGGGAATGGTTGATGACGTGGAGTTCAAGGTGACAGGCAAGCAGATAACCGACCCCGGATGGCGCGTGGTGTACGGAAAGGACGTACAGACGGCCGACCCCGACAACGCAAAACAGCAGGACGAGGAGCGCACTCTGCCCGCATTCACCAAGGGAGAGAGCGGCCCGCACACGCCGACGCTGACCGAAAAGTGGACAACTCCGCCCAAACCCTACACCGAGGCGACGCTCCTAAGGGCGATGGAGACGGCGGGCAAGTTCGTTGACGACGAGGAGCTGCGCGCCGCCTTGAAGGAGAACGGCATCGGACGACCGTCGTCGAGGGCTAACATAATAGAGACTTTGTTCAAGCGCAGGTACATCCGACGCGAACGCAAGAACATAGTGGCCACGCCGACGGGCATCGAGCTTATCGGCATAATAAAGGAGGAACTGCTCAAGAGCTGCGAACTGACGGGCATCTGGGAAAAGAAATTGCGCGACATCGAGCACAAGAAATATGACGCCGCGCAGTTCATCAACGAGCTGAAACAGCAAATCACGACCATCGTAAACGACGTGCTGGCCGACAACAGCAACCGCCACGTGGCCATTACGACCGACGACGACCTGAAGAAAAAGGCCAAAAAGAAGGCCGACACGCCAAAGAGGAAAACGCCGAAAACGACAAAGGCGGCCACGGCGGACAAGGACACGCCCGCACAGACGCCGCCAGCCGACGACTCGATAATAGGCTCGGCATGCCCGCTTTGCGGCAAAGGGCGCATCATAAAGGGCAAAACGGCCTACGGATGCGACCGATGGAAGGAGGGCTGCACATTCCGACTGCCGTTCAAGCAATAAAAAACGGAAAAACAAGTTATTAAGAGTAAGAAGGAAATAAGGAGTGAACGAGTAAGCGTAAAGGCGCAGGCACTTAGCCATACAGCATTTTAATATTCTTCAGTCCAGCCTATTTCCTTAGCTTTTAACTCTTAATTTTTAATTTACAAAGGTATGAACATAAGGCTCTCTGCATATATAATAATAGGTGTGACGGCTTTACTCACCGTCTCGTGCGGCGCCGACCACTTTATGAAAAAGGGCGAGAAGTTTCTCGCCATAGGCGAATATTACGACGCTGCGGAGGCTTTCAAGGTGGCGTATAACAAGACCCCGTCGAAAGAAAGGGCGAAACGCGGCCAACGCGCGGCCAAGCTCGCCTACTGCTACGACCGCATAAACTCCAACGCAAAGGCGATGGCCGCCTACCGCAACGTGATAAGATACGAGCAGGACAGCATCGACACACACCTCGCCTTGGCGCGGACGCTGATGAAGGCGGCAAGCTACAAGGAGGCGGCCAAGGAGTTCCAGTTAGTCTTAGACACCCTGCCCGACAACGAGATAGCCAAGACCGGACTGCTGTCGGCACAGACAGCGCAGGCCGAAAAGGAAGCCGGCTCACGGTACACGGTGAAGAGGATGGACCTGTTCAACTCCCGCCGGGCCGACTATTCACCGATGCTTTTCGGCGACGAATACGACCAGCTGTACTTCACTTCGACACGGAACGAGGCACAAGGCGACGAACTTAGCGGCATAACCGGCACCAAACCGGGCGACATCTTCTTCTCGCAGAAAGACGAGAACGGCAAATGGCAACGCCCGGAGAGCATCGAGTCGGGGCTGAACAGCGAGTATGACGAGGGCGCGTGCTGCTTCACGCCCGACCAAAGGGAGATGTACCTGACGCAATGCAGCACCGACCCAAGCTATCCGAGGTTTGCAACCATCGTGACATCGGCACGCTCCGACGCCGCCTGGGCAAAGCCCCAACCGCTCGAAATAACGCGCGACACGCTGTCAAGCTACGCCCATCCCGCCATATCCCCTGACGGCGAATGGCTCTACTTCACGTCGGACATGCCCGGAGGAAAGGGCGGTCTCGACATCTGGCGCATCCGCCTGACTGCCGCCGGGCTTGGAGGCGTGGAGAACTTGGGCGAGCCTGTCAACACGCCCGGCGACGAGATGTTTCCCACGTTCAGGCCCAACGGCGACTTGTACTTCTCGTCGAACGGTCACAAAGGCCTCGGCGGACTCGACATTTACATAGCAAAGGTAGACCCGAAGACGAAGCGTTACGTGCTGGAACACCCCGGATACCCGCTCAACTCGCAGGGAGACGACTTCGGAATGACGTTCGAGGGGCCTCACAACCGCGGCTTCTTCTCGTCGAACAGGGGCGACGCAAGGGGCTACGACCACATCTACAGCTTCGAGAAACCGGAAATAATACAGACCGTGAAGGGCTGGGTTTACGAGATGGAAGGCTACGAGCTGCCCGAAGCCCAGGTGTACATGGTGGGCAGCGACGGCACAAACCTGAAGCTCAGCGTCAAGATGGACGGCTCGTTCACACAGGTAATCCAGCCCGGCGTAGACTACATTATGCTGGCCACGTGCAAAGGTTTCCTGAACCATAAGGAGGAACTCCGCGTGGAGCCTGTGGAGGAATCGCAGGAATACGTGCTGCAATTCCCGCTGGCGTCGATAAAGGTTCCGGTGCTGATTGACAACATCTTCTACGACTTCGACAAGTACACGCTGCGCCCGGAGTCGAAGACTGCGCTCGACGAACTGGTGAAACTGCTCGACGAGAACCCCAACGTGACGATAGAACTAAGCGCGCACTGCGACTACAAGGGCAGCGCGGAATACAACAAAGTGTTGTCGCAACGCAGGGCGGAGACCGTGGTAAACTACCTGATTGAGCACGGCATAGCCAAAGACCGCCTGTCGCCCGTGGGCTACGGCAAGGAGAAACCCAAGACTATACGCAAGAAGCTGACCGAGAAGTATCCGTGGCTGAAAGAGGGCGACGTGCTGACAGAGGAGTACATAAAGAAACTTACGCCCCAGCAACAGGAGATATGCAACCAGCTGAACAGGCGGACGGAGTTCGTGGTGCTGCGCATCACTTACGGAATGTTTGACGAACACGGCAACCTGAAGAACCCGCCGAAACCGCAAGAGCCTGCCAACGGAGGCGGCGACGGCGAGGACTTGTATTTCGATTTCGAGTAATAAACATAAAAGAAAAGAAACAAACACCTACCCCAACCCTCCCGAAGGGAGGGAGCTTAGCATGCTGTTGCTGGTTCGGCATGGCGTATTCGGCTAATCAGGCTCATTGCGCTTATTTTTTAAAAGGTGGCTTTTCGCATTGCGAAAGGCCACCTTTTGCGTTGCGTTTTGCCGTCTTTTGCAGGCTAAAAGACGGCAAATCGGAAAGCCGTTGATTATCAGGCGACAACAGAGGAAGCATTTTCAGGCAAATAACGGGATAACTGTGAAATTATTTGTAACTTTGCATCTTGTATAAAACGGACAACAAAGATGACGCTGCCAGAGGATTTCATCAAGCAGACAAGGGCCTTCATGGACGACGACACGTGGCTGAAGCTGCGGCAAGGGCTCGACGGCGAAGCCCCCGTGAGCATCAGGCTGAACCCGCTGAAATGCCGCTACGGCGGCGTGGAGGTTGAGGGCTGTTGCGGCGGCGTGCCTTGGTGCGCCGACGGGCGTTACCTGTCGGCAAGGCCGAACTTCACGTTCGATCCCATGCTCCACGCCGGTCTGTATTACGTCCAGGAGGCGTCGTCTATGTTTCTCGACACCGTGCTGCGGCAGTACGCCGGCGGCCGGCCCGTCATGATGCTCGACCTCTGCGCCGCTCCGGGCGGCAAGTCGGGCGTGGCGAGGGCCGCGCTGGCCGAAGGTTCGCTCTTGGTGAGCAACGAGCCGGTGCGCGCCCGCGCGCAGGTGTTGGCCGAAAACATGGCGAAACTGGGTCATGAGGACGTCATAGTGACAAACAACTACGCGCAGGACATCAGCCGCAGCGGCCTGGAGTTCGACGTTGTGCTGGCCGACGTGCCGTGTTCGGGCGAAGGAATGTTCCGCAAAGACCCCGGCGCCGTAAGCGAATGGAGCTTGCAGAACGTGGAAAAATGCTGGCGTTTGCAGCGCGAAATCGTCGCCGACGTATGGCCCTGCCTGCGTGACGGGGGACTTTTCATCTATTCAACCTGCACGTTCAACACCAAGGAGGACGAGGAGAACGTGCAACATATATGCTACGAACTGGGGGCTGACGTGCTCGCTGTTGACACCGGCGGCGACTGGGGGCTGACAGGCTCGCTGCTTGACGGCTTCAACGCGCCCGTCTACCGCTTCCTGCCCGGCGTGGCGAGAGGCGAAGGCTTGTTTATGGCGGTGATGCGGAAGCACGGCGAAACACCGCAATCCGATAATCTGCCAAAGACAAAAAAAGCGAAAAAAGAGCGGCGGCAAGGCGGCAAAGACAGCGGCGCAAACCCATGCACGGCGTGGCTGAAAGAGCCTGACAGGTTTGACACGGTGACGCTTGGCGGCGCGCTGACGGCGATACCCAAAGCGTGGCGCGGCGCATTCGACACGGCGGCGCGGCGGCTCAACGTGCTCTCGGCGGGCGTAAGGCTCGGCGAAGTGAAGGGCAAGGACGTCGTTCCGTCGCAAGCCCTGGCCCTGTCAAGGGTGCTTGCGCCCTCGGCGTTCCCCGCCGCCGGGCTTGATTACGCCCAAGCCATAGCCTACCTGCGCAAAGAGGCCGTGGCGTTGCCCGCCGGCACCCCGCGCGGCTACGTCATAGTAACCTACAAAGGCGCGCCCCTCGGCTTCGAGAAGAACATCGGCAACCGGGCCAACAACCTCTACCCTGCGGAATGGAAGATAAAGAGCACGCACACGCCGGAGGGGGACAATGAAGTGATAAAGGCCCCTCCCCAACCCTCCCAGAGGGAGGGAGCTTGATTAGCTTTACCCTTTCACCGACCGCTTATTAGGCTAATCCGGCCCATTTGGCCTATTCACAAGAAACAAAGAAACATCAAGCAATAATATGAAACAATATCTCGACCTGCTGAACCGCATAATGACCGAGGGCGTGAAGAAGCACGACCGCACGGGAACGGGCACTATCAGCATATTCGGCAACCAGATGCGCTTCCGCTTAGACGACGGTTTTCCGCTGCTGACGACGAAGAAGCTGCACCTGAAATCAATCATCTACGAACTGCTGTGGTTCCTGCGCGGCGACACGAACGTGAAGTACCTGCAAGAGCACGGCGTCAGCATCTGGGACGAATGGGCCGGGCCTGACGGCGAACTCGGCCCCGTCTACGGCCACCAATGGCGTTCGTGGCCCGACTACAACGGCGGACACATCGACCAGATAAAGAACGTCGTGGAGCAAATAAAGCACAATCCTGACTCGCGGCGAATGGTTGTCAGCGCGTGGAACGTGGCAGAAATAGAGCAAATGCACCTGCCGCCGTGCCACTGCCTGTTCCAGTTTTACGTTGCCGACGGCCGCCTCAGCCTGCAACTTTACCAGCGCAGCGCGGACACTTTCCTCGGAGTGCCGTTCAACATAGCGTCTTACGCCCTGCTGCTGATGATGATGGCGCAGGTGACGGGGCTGAAGCCGGGCGACTTCATACACACAACGGGCGACACGCACCTGTACCTCAACCACCTGGAACAGGTGAAGTTGCAGCTCTCACGCACGCCCCGCCCGCTGCCGACGATGACCATCAACCCCGACGTGAAAGACATCTTCAGCTTCAAATACGAAGACTTTAAGTTGGAGAATTACGACCCTTGGCCGCACATCAAGGCCGAAGTGAGCGTGTGATAAATTAAGAATTAAGAGTTAAGAATTAAGAAAATATGCCTCGATGGAGACTTTCTTAATTCTTAACTCTTAATTCTTAAATTCCAGATAATAATAAAAGTAAAATTATGAGAATATCACTTATCGCCGCAGTGGCGCGCAACCGTGCCATCGGCAAGGACAACAAGCTGATTTACTGGTTGCCAGACGACATGAAAAGGTTTAAGGCGCTGACCACAGGACACACCATCATAATGGGCCGGCGGACGTTCGAGTCGCTGCCGAAGGGCGCGCTGCCCAACCGCCGCAACATCGTGTTGAGCCGCACCGTGGACGAGTTTCCGGGTTGCGACACGTTCAGTTCGCTCGAAGACGCCCTCGCCCACTGCGCCGAAGACGAGGACATATACGTAATCGGGGGAGCGGAGGTTTACCGCCAGGCCATCGGCAAGGCCGACCGCCTGTGCCTCACGGAGGTTGACGACACGCCCGACGGGGCCGACGCGTTCTTCCCCGACTACTCGGAATGGCGCGAAACGAGCCGCGAACGGCACGCCAAGGACGAGCGTCACGCCTGTGACTTCGCCTTTGTTGACTACGAAAAATAAACAGAAAAGCCGAAGACCAGTATGCGAAAGGTCTTCGACTTCTTTATTGTTTGCCTTGTTTTATTACATTTTCAGCTGTTTCTCTATCCGCTCTTTCAGCCCACCCTTGGCGTAGCCCGTCCACTTCTCGATGAACGTTCCCTGCGGGGAGACTAGCACGAAGAGCGGTATGGCGTATATTCCGAACTTCGCCGCAATGCCGCTCCGTCCCTTGCGCTCGTTCAGGTTGTTGACCGTCACGCCGTAAACGTCGGTCGCCTCGCGCCACATCTTGTCGTTGTCGAGCGACAGGCTGACAACAGCCACGGAGTCTTTGAACGTCTCCGCCACTTCCTTCAGCTCCGGAATGGCCATCTTGCAAGCACCGCAGCCATAGCTCCAGAAGTCCATCAGTATGTACTTTCCCCTGAAATCGGAGAGCTTATGAACGTTTCCCGCCAGGTCGTACAGCTCACAATCGTCCACGACATCACCCTTATTGAACTGCGCCGGAGGATTTATCACGGCCCCGGCTTCCTTCCCCTGCCATGTGTTACGCCACTTTTCGGGCAGCTTGCCGTAAAGTTCCTTGACGCTGTTCTTCACGTCTTCACGCTCGGAATGTTTCGCAATGTAAGCGTTGTTGAGAAGTTCCAGCATCCAAACGTCGTCAATCTGCATGTCGGCCATCATCTTGCTTTCCTTCAAGATGATTTCATCATACAGCAGTTTTGCTGCCTTTTTCAGGCTGTCGCGCGTCGCTTTCAGCCTCGACTTGTCGCTTTCCGCGAGTCCTTTCGCCTTCAGCTGCTTCTTAACGGCTTCTTCTTGCCAGTCGTTTCGCTGTACTGCGACCCACAAGTCACGCACAGGGGCGATGAATTTCTGCCTCGCAATCTGTTCGGGAACATCGCTCTCAACGTTCCAAGTGTAAACAAACATATCGTCAGAGTTTATCTTCACGTGGCTGCCGGGGCGCACATAGAGCCTCAACACCATACTTCCCATGCCGCCGCACTGCGCCGCCAACGACATATTGTCAACTCCGTCACCCGCCGTTTCGCCCTCAAAACGGAACTTTCCGGCTTGCAAGGTGTCCCTTGCTACAATCCTTCCCATGTTCCCCTCGTCGCGGAACAGCAGCACCTCTGTGCCTTCAGGCGACTCGCCAACGCTCCCCTCAATAACAAAACGACCTTGTGCTTGCGCTGCAACAGCCGCGAACGCAAGCACAAGGCATGACAAAAAACGATGCCTCATAAGTTCTATGATTTACCTATTAATGATGTCCTACTCCGCCGTAACATCCGTATCGTCCACCGGGATGTCAACAATCGGCAGCTGGCGGCTGAACGCCGAGTTGAACGAAATTATCGTCTCGCTGCGCGAAAGGCCGAGCGGTTGCAGGCGGTCGTGGATGATGTTGAGCAGATGATGGTTGTTCAAGGCGTAAATCTTGATGAACATGTCATAGTCGCCGGTGGTGTAATGGCATTCAACCACTTCTGGAATCTTCTTCAACTCATCGACAACAGCGTCGAATTGCTCCGGGTTTTTCAGGTTGAGACCCATATAGGCGCACGTCTCGTAACCAATCTTTTCAGGGTCGATGATGAACTTCGAGCCTTTCAACACGCCGAGGTTGTTGAGCTTCTGTATGCGTTGGTGGATGGCTGCGCCGCTTACATTGCACGAGCGAGC
Organism: uncultured Prevotella sp.; assembly: GCA_944320255.1. Taxonomy (GTDB): domain Bacteria; phylum Bacteroidota; class Bacteroidia; order Bacteroidales; family Bacteroidaceae; genus Prevotella. Next base: position 66,383 of record CALUGU010000001.1, on the reverse strand, counting down.
TACCTCAAGGAACGGTATGCGGGCGTCTTCCGCAATGAGCTTGAGTATCTTCTTGTCTAACGAATCTAAATTATGATGTGCCATTGTATGTTGAAATATTTACTTAGATAATACGATTTATTTTGCGCAAAGATACGATAAATTTATCATTTCTGCAACAAATCGTAAGCAAAAATTCAACGTTATGCAATAGATTAAAACTTTGTAAAGTTAAGAGAATTTATTTTTCGCCCTTTTGTGTGGCTGAATAGTTGACGCGCAAAGCCCCCGCGCGCCTCAACGCTTGGCGCACATCAGAGATTACACCCATCTCTGTGCCACGGTCGGCCTTGACGGAAACGCTCATCGCCTGCGCGTCTTCAGGCGACATGCGACTGCGTTCGCCGGCCACGTAGTCGGTCACAGCGTCCATGTCGGCATACTTGTCGTTGACCTGCACGCGCGTTCCGCCGCCCACCACGCGGCTCACCCCATCGGTAGGTTTACCTATATATATATAGGTGACGGCCGACTTCTTGACAAGGCGGGTAAGTTCGGTGCCTTCGGGCACGCGGTATTTCACCTTCAGCGTAACCTGGCGCATGTGCGTCACGGTGATGAAGAAAAAGAGAACAGTGAATATAAGGTCGGGCAAGGCCGCCGTGTTGAGTTGCGGCACCTCGCGGCGTGTGCGGCGGAAGAAGCTCATCTGCCACCTCCTTCCTGCCCTGCCGTCGTGGTTTCAGTCACCCGCTGGGGGTACACCGAGCGCACGGCCTCGCGCTGTTCGGGCGTGCACAGGGCGTAAGCCTTGCCGTAAGCCTTCTTTGCGTAGCGGTCGCGCAGGATGCGGTAAGCCGCTACTATCTCGTTTTGCACGTTGAAATATGTGTCATACGACGCCGTGCGGGCTACGTCGAGCATTATCATCCGGTCGCGGGCGGTGCTTTCACCGCCCAGGAAAGCCAGCACACGGGGGCGCAACTTGCCTATGTCCACAGCCTCGCCGTCGGCCAACAGTCGGCTCGACGGCGTGATTTCGAGCTGCAAGACGTTGCTTTTCGGCACGTCGGCCACTTGTTCCGTGGCGTCGTCGTCAACCGGTGGGAGCATACGTTGCAGCCCCTTGTCAACGTCCATCGACGTCATGACAAGGAAAAACACCAGCAGGATGAACGATATGTCAGCCGTTGACGTGGTGTTGAGCTGCGGCACTGTGCGCCTGTTGCGGTGTAAAATCATTATCTTAAAACCCTTTCAGAAGTTAAAGAATTTAGAGAAGTTATAGAAGTTAAAGCCAAATGCTTGGTAGATATTAATCAAACTAAGGTAATGGCTTTAACTTCTATAACTTCTCTAAATTCTTTAACTTCCTTAATTTCACCTTCCTGTTCCACCCCGAAACGCCGAAAGCAACGCCCAAGACGGCGACGGCGAGCAGCACAATCGAGGTGTTGATGAACATATCCGTGGCCTTCAGCCAGAAAACGTCGGCGTATTCAACGCCGTTGACGAGCACCGGCTCCGACGAGCCGAAGGCGAACGTCACGACCAAACAGCCCGTCAGCAGGGCTGCCACGGCCCAGGTTATCCTCGCCGCAGGCACGTTGTTGACAACGGCCCCGCTCCTGTCGCGCTTCCTGAAACCGAGCCAGGCGGCCACGACGGCCAGCACTGCGGCGGCGGCCACGAGCACGTAGATGAACACGAGCACGGCGTCGGTGAGCACGGGGGCGTTGAACTGCGGGTCGTCGGCGTATGGCTCGTCGTAGCCGACGAGGAAAAACGCGCCGAACAACACCACCGCCAACGCCACGAGGACATAGAGCACGCGCGTTGACACCTGCTCGGCGTCGAGCCGCTTAATGCCGTGTAGAGTGAAGCGTGTCATCTCGTCAACTTGTATTTCATTATTATGTCGAGCAGCGTTATGGCCGACTCTTCCATCTGACTGGTGATGTGCTCAATCTTCGAGAGGATGTAGTTGTAAAACACTTGCAGTATCAGGGCGGCTATGAGGCCGAAGATAGTGGTTATCAACGCCACCTTCATGCCCGCCGCCACAATCGTGGGACTGATGTCGCCGGCCTGTTGTATCTGCTCGAAGGCCATCACCATGCCAATCACCGTGCCGAGGAAGCCCAGCGACGGAGCCATTGCGATGAACAGCGTAATCCACGAACAGCCCTTCTCAAGGTTGGCGGCTTGCACCGTGCCGTAAGACGTTATGCTGCGCTCGATGTCCTCCATCGACTCGTCGATGCGCGTCAGGCCCTGGTAACAGATTGAAGCCACGGGGCCGCGGGTGTCGCGGCAGACGGCCTTGGCCCCCTCCACGTCGCCCTGCATCACCTGCGCCTCAAGGTCGGCCATGAGCTTCTTCGCGTTGATTTCCGACAAAGTGAGGTAAATCACACGCTCTATGCAGAACGCCAAGCCCAGCACAAGGGCGAGGGCCACGAACGACATGAAGCCCGCGCTGCCCTCGATGTACTTGGTCTTGAGCATCTTGTGGAACCCCACGCTCTCAACGGGAGCGGGCACGGAGTCAGCCACGGCTGCGACGTCGAGGGCGAGCGAGTCGTCCGCAAGGGCGGTCCCTGCCGAGTCGGCGACGGCCTCCTCCGCCGGCACTCCGCCGGTTGCGCCCTCCTGTGCGGGCGCGGCAAGGCTGTGAGTAAAAGCAAGGAGAATGATTATTGCAATCTTTGCAATGATGTTGTCCATATCCTAAAGGATTAAAAAAGGTGTCGCGGAAAGAGGGGGATTCGAACCCCCGTGGCACTTTTGGCGCCTACACGCTTTCCAGGCGTGCCTTCTCCACTTACAAATTATTGATATTCAATGAATTATGAATAAAATATTTTAGAATTACAATTTATTTGCAGTTTTTTAGCCTTCGACTGCGATTTGACATATTTCTAAACGGCTCTCGATTTAAAATAGAATGTAAATCCATTGTCTGATGAGTTTAAAAGTTAAATATATGCAACACAATGGATATTTCTAAATATCTATATAGAAATATAGAAAATTCTTAATATCTTTGCATTACATTATAAATTATAACAATGCAAAGGTAACAAAAGTTGCCGATGCTCAAACAAGAATTTAGAAAATTTATCATTATGGACACTAAGAGCAATGAATTTAATGGAAATTGGTTTAACGGAATGCTTAACCTTTGGAAAAAGGACGTTTCGTGGAGCAGCAAGTCACGCAAAGAAAAAACTGTATGTATATGGTTTGCCTTATCGTTCATCTCTATGTTGGCTTTGTCGCATACGTGGCTATTTTTCCCTGCTTTTGTAAGTTTCATATTATCGCTTGTAAAAGTCACTAAAATCAAAATGGAGGAATGAATATGGCCATTACAAGAGACGAACCAATAGTTAATGCCGTTAGCCGGTACAGCATCAACGAGACTTGCGCCTTACTTGGAATAAGCAGGAAGACACTAAAGAAATACACCGACTTGGCATTGATTGACTGCGGCTTCAGAAAAGCCACTTTGAGAAAATATTACACAGGATTGGCAATATTAAAATTTTGGAGGGCGAGCGTATGACTCTTGAAAAGAAAATTGAAGATGCCATTGAAGCCGAACTTGACGGCAACGAAGGTAGTTTTTACGTCGAGGTTATTCATTATCACCTCCTTGTCTGCGTAGAAGGAGGGTATTCGATTGACGGATATACCGAGGACGATTATTTCAACGGTACAGGAGGATTTGTCACGACTGAAGCCTGCGTGTGGATTGACAACATATCAGCATACAATAACGAAGGAGATGAGATTGACATTGATGTTAACATATCTGAAATAGAGCATCATGTTGAAAAGTGCGTTATGTGCTGATCAACTTAACTTATAAAATGGCTGACGATAATAATGAATATCGTCAGCCATTTGCTTATTGTTCGCGGTAAATTGTAGCGTCTTTTATTTTATTCAGATAGTCCCAAAATGCCTCCGCGTCACGCATGTGCGCTGGAAGCTCATATCCTGTTGCGTCAGCCATTTTCGTGTATTTGTTTATGTGCCATTTTGAGCTTTCAACGAAAGACGCTTTATTATTATTGTTGGCCTCCTTGTTAATCATTAATACTTTTAATAGTCGTGATTTCACCAAATTGAAAGCCTTCTCTCTTTCATCAAGTAGCATGTAATGATTGAAATCATACTCCACGCCTTGTATGTTTTGCTTCATAACACGAATGTCATTTGTCATACCCCATAACTTGAAAAACAAGATGATTTGAAGGACTGCGAAAATCAAAGCTAAAATAGACAGTAATGTAACCATAATGTTTTGTTTTTAATTGTTTATTGTAATAAGTCATTTTCTTTCAAATATTCCACGAAACCGTCGAGGATGCGCTTGTTACGGTCGATGATGTCCTGCTCCGTGAAGTCTGTCGCAGAAGATGTTAGTTTGCGCAATTCCTGAATGTCCGTACCCTGCTTTTCGCCTTTTGACGTTGTGAAGCCATTGTAGTATTTCACCTTGTCTGCGAAGCGGTAGTCTGACGCACGGATGTTTATCCTGCGCTCCAACAAAGACTTGTTGCCAAGAAGTTCGATGCTGCGCTTGTCTTTCAGCGTCCCTTCCTTTTGCTGTCTGCTACGAGGATAGATGTGTTCAATATCGAAAGGCGTGTATAGCGGCACGAGCTTCTGCCCATCGAAGTGGAACGCCCACCATGTCAGCATAGCCTTGGTTATCAGGCGGCTGTTCGAGAATTTGTAGTTTTGGAATACGGAACGGAAGTGTGTCTCGTCGAACTTGTATTTAGAAAATGTCACATCCTTATCGTTCACTATATTCTGCATTTCCGTGAACATAGGCAAGCGCAATGAGCCGACGCCCGGATTTGTTATTGCGTATGCGAACGTGAACGCAGTAATTTTATCAAGGAATGCAGCGAAACGCGCCTCGTCAAGGTTGCCTTCTGCGTCCTTGTTGTGCATGAAGTAGACAGTCACCATGTAACGCCACATACCGTTAGGGGAATAGTCGAGGACGAATAAACGCCGCAGTATGTTTTCAGAGAAACGCTCCTCGTCTTGTGCGAGTACGTCCTTCCAAAATTTCGCCAATGTTACTATGTTGTCAAGCGTTTCCTTTCGTTTGAATATTGCGTAGCCGTCTTTTTCATAGAACTTCCGCAACGCCTCTACCGTAGAGGAGGTATTATCACCCAACGCGCGTTCGTAATACATGTAGCGTGTGAAAAGCTCGTCGAGTGGCGTGCCGTAAACAGGATGGAATATCGCGCTTGTAGTCTCGTCTAACCATTTCCATGTTTCCATAAACTTGTCCTTTTCTCCTATTGAAGAATAAAACTTGTATAGCTGGGCCTTGAAAATGTCTGCATCAGACAACGGCTTGCCCCTGTCGTTCAGAGTTGAAAATATGCGCAATGCAGTGTCTTGCGTCTCCGCTTCTATTGGCAGCAGGACGCAGTTGTTGAGTATGCGGTTTGGGAAATCTTGGAAATAATCGACATATTTCAACAGGAACTCCCCCACACGTTCCTCGAAATAGTTGAAGTTGTTTGCATAACGGCTTTTCATTTTATCAGTGTTCCCGGTCTTCAATATTGTCGCAAACTCTTCGCGGTCGTTGTCCGTCGCCACTTCCGAAGTAATCTTTACATCGTCCTGGTTGAAATCGCCGTAAGCGTCAGTTTTCCAGATGCACATTTCCAAGTTCTCTTTTGTCCTTTCAGACCTCTTGCCCTTCATGTCGCGCAGCCTGTTATAGAAAGCACGCAGCAGAAGCATCAATGTAGTTATGCGTTGCTGGCCGTCTATCACCTCCTGTTGTTTGCCGTTTTTGAACGTCACTATCGAGCCGAGGAAATACTCCTCGTTTTCGTTAAAGCCGTCTATGTCTTCACTTGGAAATGAGAACGAGAAAAGGTCTTCCCACAGCGTGCGGCATTCGCTTATTCCCCATGCGTAAGGACGCTGGTAGTCAGGTATCAGGAAGTCCGTCTTTTTGTCTTGGAAAAGTTGCTTTACAGTCTTTTGGTCGATTGTTAGGTTTGACATTGCTCTTAGTTATATTTTATTTCTTTGCAAAGTTAACAAAATATCCACAATTTGAATAGTCAAACCAAATGTTAATCTTTCCGACGATATGATTTTAACAATTCCTGTTGTCGCATCACCCCTATCGCCTGTTAAATCCCTTTGACACTTCACATTATGTTTAAATCTGTTCCAATCCGTTAATTTTGACATTTATTTTCATTGTTAAGTCCAAGTTAAGTTAATCAACCGTTAAATTCTCATTTTCATGGCTTCTGCAAGTCTCAAATTTCCGCTCCATATACTTATACCTTTTTCTAAAAATAATGAATTATACGTAACAGTTAAAGCACGTAAACAAAATCCGAACGCCTTAGTTAAACATCTGTAACGTATTGATATTCAGTACTTTAACGTTTTGAAACATCAAATCTTATTAGTATATTTGCATAGCAAATTTAAACAATAACCCATTAAAACAATAAGGAGACAAGGCAATGAAACTATTAAAGAAAGATGAAATTTTACGTTTATATTCTATATTCGTAAATGTGAAACAGAAGCACAATGATGCTGTAATACTTGTAAGAAACGATGATAAATACATACTTTACGGCAACGACGCAGAAATCGCCGCAAAAGTCCTTAATCTTGAAACGTCCGCATTCATTTATGACGGAAACGAAATAAGCACTGCGTCTTTCGATGTTGAAGACCTTGACTATTGCCTGCCAAAACTTATCAGAAACTGTCATAGAATAGGAATTGTATAAACTAAATCAAAAGAGCAATGGAAAATAGAAACGAAATGTACGGTTACCGCATAGTCCCTATGCCTGGCGCACCTAACCAGTATGAGGTGCAGGATATAAAAAGCGGGAAAGGCATCATTGGTTTCACTGAAAGGCTTATGTGCCAAGAATGGATTGAAACCGAAGGCAGAAGATTAAATGAAATGTTTTGTAAATAAGATTTGTATGAAAACAAGAATAAGCATTACAGACTTTACTTTCCGCATTGTTGGATATGGCAGATATAAAGTCACTTACACTTCACCTGTAACAGGTAAGTCGTGGACTACTGAAACTAATGACATGATGCTCATCGACGCAACCAAAAACGCTGACGAGCCAAAGAAAAAAGATTTGGAAATATTAAAATGGAGATGCAAGAACAAATGAACAACTACACGTTTATCGTCTACAACGCCCAAGACAAGAGGATTGGAAAGATTGAGTTTTACAATCGAAACTCTTTACCTGCGCACAAGGAAATCGCAAGGGCTGTTAAAGACAGCTTCCCTACCGGTTATTCTTACAAATTAGAAAAGTAAAACCTAAAACCAAAAGAGCAATGAAAACAGACGACGTATTGAAACGGTTTGGCGAGATGATTATAGCTCGCATGGAACAGATGAAAAACAAGGAGTGGCAAAAAGGATGGTTCACCAACAGTTACGGCGATCTGCCTGTAAACCTCGGAGGCCGCAGGTATAACGGCATAAACTCGTTTTTCCTGCTTCTGCTTATGATGCAGGAAGACAGGTTCAAATATCCTGTATTTGCCACGTTCAACCAAATCAAGAACTTGAAGGCAAGCGTGAATAAGGGGGAAAAATCATTCCCGGTGTTGTTTTGGTCTATGTCGTACAAGTATGATGATAAGTCCATAACGGAGGATGATTACAATTCATTTTCAACAGAGCAGAAGCGTGAATGCGAAGTGCATCCGTTCTTGAAGTCATACAATGTTTTCAACATAAGCCAGACAAACCTTGAAGAAATCGCCCCAAAGACAATTCAACGGTTAAAGGGAAAGTTCAATATTGTCGAGGATGTCAATACTGACACGTTCGGGATGTATGAAAATCCTGCCATTGACGAAATGCTCGCATTGCAGAAGTGGGTGTGCCCTATCTGTTATGAGAACATATCAAACCGTGCATTTTACAGTCCTTCAGATGACAAAATCACCATACCCGCCAAATACCAGTTCAGGAAAGGCTGTACGGATGAAGACATATTTATAAGCGGACAAGAGTTTTACTCTACGCTCTTGCATGAAATGGTACATAGCACAGGTTGTGAGAAACGCCTTAAACGCAATATTGAAAACGACTTCGGCGGCAATGATTACGGACGCGAGGAGCTTGTCGCCGAACTTGGTGCCGCCCTTGTAGGCAATGTCCTCGGTTTCAGTCCAAGCGTCATAGACAACAACGCGGCTTATCTCAACGCTTGGATAAAGTCTATCAGGCAGCAGCCTAAGTTTATAGTTTCCGTATTAAGCGATGTAAACAAGGCTGTAAAGATGATATTGGAAGTGGTCGATAATGTCAAAGTTTCAAACCTTGTAGCATAATGGATAAGAAAGAATATAAAGTTAAGATGAAATTCGTCTTTAATGGAGAAGTTAATGTAATGGCCGAAAACAGGCTTGAAGCCATGCGCATCGCCAATGAAAGCTGCGGCATGTCTTTCGGCGGAATACATACGTCATCGACGGAAATCGTAGACTATGAGTTTGATATGACACCAACGAAAATCCTTAGATGAATTTTCCCTGGAAACGGATGCCGTCTTTTAACGTTTTTTAGACGGCATCCGTGGACGATTTGGACGGTATCCGTTACCGATAAATGCCGTCCAAAAAATGTTAAATGCTGTGTCTGCACTCATTCTGTGTCATATCAACAACATAAATATGTGATAAACACGTAAAAAGCACGTATTTCCAAGTCTGCACTGCGGTTTTGCCGGTGCAGCCTTATTCATTATCCACCAACGCCAAAACATCGGCTTAAATTGTCTTATTTTACTTAAAATGATTTGTTTAACAAATTATTATAACTATCTTTGCCGTACAATGTCAACTTATACAATATGGCAAAGATTACAGACATCATAGATTTCAACGGTATGGGTACAAGCGAGATAATCGCCAACCTGAAGAACAAGTCGGTGCCCGTTCCAAGCTGGGGCGAGCTTGTGAACGAATACGAGCCGAGTTTGCATGAAGTCACAAAAGACCATGTGAACTTGAAGGACAAGAAGAACGGCACTGAAAAATCAGCACGCATATCGCTCGGACTTGAAAAGCTGCTGTCGTTGCGAATGTCTGAATTCACGTTTTCCATACCAGTAAAGCGCATCTACCATTACCCTGATGATAACGGTGTCTATAAGGACATACAGGCCGCTTTCGAGAAAATATACGAAAACAACCATGTAAATACTGTAAACCTAAAGCGTGGACTTGCGTATTACGCCGCGTGCGAAGTGTTTACCATTTGGTACACTGTTAAAAAGGAAAACGCATTGTACGGCTTCCCTTGCACATACAAGCTGAAATGCAAGACGTATTCGCCTATGGACGGAGTTAAGCTATATCCGCTCATAGACGAGCTTGACGACATGCTGGCAATGTCGTTCGAGTATAGGAAGAAAGTCGGTGACAAGGTGATAACTTATTTCGAGACTTACACCGAAAACCGCCATTACGTATGGAGGCAGGGCATGGATGACAGCAGTTGGGAAGAACTTACCGCGCAAGTTGGAGATAACGGCGAAACCACCAATGGCGATGAAATAGTAATCGGCAAGATACCAGGAGCGTATGTTTGGCGTTTGCAGCCTGTCTACCACGGCCTTAGCACCCTGCGCAAGGAGATTGAATACACATTGTCGAGAAACAGCAACGTGATAGCCTACAACGCCGCCCCTGTCTTGAAAATATCAGGCGGATTACAAGGAATGGAGGACAAGGGCGAGAGCCGCCGCATCTACCGCACCGAGAATGGCGGCGATGTGTCATACGTGTCGTGGTCGCAAGCCATCGAGGCAGTTAAGTACCACATCGATACGATGCTCAAACTTTACTGGATGCAGTCGCAGATGCCCGACATATCGTTTGAGAACATGAAGGGTCTTGGCAACATCGGCTATGACGCACGCCAGACGCTTTTGACCGACGCGCACCTGAAAATCGGCTACGAGGCAGGAGCGTGGCAGGAGTTCTTCGAGAGGGAGTTCAATGTCATAAAGGCGTTCCTCGCCCAAATGAACGGCAAGTGGAAGCCCTACCTTGACGACATCACCTGCGAACACCAGATAACTCCGTTCATACAGAACGACGAGCTTGCCGACATCAACAAGCGCATGAAGGCCAACGGCGGCAAGCCGATAGAGAGCCAGCTTGAGTCGATAATCAAGTTCGGGCAGTCAACAGACCCGGACGGGACGCTTGAACAGATACAGGAAGAAACGAAGGCAGAGAACACCGCACGGGCAACCGCTTTCAGTATGCAGAACCAAGAAATATAAAGAGTAATGAACGTAAGGAAACTATTAAGCAACGACGAGAAACTGTATGTGTCGCGTCAGGACTTCTCGGTAAAGACCGCAGTCCAGCGGCTTGTGAACAACGACTTGTACGTAAGGCAGAAGGAGTGTAACCTTGCGCCCCTATCCATTGCGCAGCGTGAGGACATTGAAAATTATTGGAGGGACAAGCTGCTTTGGCACATGGACTTGCTTTGCATGAAGTGGTTTGAAGTGTACAACGCCGTCGAGACGGACAATGCCAAGTTGAAGTATTACATTCCTGACAGCTTCTTCTACGCTTTCGTTGACGAGTATTTCACCAATCCGCAGCGTTCCACGGCCATTGACGACAAGAACCTGTACGACTTGTACTTTGCCGATGTCAAACGCCCTGCCACCATTGCGAGGAAAGTCAACGACGTGTTCATGGATGAAAACTACAACCCTGTCACCGTTGACAAGTTCAAGCAGATATGCAATGATGCACAACATATAGTTGTCAAGTCTGCCATAGGCTCGTTCGGTGGCCACGGCGTTATGTTTTGGAACGCAAAGGAGGACAGCTTCGGGCAGTTGCTTGATTTCGTCAGCCAAAAGAACTGCAAGGAGTTCAGAGGCTCTAACGAGTACCGGCAGTATATCGTGCAGGAAGCCATAAGTCAGCATCCTGCATTGTCCGCAATCAACGGCAGCAGCGTCAACACCGTGCGCGTCATCACTTTGTACAGGAACGGCGTGTGCAAGCCCTTGTCGTCTGTGCTTAGGATGGGCGTGAATGGCAGCAGGGTGGATAATTGCAGCAGCGGTGGCATAGTCTGCGGAATTGACACAGCAGGATGCCTGAAAAACGTAGCATACGACGCGCAAGCCAACGCTTATTACACACATCCGCAAGGCGCAGTATTTGCTGGAATTGAAGTGCCAGGATATGATAAATGTTTATGGCTTGCAAAGAAGCTCGCTTGCCGGTTTTATGGCGTGTCACGCCTTATTTCGTGGGACTTCGCCATCGGCGAGGACGCAGAGCCGATACTTATCGAGATGAACATATCGTTCGGCGAGATTGACTTTCACCAGCTTTGCAACGGCCCCATCCTCGGCGACGACACCGACGACATCCTCAAGGAGATTTTTGAAAAGAACGTAACCCTGCAACAAGTATTCGATTACATAGACGACAACATTTAAGATTATGAGAAAGAAGATAGCAAACTGGCTCGTAAGGTTGGCCGTGAAAGTAAACCCAGTGCAAACCATTCCCGTGTTCGAGAAGAACGACGTTTACAAGCCGAAGGTGTGCGGCAGCGCATATTCAATCAGCAAGAAAGACATTAAGGCGTACAAGAAGGACACCGGCGAGAAATCGACCCGCGCCGCCGTGCGCGCCCTCATCCGCAAAGGCAAGGCTAAAGCGAAAAAAGACATCTTCGATTGCATCGAGGCGTGCTGCTTGCAAGAGACGGTCTATGCCAAGGGAGGTGACACCATTGTGGAAATGAGATGCAACCTGTATGTGCCCAAGGAAAGTGATTAGCTCCGCGCCTGTCGGCAAGTGCAAGGACTGCTCGTACAGTTACGACCCGCACTCGCCGAGCCTAACTGGCGAGCCTACGCTCGCACGCTGCAAGTTCGAGAAATGGTGCGTGGTGCTCAACCGCAGGTGCGAAAACGGCAAGTTCAAGCCGAGGATATGACGCAATGCCGTCAGACAACAAAAAGTTACGGATTGAAATTAAAAGCAGTCTCGGAGCTTACAGTTTTCAGAGGCCGTCCGCTCATTGAGAAATGATGCCCTTTACACATGGCATTGATGCCCTTCACACCCCTTAAACATCATCAATGCGCATTGAATTGACGCCCATTAAAAACTGTAAGTAAAACGCCTTACTGCCACCCTTCAATTTACCGCACTAAATCAGCCATCACACCCATAACCATATCTACCGATGAAGCCCAAGACACCGAGCCAAAAGAAAGTCTACGACGAGCTGAACGCACGCCTTGCAAAATACATGGCGCAAGTTCAGGGCATATACGATGATATTTGCCTGCGCCTTGCCAACGCCGTAAGCCTGACAGATTACGACGGGGTTGTAGAATTTCTGTTTAAGAACTATCCTGAATTAGCGTCGCTCATCGAGCAGCTTATGGCCGACTACGCCGCGCAGATGAACAGCCTGGTTTATTCAGGAACATCAGAAGAATGGAAACAGAGCAACCTGTTGCAGGACTTGCTCGTCGAGAAGGCGATGAAAGTGTATGGTTTTGACAAGGGCGGCGACAAGTACAACCGCTATTTCCAAACAGACAACGCCGCACTGAAAGCCTTTCAGCAACGCAAGGACCGCGGCCTCAACCTCTCGCAAAAGTTGTGGAAGCAATCGGAGGAACTGAAGAAGGAACTTGAATGCGCCCTGTCGGTTGCGATTGAACGCGGCACGTCGGCTATAACCCTAAGCAAGAGGTTGAGCCAATACCTTGTTGACTTCCCGAAGATGAAGGCCGACTATGCGGAGAAGTTCGGCCACGCCGCCCGTTGCCGCGATTGCGAGTACGCCTCGATGCGCCTCGCCCGGAGTGAGATAAACATGTCCTACCGCACAGCCGAGAACCTGCGCTGGCGGCAACTCGACTTCATCCTCGGCTTCGACGTGAAGCTGAGCGGACGGCATCCAGCCCCCGACATCTGCGACGACCTCAAAGGCCGCTACCCTAAGGACTTCAAGTTCACCGGCTGGCACCCTAACTGCATGTGCTACACCGTGCCCGTCGTTATGACCGACGACGAGTATATGGCAGATGACGCCACGAGAGCCGCCAATGACGTGCCAGACGGCTTCAAGCGGTGGATTGACAACAACATCCACCGGGCCAAAAGCTGGGAAAGCACGCCTTATTTCATCCGTGACAACTCGAAGTACATCCGCGAGGACTTTAAGGTGAACGTCTACAACAAGACCGAGAAATCGTTTGCCCGCAAAAGGAGGACAAACCTTGCCATGAGCCGCGTTGAGTATTACAACAAAGTCTATCCCGACATTCCCGAAGTGCAGCTCGCCGCCGTCAACGCCTACACGCAGTCGGTAGGCAAAGGCAACAACGGAGCCACCAGCCGCGAGATAAACCGCCGTCTGCGGGGCGGTACGGCAGACGAATACGTAACCGCCGCAAGCACCCTGATAAGCAGTGCGTTGCAGAAGCTGCCAAAATACACCGGCGTGACGTACCGTGGCGAGACAATGACTATGAAGAAATTACAGGAACGCATACTAAGCCATATAGGCGAAACCATTTCAGACAAAGGATTTTTCTCCACGAGCCGCTACACCGACACACCGATGAAATTCATAACCCACGACGGCGTGCCCAAGAGCCACAAGATGGTTATTTTTGAAATACAAGGCAAAAACGGCAGGGACATCAGCAAAATATCAGAATTTAATGGTATCTTTACAACGGAAAACCAGCACGAGGTGCTGTTCGATAAGGGAACTAAGTTTTTTGTGTCTCCAGACATGAAAATAGAAAACGGCATATTGAAAATAAAACTTATAGAGCAATGATAAAAGGGCTACGGTTTATAAATAGGATTGGCAAGAACGGTCGCGTCACACACTTCACATACAAAGGTTATGAAGGATGGTGGCTTACCGAGAGATACGATAACGCCACACAGAAAGATTTTGATGATTACGTAAAAGAATGCAAAGAGTTCGGGAAAGAAGTAAAAGACACATTGAAGCGTATCGAAGTCCAACGCACCGCCATGACACCGGAGGAACGTGCCAGGCAGGACGAGGCCGACCGCGCCGTGTTCGAGCGTTGGCAGGACGAGGCCAACACCAACATGACGCTCGACGGCACGTTCAAGCCCGGAGAGGACAACGACTTCAACCCGTTCAGGAAAGACGAAGATTGAAACACAACCATACGCACAGAGAGGATGCCGGCTGCATCCTCTTTTTTGTTTATGTAAGTCTTTGCACACATTCAAATGTTAGCAAACGTTGCACCTCCGGTTTTAATAGTTAATCATTGGTAACTCACTGACATTCAATGTTTTAACGTTTTAAAACATCAATTTTTATAGTTATCTTTACAATACAAAAATAAATCAATAACCAATTAAACAACAGGAGGACATAACAATGAAACATTACAAAGTAAACTCAAAATCCGAACTCAAACACATAATGTTCGACATATTCCCGTACAACTTTTACAGGAACGCCGACCCGTCAGTCACAAACACAGCAGACGTAAGCTCGAAAGACATTTGGGACGGCCAGCACTGGGAGAAACATTACGAAATCCTCACTTGGGAAGGCCAGCCGTATTTCAGCAAGGAGATACTTACCTACCACAAGACAAAGGAAGATGCGTTTGAGAGGGTCGCCGAAATATTGAACCTCAACTAAGACAAGAACACTAAGGGCAATGAATTTAATCAAACATATAGGAGAAACGATTTATGGAAAAGACAAAAGATTTGGCAATCTGCCGCAACGGCGGCATGACATCGCTTGAAATAGCGGAAGTGACAGGAAAGGCACACAGAGGCGTGATGAGAGACATCCGCAACCTCTTGGAGCAAGGGGTATCACAGCACAATTTTGTGCTCTAATCCTACAAGCAACCACAACCGAACGGAGGCTACAAGGACGTACCCTGCTACAACCTCACGCCCAAAGGTTGCCTGATACTCGCATCAGGTTACGACGCATTGCTGAGGGAGAAAATCATCAACAGGCTTGAGGAGCTTGAAGTCGAGAAACGCATGAACTACCGTCTGCCCAAACCGGACGATGGCTTCATGAGCGTGCTTGCCAGCATCCCTGACAGAAACTCCGCCCTGTACTACGGCATCCTTGACAACAAGGTGCTGCGCCTCTCGCTCAATGCTTACAGCAGCGTTGACGAGCTTCTGAAAAAATCGACAAGGCGGTGGCCGAACTTGCTGACATACGCAAGGAGGCCGTGAAAATCAAGGACACTATCGGCGACATCTTATTTTGACTAACACGTTAAAAACCAAGCGATTATAAAATTCCAAGACATAGATTTAATCAAATACACTGGTGACAAGGCACGTAGTAGATACGAGTACATGAACGACGAGGAAATAATGAAAGACCTGCTTGACAGCCTCAAAGACTTGTTGATGACCATAAAGACAGGCTACGACAACGAAGCCATTTCGCGCGTCCTGTCGTTCTACCTCCTAAACAGCCCTGATATGAAAAACGAGAAAAGAAGGGTTGCATCCGCATTCGGGCAAGTGCAAAACACGCTTGACGCTGTTGTGCGAAATTCCGAAAACCTCTCGCTCGTCTGCAATGTCGTAGACAACCTCCTGGACGAGTGAGGTTATTGTTTATTTTTTGTGTTCTTTACCCCTGCCGTCCGTGAGGATAGCAGGGGTTTTCTTTGATACATATTCCCCAATTTTCCCCAACCGTCCAAGAAAACGTCCAACAAAGGCCGAAAATCGACCAACAAAACGTCCAAGTTCTAACGTCTGTAAATGTTTACATATCAACAAATTACACATATCCACATTTGTAAACAGTCCAAGAAAACGACCAGCAAAGTCCAAAAATCGACCAACAAAACGTCCAACCCCTGCCAAGTAATCGACCAACGCCCTGAAATAAAACGACCAACTTCAAGTGTGCATAAAGCGTTATATATCAACATTTTGCAGACATTATCAAATAAAAACGTCCAAGCCGCCAATAAAAACCGTCCAAGAAACCGTCCAAGACGATAAGAAAACTTTTATATCAATAATGTGCCAAACGTCCAAGTAAGTGTTTTATTTTATTCATACGTAAAATGTTATATATCAACAGTTTATGCCTATTTTATTTTTACGTCGTCAAGAAAACCGTCCAACCGTGCGAAAAATCGTTGACAGACAAATATCTATATAATATATATAGAAGATTAAAATAATATATATAATAATTATTAGCTATTGTTTACGTGCGTGTGCGTGCGCGCGAAAGAGTTTTGGCCGCCCTGACTTTGATTTGTATGGCACGGATTTGTGCTTGCATCACAATCCGAATTTAATTGCAGTAAAAAATTATGCGCCGCCCTACATTTATCCAATCCCTGCAAAAGCGGCGCAATGCTGGTTATTTTTGTTCCTAAGAAGTTTCTACGTAAAAACCCTATAACTTATCCTCTCCTGCAATTACATCGGCTCCATGCGAATTTATTTGGCTGCTTTTGAACATAGTGCCCACTCCTGTAAGCAGCCATTCAGCCGACACGTCGTAGTCTGCCACGAGATACGACAGCCATTCCACCTTTACGAGCCGCTTGTCAGGCTCTTTGCGCAGGGTGCTTAAATTCCAGCCGTTGATGCTGTATTTTTCAGAAAACGCCCTTACGCTTTTCAGTTTGCGTTGCATCGCCAGCGTGTCGAGTGCGAGGAAGAAACGTTTTGTCACTGCGATGCCTTCAGGCGATATGTTAAGTTTCATGCCCAGTAGTATTTGCCGTCTATGTAGATTAAACAGATTTCGCCGTCTTGATGCTTGCCGGATTGTCACCGGCCAGTTTCTCGAAACAGCGTGCAAGATGCTCGTATGCAGTCCTCAACTTGCGCAGTTCCTCGTCTTTCTGCGCGTTAATCTCCACAAGTCTGTTTATCACGTCCATAGCATCAGTCCCTCGTTCCTGACGTTCTGTTACCACTATATCGGTACCAGCTGCATAGTCCAGCATCTCGCCCTCTCCTGTTATCAGCCATTCAAGCCTGTACATTGGCTTGGCTTTGTGTATTATGTTTGCCAACCGTGGCGATATTGTCTTTGTTTTGCCACGTAGTACATCATACAACGATTGGGTTTGGTTTTTCACAGAGCCCTTCAGCCCTATTTCCTCTGCCAACTTTGAAGTGTTTATATTTTCGCGTTCAAGGATTGCATTGATTACTTTCTGCCCCAGAGTAGGCTCTTTTTTCTCGTCCCCTGTTCCTTCCATGATAAATTAAGTTAAAGCAAAGATATTTCTTTTATTTCTATGTAGATTATTAAGAAAATATCTATATCTTTGCATTGTTAATACTTTTATTGCATTGCAAATATAACAAAAATGATTTGTATGACAAATAAGAAACACGAAGAAAGCCGTAAAATGACCCTCAAGGACTATTACGACAGCCTACCCAAGGCATCGTGCCCCAAGTCCGATTTCATCATGTCGGTTGCTAATGAGTGCGGAGTTACGTACAACACCGTTTGCAACTGGATACGTGGCACTGCCAAACCGACAAAAGAGCATTACGTTGAAGCCCTGTCTAAGCATACCGGCATACCGAAGGAGGAGCTATGGAAGCTATAGAGTTTTACACACTTGACAACGAGCTTTGGTATCGCACTGCAGAAGGAAGCAATGCGAGGCTTACGGAAAACGACACCGAACTCATACAAGAGTTGCTGCTTGACATTAGTGAACGTTACCCGGAAGCGTACAAGGCTTTGCAGAAGGAATACCAAAAGAGTGCCGCCAACGTCAGGTATTACCAGTTCCTGATGGTGCGCAGGTTCTGCAAGTGCAACTTCGGCAAGTTCGACACGGCAAAGACCGACGTTTGCGAAAACTTCAACTTCGAGAAAGTGGATTGCCCGTTGCGTGGAGAATGCAAGTACGAATGTGTAATTTGCAACCCCAAGTTCAACACGAAATTGTCTGTAGCCGAATTAAGGGTGATGAAGCTCGTTTATGAAGGATTTTGTAAGGATGAAATAGCAGAACGCCTTTTCATATCGCCAAACACGATAAAGAACCATGTCAGGAGCGTCTACGCAAAGTTGGGCATCCACGAGAAAAGCGAATTTGTGAAATACGTGAAAGAAAACGATTTATTCAACAACATTTAAACACTAAGAGCAATGAGTCTGATTAAGAAAAGTAATGAAATCAAGGTCGTAAAGAACATCAAGATTATGATTTACGGCCAAGCAGGAATGGGTAAGAGTACGCTTGCGTTATCCGCACCGAGACCGCTTTTGCTTGACTTCGACAACGGTGTCAAGCGTGTTAACACAAACCATTTGGGCGACCAGGTAGGTATAGTCCAAGTCGAGAGTTGGAACGACATCCTCTATCTGCTAAGCTCTCCTAATGAACTCAACGAATTTGACTCAATAGTAGTTGACACCATAGGAAAGATGATGGATTACATCATCGCCTACCGTTGCAATGGATACCAGCCGAGGATACAGGATTGGGGAGCTATAAACAACGATTTCAAGTGGTTTACCAACGCCTTGTCCGGGCTGAACAAGAACGTGATATTCGTGGCCCACAGGGACACGAGGAAGGAAGGCGAGGAAACTGTTTTCATCCCTGCGCTTAGGGAGAAGAACTATAACTCCATCGTCACGGAACTCGACTTGTTGGGTTATCTAGAAATGAAGAACGAGAACGGATTGCAGAAAAGGACAATCACGTTCGACCCCACCAGCAGGAACGACGGTAAGAACACCTGCCAACTGCCCGGCATTATGAACATCCCTACCATACTTGACCGCAACGGCAACGTAACAGCCGCTAATGATTTCATTGAGAAGCAAATCATTGCAAAGTACAACGCTATGATAGCAGTCAAGGAAAAGAAGATAGCGGAATACAACGAAGTCCTATCACAACTCAAAGACAACATCGCGCTTATCTGCGACGCCCAGTCGGCCAATATGTTTGTCAAGGACAACATCAAGGAATACGCCAAGCACGGCAGTTCCATAGTGTTGCAGGCAAGGGATTTGTTCGGCAAGAAAGTGAAAGAACTTAAACTTGTCTACAACAAGGAAACTAAGGAATACGAAGACCCGGAGGCCGCATGAACAAAGTAAGTTACAGGATTTATCCTACGTTGCTCGACGGCTACCAAGACTTGCTCGACAGCGACATCATCTACGAGAGATATTGGGGGTATTCAGAAAATCCCCATCTCTCGCTGGATGAGTTCAGGGAAAAGCAATTCCAAGGATTGATAGACAAAATCAACCGCGTACCGTTCGAGAGCGAAGCCGCGTCAAAAGGCACTGCGTTCAACGAGGTCATAGACTGCATGGTTCAACATAGGAACTCAAAGAATGTAAGTGTCAAGAGAGTAAAAGACGAGTACGGCAAAGTCTTAGGACTTAACGCCACGCTCAACGGAAGCACGTTCTATTTTCCCGTGTCGCTTGTCCGTGAGGTTGCTGAATATTACAAGGGAGCGTTGGCTCAGCAATACGTACAAGCCATCCTGCCTACCGTTTTCGGCGACGTGCTGCTTTACGGATATATAGATTACGTGATGCCGTTCTGCACCCACGACTTGAAAACCACTGGCAAGTATTATGTAGGCAAGTTCAAGGACCACTGGCAGCACCGTGTCTATCCCTACGCCTTGCTCAAGAACGGATGCGACGTGCCTGACTTCGAGTACAACGTCGTTGAAATTGGTAAGACGTGGTATAACACTTATACTGAAAGTTACTCTTTTGTCAAGGAGCGTGACATCCCATTGCTTACCCGGCATTGCGAGGACTTCATAAAGTTCTTGAATGATAACAGGAGTTTGATAACCGATAAAAAGATATTCAATTTACAATGAACAACGATAACACGCAGATTGTTGAAATCCAAGAAAAGGACGTGCAGCTCGGCATAGACAAGCTGTCGCTTGGAACAATCACCACCAACATAAGACAGGTCAAGGCTTTTGTCGAGGAAATGCTGCCGAAGTACGACATAAGCAATTACAGCACTGACGACATTCCCAAGTGCAAGGCCGACAAAGCACTTTTGAACAAGGCGGCAAAAGCCCTTAACGACAAGCGCATCGAGCTTGAAAAGGAATGGAGCAAACCGTTCGACGAGTTCAAGGCCACTTGTAATGAAACGGTAAAGCTCATAAAGTCGGCTGTAGCAAAGATAGACACTGTCATTCAAGCAGACGATACAAGGGTTAAGGCCGAAAAGCGCAATGCCATTATTGATGTCGCCCATAACTGCGGCTTTGATGAATTAGGAATAGACTTGTCCCTGATTTTCAACGAGAAATGGCTCAACAAGTCAACGTCGCTCAAATCAGTTGAAAGTGAAATCAAAGGACGCATTGCAGAAATAAAGACGGCCTTTGAAGTCCTTAGCCATTTCGACGATTACGATGCGCTTGTTGCACGCTACAAGGAAAGCCTTGACTTACAGGCCACTGTCGAATACGCCAACAGGCTTAAACTTGAGCGTGAGAAATCCGCCACTGCCAAACAGGCTGCTGTTGATGTAACAAAGCCTTGTGAGAAAAAGGAAGAGCCTGTAAATGACGCGCAAAAGCAGAGCCACGGACACATAGAAGATGACAGCCTTGCAGACGTCATAGACGCTTTCGCAAACGCCATGGGGCAATCTGCCGCCCCTCCTGAAAACGTGATTGTCAAGAAATTGCGGATAGAGGGGACTGCCGTAATGTTTCAAGCTCTTGAAATGTTCCTTGAAGATACTAATTTCAAGTTCACCGTAATAAGTTAGGCTATGGCTAATACTATAACAGGACGCATACTCTTGATAGGGGAAGTGGAGAACATCCCCTATCAAGACAAGATTCTTCGAAAAAGGGAAGTAGTCTTAGATTGCTCGCGTTTCGACACTATGACAGGTGAGAAAAAAGAGAACTATCCCAAGTTCGAGTTCACTGGCAAGCACGTTGACGACTTGAACAACTACCAAGCAGGCCAGTTCGTAACCGTGTCGTTCTTGCTGTCAGGCCGCAAGGTAGAGAAAGAAGGCAAGACGACCTATTTCACCAACATCACAGCCTACAAGATTGAGCCGTACCAGCGTTACAACAACGGCGCACAACAGGCGCAACCGTCGCAACCTTATACACCACAGCCGGTCGTGCAAAATCACCAGCCGCAGACAACCGCGCCGCAACCGACACCGTTCCCTCCCGACATTGACGAACAAGGCAATCCTGCAAAAGACGACCTTCCGTTTTGATGCAGCAGACGAGTGGCAAGGCAAATCCCCTTGTCTGCTCGTTACTGACTGCTTGTCTGCAAAAAAACGACACAATGGCACTCTACGACCTGAAGAACCCCTACGACCGCCAGCGTTTCAAGGAAGCCGCCAACCGGCTTGTGCTTGACGGGGCGTATGTCGAGATGAAGAAAAAGAACACGCAGAGGACGCTGGCGCAGAACTCTTACCTCCATGTGCTGTTGGGATATTTCGCCTCGGAGTTCGGCTATACGCTTGAGGAGGTTAAGTTCGACATCTTCAAGAAGCTCTGCAACCGCGACATCTTCGAGCGGACAAGGACGAACAAGAGAGGACAAACGATAAAGTACATCCGCAGCTCCACCGAGCTTGACAAGCGGGAAATGACCGAGGCCATAGAGCGTTTTAGGAATTACAGCAGCGCCGAATGCGGATTGTACCTGCCTTCGCCTAACGAGGGCGAGGCGTTGTTTTACGCCCAAAGGCAGATAGAGCAATACCAAGAATACGTATAACCGCCTTAGGCGGAATTGAAAATTAACAATTAACAAGTAAAAGATTTATGTTGACAGATTTAGCAAACCACCGCCCTGAAAAGATTGAGTTCTGCCTCACGGAAGCGCAGAAGGAAATGTTCAAGGACGTGCTTACGCTCTGCAAGGGAGCTAAGAAAAGCCAAGAGGCGATAGACGTAATCAAGGACAAGTTCAACGCGCTGTTCCCCGACGCCGAGGTAGTCAGCCGAAAGTATGACGACTTCGAGATAGCCGCCATACGCGAGGAATACTGCGTTAAGCAGGAGAACGACGCGCCCAAGCGCAAGGAGGAGCTTGAAAAGACGCTTGCCGACATCAAGGTGATGAAGAAACAGGCCGAGGACGCTTACAACTCCGTGTTGCTTGAAATCGCAGACCTCGCAGCCCGTGTCAAGCAGGGCACATGCGACTTCCGCCTGCCTGCCACCGAGACGGCGCGCATCGCCCTCAACGGTCATTACCTTTATTACGCATGGGTTGACGGCGAGTTCCAGTTATGCAAGGTAGAGAAGATACCCGAATGGGACCGCGGCGGCCTGTGGGCGCAGGAGGATGCCAACCGCAAGGCTATGATGGACGTGTTTGGCGTGGAGTTCCCTGAAGTGGAGAAGCCAAAGAATATGCAGGAAGATAAAGACAATGACGACTTGCCCTTCGGCGACGACTGACAAACACAAGATGAATTGCATATATTACCATTTCAACCGCCCATGTCGTGAGACACAGCGGTTTCCCAAGGTGGAATGGCGGAATTAGCAGACGCGAGGAAAATTAAATATGGTTCTCGATGAAAGGTGCGCCACTACGCACGCAGAAAAGCGCACGCCTTAACCATGACCGGCGACGGTGCAGTATGTTACCTTTACAAGTCCTGTCATATCAAACAATCTCATACTGCGACATCTTGTAAAATCGTGCAGGTGCAAGTCCTGCTTCCACCGCTAATATTCAACTTTCACGGATGCCGTCTTTGGCATCGATAAATACGGTCTTTAACCGCCTCGGATGCCGTCTAAAAAACGTTAAAACAACGTATCCGTGAAAGCAAGCAATAGTATAACGAAAAAGAGCAATGAAATACCAGCTAAGAGACTATCAGAAAAAGGCCAGCGACGCCGCCGTCCGCGCGTTTGGGCGGAAGGCGAAAAGGAACGGCCTGCTCATACTCCCCACCGGGAGCGGAAAGTCACTCATTATCGCCGACATAGCCTCGCGCCTCGACGGTCCGCTGCTCGTGTTCCAGCCCTCGAAGGAGATTTTGGAGCAGAACTTCGCCAAGCTGCAAAGCTATGGCGTGTTCGACTGCGGCGTGTATTCCGCGTCGGCAGGTAGCAAGGACATCAACCGCATAACCTTCGCCACGATAGGCAGCGTGATGAACCATGTAGGCGACTTCGCACGTTTCAGGAACATACTTATTGACGAATGTCACCTTACCAACGCGAAGGGCGGCCAGTACAAGGAATTTATAGAAGCACAGGACAGGCGCGTCGTAGGGCTTACCGCAACGCCTTACAGGTTAGGACAAGGGCTTTACGGAATGTCTATGATCAAGTTCCTCACGCGCACAAGGCCGAGGATATTCGACGATGTGCTTTACTACTGCCAAGTGTCAGACTTGCTGGCGAAAGGTTTTCTCGCCGATTTGAGATACTTCGATTGCACGACGCTTGACATGTCCAACGTCAAGACCAACTCCACAGGAGCCGACTACGACGACGAGTCGCTGAAACTCGAATACGAGCGCAGCGGCTTTTACGACCAGCTCACCTCAACCACCATGCGAGTGCTGAAGCCTAAGAACGGAGTGCCAAGAAACGGCGTGCTAGTATTCACACGCTTCACCAAAGAGGCAGACGAGCTTGTGCTGAAGCTCCGCAGCGTAGGCGTTAATGCGGCTATAGTCACAGGCAACACCAAAAAGGCAGAACGCGAGGGAGTATTGGACGCGTTCAAGCGTGGCGACATAAAGGTAGTGGCCAACGTTGGCGTGCTGACAACAGGCTTCGATTATCCCGCGCTTGACACCGTGATACTGGCGAGGCCCACCAAGTCGCTGTCGCTTTACTATCAGATGGTTGGCAGGGCCATCCGCCCATGTGCAGGAAAGGACGGATGGGTGATAGACCTCGGAGGCAACTACAAGCGTTTCGGCAAGGTGTCCGACCTGAAGATTGACGTAGAGGTGCCAGGAAGCGCAAGGTGGTGCGTGAAGTCTAACGGCAAGCAACTGACAAACGTAATGTTTTAACCATAATGAAGAAAATCTACATAAGCGGCCCTATCAGCGGCTATGACATCAATGAGAGAAAAGACGCCTTCGCCAAGGCACAGGAAGTATTGGAACTGTGCGGATATGAAGTCCGCAACCCGTTCGACAACGGACTTGACCGTGAAGCGTCCACGCACGAACACATGAGGGCAGACCTGAAAATGCTGCTCGACTGCGACGAGATACTGATGCTGAAAGGTTGGAACAGGAGCGCAGGATGCAACGTCGAATTGCAGTGCGCCGTGGCCGCAGGGCTTGAAGTCAGTTTTGAGAGTAACGCTACGCCGTCGGCAATCGTCACGCCAATCGGCGGTTTATCTTTGATACAAACGGAATTTGAATAAGCCATGCCATACTATATCAAAAGGAAAAACAAAAAGGCTCACAGCGAAAGCAGTGGCGCAAAAACAAGGGCGAGAAAGAAGCCCGACCTCGTTAAAAAGCTCGACCGCGTGTTCTCGCTCTACATCCGCCTCCGAGATGCCATGCCCGGAGGCTACGTCCGCTGCATATCGTGCGGACAGATTAAGAAATTCGAGGACGTTGACTGCGGACATTTCCACTCGCGCCGCCACATGGCCACGAGGTTCAGCGAGGACAACGCCCACGCCGAATGCAGGTTTTGCAACAGGTTCTCCGCCGACCACCTCATCGGATACGAGCGCAACCTCATACGCAAGATAGGCCGGCAGAAGTTTGACTTGCTCAACGTAAAGGCTCACTCCGCTTGCCATTACCTTGACTGCGAGCTTGAGGAAATGATACGCCATTACACTACAAAAGCAAAAAAGTTAAGCACGCTGAAAGGCATAAAGGTGCATCTGTAATTAAAGTTAAGCAAAAGATATTTATTAGTTAAAACAATTTGTCAAACAAATTATTTTAACTATCTTTGCCCTGTAAACAAAACAACGGACGTGGCACTCCGGCAACACGATATTTTTCAGACCCTGACGAGTACGGTTTCAGTGCCACCTGCCGAGAGCAGAGAAACCGGAAAGTCAGGGTTTGTCTTTAAAGCATGGACGGTTCGATTAAGCTAAGGAAAGGCATCCTTGAATGGAAATGGTGGAGAAAGCCTGAAATGGTTTCACTCCTCATTTACTTCGTATCGTCCGCAAATACGGGAAACACTGTTTGGCGTGGCAAGGACATAATGCGTGGGCAGCTCGTCACGAGCCGCAGCAGGATATTGAAAGACAACCCAGCGTTGACTGACAGGGTGATACGCACTTGCATAAGCCGCTTGCAGGATGAAGGACTGATAAAAGTCGAGGCGTCAAATGGATGCACGATAATCACCATTAGGAAGTTCGAGAGCTATCAGGTAGAAGCCGCACAGAATGCGCCCACTGCTAATACCGACCCACAGGAGAAACAAGAGAAACAAGAAAAACCTGAAATCCAAGAAGATCAACAACCACCCAAGCCAAAGAGGACGCATGACGAGATTGTTGCAGACTACTACAAGCGCAAGCATAAGTTCTATGACAGCCTTGTGCCTTACGTTGAAGTCTACGGAAAGGAAATGGTGCGCCAGTTTTATAATTACTGGAAAGAGCCTAACAAGTCTTTCACAAAGATGCGTTGGGAACAGGAAAAGACATGGAGCCTCAACCTACGATTGGCAAGGTGGGCAAACCATACAAACATAAAGAGCAATGGAACAGAAAAGAAACGAGAAGAAAAACAGCAACGCCTTGAAAGTTACGGCGCAGTCGCTGCCAAGTGGAGGCAGAAACGCAACTCTTCGGAGGTGGCCGACTGCGGACAGCCTGATGCAGACATTCCACGTCAACAGGCAGATAGAACTGACGCAAGACCCTGACAGATGCTATTTCTCCAACGCACCGACGCTCAACGCCGTCAATAATATTTACGGTGAAGGCACTTCTGAGGAATGGCTTTGCTACCAGATAGGCAACTTATCGGAGTTCAGCGGGGCAAGGGACAAGATTGACGACAACCAGCTTGACGAGATAGCCGAGCTTATCAGGAGCGACTACGGCTTCCTCAACATGGCCGAGATAATGCTGTTCTGTAGACGGTTCAAGAAAGGGCAGTATGATAAGTTCTACGGCAGCGTTGACCCGATTACCATAATGCGTGGGCTTAACGAGTTTTGCAAGGAACGCAGCTACGCCTACTTTATGCACGAGCAAAAGGAGCGTGAGAGGATTGAGACTGAAAGGAACAAGCAAAGTTTCCTTACTTATGAAGAATACGAGTTCATCAAGTACGCCCGGTTGGAATACGAGATGAACACTATCGAGGAAGACAAAATGATAGAATCGAAATATACAAAGCATTGAAACAATTGAAATCAACCTCAAAACATTCAAGGTCGTGCAAAGTCTGGGAATGTGCAACTCCAATACCGACAAGCACAACGAGATTTTGGACTTGGTATAAAAGAACATCAACCTAATCAAGTAAGCAGCATGAAAGATTATATAGATTTTCTGAAAGAGAAGATGGCAATAAGCCATAACACTGGATTTGAGGTATCTGTTGACGAACTCACTTCTACACTCTATCCGCACGTGAAAGATACTGTTAGATGGGCCGTAAAGGGAGGCTGCCGGGCGATATTCAGCAGTTTCGGTATGCAGAAAACAGTAACACAGCTTGAAATCATACGGGTTGTGCTGAAGCATGAGGGCGGCAAAGGATTGGTAGTGTGCCCTAAGCGTGTAGTCATAGAGTTCCTGCACCAAGCAAAGGAGCATTTGGGATTGGAAGTTACCTATGTGCGCACCATGCAGGAAGTCCGCGATTGCACCACCGACATAATGATAACCAACTACGAACGAGTACGTGACGGTGAGGACGGCATAAGGATAGAGCCGTCATACTTCACCGTGACATCGCTCGATGAAGCAAGCGTTTTGCGTGGATTTGGAACAAAGACTTATCAGGAGTTCCTGCCTCTGTTCCGATACGTGCCTTACCGCTTTGTTGCCACTGCAACGCCCTCACCTAACCGATACAAGGAGTTAATCCATTACGCAGGTTATCTTGGCGTGATGGACACAGGACAGGCCCTCACGCGCTTTTTCCAGCGTGACAGCACGAAAGCAAACCACTTGACGCTATATCCTCACAAGGAAAAGGAATTTTGGCTGTGGGTAAGCACATGGGCTTTGTTCCTGACCAAGCCGTCAGATTTGGGCTATCCCGACATTGGCTATGAGTTGCCTGAGCTTCACATACACGAAGAAGTGGTAGATGTTGACAACTCGACTGCCGGCACCGATCGTGACGGACAGGTGATGATGTTCCGTCAGGCGGTAATGAGCCTGCAAGACGCTGCACGTGAACGCCGTGACAGTATGCCCTCAAAGATAGCCCGGGTAGTGGAGATAATAAACCGACCTGAGAACAAGGACGACCATTTCCTTTTGTGGCATGATTTGGAAGCCGAACGTGTGGAGCTTTGCAAGGCTATTCCCGGATGCAAGGCGGTTTATGGCTCGCAGGACGATGACGAAGCAGACAAGATAATCCAGTACTTCAAGGACGGCAAACTGAAATACCTTGCAGCCAAACCCGAAATGTTGGGTGAGGGATTGAATTTTCAGTACCATTGCCACAAGGCCATAATGTTCATAGACTACCGATTTAACGACAAGTTCCAAGCGGTGGCACGTATCCACCGATTTATGCAGAAATACCCGGTTGAGCTTTACTTGGTGTATGCCGAAAGCGAACAGGAGATTTTCAAGTCGTTCATGGAAAAGTGGGCGCAGCACAACAATATGGTTGCAAACATGGTGGCTATCATTCGTGAAAACGGATTATTCGGCTTGCAGGCAGAGGAAAAGATGATGCGCTATATGTTCTCAAAGCGTGAGGAACGACACGGCGATATGTGGAGAGCAATAAATAACGACAACGTGCTTGAATGTAAGAACATGGCGGAAAACTCGGTAGGGCTTATCGTGACGAGCATACCTTTCAGTAACCATTACGAATACACGCCGACATACAACGACTTCGGCCATAACGAGGACAACGAAAAGTTTTTTGAGCAGATGGACTATCTCACGCCCGAACTCATGCGGATATTGCAGCCCGGGCGGTTGCTCTGCGTCCATGTCAAAGACCGTGTTCTGTTCGGAAATGCCACAGGTGACGGGATGCCTACGATAGACCCTTTCAGCGATATGACAGTATTCCACTATATGAGGCACGGATTCCGCTATATGGGCCGCATTACAGTCGATACGGACGTGGTTAGGGAAAACAACCAGACATACCGCTTAGGCTATGGTGAAATGTGCAAGGACGGCTCAAAAATGGGGATTGGTTGCCCCGAATATGTGTTGCTGTTCCGCAAATTGCCGACAGACACCTCTAAGGCATACGCAGACTGCCGTGTGTCAAAGGATAGGAAAGACTACTCGCTCGCACGTTGGCAGATTGACGCACACGCCAGTTGGAAGTCGTCAGGCGACACGCTTTTAAGCTACGAGGATATGAAAGGGTTGGGTATCGACAAGATACGCTCGTTGTTCCGCCAATACGAGAAAGAACACATCTATGACTACGAACAGCACGTTGCGTTTGCAGAAGAACTTGAAGCATACGGAAAACTGCCAAAGACATTTATGGCAGTTGACCCTGTAAGCAAGAAGCCTTGGATATGGGATGATGTTGTACGTATGCGCACACTCAACAGCAAGCAGTCGCAGAAGAAAAGACAGAACCATATTTGCCCGTTGCAGCTTGACATAGTGGAAAGGCTCATCGAGCGGTATTCAAACAAGGGCGATGTTGTCTTTGACCCATTCGGAGGTATTCAGACGGTGCCGTATTGTGCGGTGAAGATGGGCCGCAGGGGTCTTTCTACCGAACTGAATTATGACTACTGGAAAGACGGCATAACCTACCTGAAAGAAGCGGAGCGTGAAGTGACAGCCCCGACATTGTTTGACTTAATAGGAGCATAAATCATGGATAATTCAATCTACAAAGTATGCGAAGTGTGCGGACAGAAAAAGCACATTTCGGAGTTCAGTAAATCATACCCTCGCAGGTGCAAGGCTTGTGTGGCAGAGCATACGAAAATGGTCAGGGAACGTGCCAAGCATGGCAAGCGGATGTATTATAATCAAGCCAAGAAAGGAAAACAAAGGAAATTTAAGGAAAATTTCCCTAAATAACAAAAACTGAAAATAGGAAAGTCTTTCGCAAACTTTCCCATTTTTACCTAAAACTGAAAGACAATGGAAAAAGAAAAGATAGAACGGGCGGCAAAAGAATATGCCAAAGACAAATATGGCGGTGGAAACGCAAAACAATGGGCTATCGCCCAAATCCATGCTGGTAGGGATGGCTTTATTGACGGCGCACGCTGGCGCATCGACTCCGCGTGGCACAAGCCGTCAGCCTATGGCGAGGAACTAACAAGGGACGTTGAGGTTATAGCGAAAACCAAAAGAGGCTACCGCTTCGGGAAATTTGATGTAGTAGGCTATTCCAATGAATATATAGGGTTTGTAAGTACGTCAAGTCTTGAATATGCGCTTTCCGATGTATTGGAATACGCTTATCTGGATGAACTTTTGCCCGAAAGAAAGGAGGTGGCAAGATGATGAAACTGACGGTAAAGCCAAACGCCTACTGGCTGCGAGGCGCGCTGCCAACCGTGGAGCAGAGCCGCGACGATTACATTGGCAGCGTCTACGGGGCGGCCGCCTTGGCCTACATATCCATCATGCACACCACAGAGGCCATCGACATGCTCCAGGAACGCCTGCCCGGCAACTATAATGAAGTGAGAAGATACGCCTCGCGCATCACCGGCACAAAGGAGCATATCGGCGAGACGCGCAAACTGGAGCTTGCCATCGGCGACCAGCTGGCGCAAGCCTCGAGCAGGGCGTGGATGGCCGACTTCGGCAACGCCGCCTACGAGCGTGTGCTGCCGCAGGTTACGGCGTTGCAGACTGCCATCGCCAACGCCCTCGGACGCTACCCCTCGCTGCCCGACCGCAACACGTGCGCCGCCGTCGTGGTTGCGCAGAGCCTCGCCCACGAAGCCGTGGAGTATGTCAAGCGGCGAGCCGCAAAGTTCACCAACTTCACAATCACCACCCACGACGGGCGGCGCATGTCCGTCTCGTCGAGTCTCGCCTCCATGTCGTGCGCAGGCATCGACTTCTGCCTTAAGAATATCGCACGCATACTTATAGAGAAGCACCTGCCGCAAGACGTTGACCTCGCCGCCGACCCGTCCGTTGTCACAGGTCTCAAGGCCGTGCTCAACACGATGGCCGACCCTGCCACATGGGCTTACGCCCGTGAAAAGGCGGACGAACTTAACAAAGTAACCGATAAACAAACAAAGCAATGAAAAAGACATATAAAATCACACTGCCGAAAGGCGCAAACATCAGCACAGTGGAAACAAACGATGACAACGGCGTGCTTGAAGTGACCGTTGATATGGAACAGAAGTACGTGCCGAAAGACGGCGACGTTGTGTCTTGTAAAGAGGTTATCGTTATCTACGCCGGAACGAATGGAAACGGAGGCATTATGACCTATGCGGCACTTCACGAGCAACGTCTTCAAACGGAAGTCTGCGGAATAGGCTGGGGCTACACTTGTAATTACCGCCCTGCCACCGAGGCCGAGAAGCAACGCCTTTTCGACGCGCTTGCCAAACAGGGCAAGCGGTGGAACGCCGAGAAGAAGCAGATAGAGGACTTGCCGAGGTGGAGGGCGGAAGAAAGCGAATCATATTACTATGTTGATTTGTCTTTCAACGTAAGAAAAACAGATGATTTACGAAGCTATGGTGATAACAACCTTTACGAGGCTGGCAACTACTTCCGCACCCGTGAGGCCGCCGAAAAGATAGCCTCGCAGATACTTGACATTTTCAAGAACTCAAAGGCTGAATGACTATGGAAGAAATAAAGATTGGCGACCTTGTTCGCGTAAAAGACATAGAAATGGCAGGGCAAGTATCCTGTATAAAGGACTACGGCACCCATATATGCTATTTCATTGACTTAGGCTTGCCGATTAAATACCCGGCAAGGAGAGAATGGATTGAGCCGTATAACGGAAAGGAGGACTGACTATGGAACGGAAGATAGGAGAGATATTTGAGTATAACGGAGAATGGTATCAGTGCGTGAAAGGCAGTGGATGTAAATCGTGCTGTTATTACGAAAAAGGACAGCAATGCAAGGCTGTATATTATGCGGTTGGTAGCTGTGGTACTTCAAGAAGCGACAAGATACCCGTCATCTTCAAGAAGCTTGAGCCAATCGGCGACCCTTACCCGTTATACAACCACATAGTGCAGCGTTACGCGGGAGTGAAATTCCCCGTTGCCCTGACCGAAAAGCGGTTCATCAACTGCAACGCAATAAACAACACCATTGACATCGAAGTTAAACAACAAAACACAGAAGATATGGAAACAAACGAAAAGACAATCACCGTGCCCGACGGCTGGGAGTTCGATCGCATCGGCGAGAGCGGCAACATCGTGCTGAAAGAGAAGAAGAAAGAGCTGCCCAAGACGTGGCTTAAATGTCTGTATAGCATTGGCGATGTAGAATATATAGAAGAGGACAGCGAAATTAATAAATGGAATATAAACGACCAGTCCGATGACGGGCGACTGTTTGGCGATAGCGACAGAAACCTGCTGCCCCTCGGCCTCGGCAAGCCCATGCTCGCCCTCTGCCAGCTGCTCGTCTGCCGCAACGCCTGGTGGAAGCAGTTAGGGTGGAAGCCCGACTGGGAAGATAACTTTGGCAAATTCATCATATACAAATCCTGTCGTAAAGTGAAAAAAGGGAGAACTTGCAATGAAAGTCACATTCTCGCTTTTCCGACCGAGGTCATCCGCGACCAGTTCTTAGACACATTCCGTAATCTAATCGAAGAAGCAAAGGAGCTGATATGAATGATTTATTTGGCAATACAGACACCGTTCAGCATCAAAAACCAACCATTGAAACGTGCCGCACTTGTATTCACCGCCAGCGGTGGGAGTGTGGTAGCAAGGTAATATCCTACTGCCGTGTGCGCAAGAGTAACCGCACGTTCAATGGATTACAGAAAGTGAAGTGTAACCAACAGTCGTGCAGCCAATATGTAAAGACATTATGATACAGAAAGTTGAAATGTACCAAGCCGTGTGCGACGGGTGCGGCAAAACTCTTAAAAACAAGTGCGGAGATACGTTGCACACTTATTTGCCTCATCCACTTGCCCAGATAGCGGTCAATCGAGAATGGCTTATCGTCAACCACTGCCTCTACTGCCCCGACTGCGTGGAGTGGGACAAGGAAACAGAGAGTTTCAAACCTAAAAAGAAGAAACAATGAACAGCATTTGGATAGCAAGGGATAAGGACGGGGCATTATGGGCTTTTCCGTCCAAACCCGAAAGGGATATTTTGTCATATGCTTGGATTACCATCGGCGATATTTATTCTTGCCGCATACCTGACGATTGGTTCCCCGACCTTAAATGGGATGACGAACCGCTGGAGCTTATGCCGAAAGGAAAGGAGGATTGACAATGGCTTGGTTAGCAAAATGTATAGATGAAACTGAATACATCTTCGATAGAGAACCTTATAAAGAGGAAGGTTATTGGTATAATCCTCGTAGATGGGATGGTGATACCATTAAGCTGCCAGAAGGAACTATTGAGAAAATTATTGGCAGAGACCTTACATGGCAAGATGAACCTATAGAGTTAAAGGAGGAATCGTTATGATAAAAGAGCAATTTGTTTCGTTCGACACTGCGAAGATGCTGAAAGAAGCAGGATTTGACGTGCCGTGTAATTCTCAATATATGCAAAATGGATTCAGATGGGACGCGGGTAGCTCAAATAAAGTAAACTTCAATGAGTATGAAACTGTGTTTTCCTGTCCCACGCAGGCTTTGGCGGCGAGGTGGCTACGGGAGGTGTATGACATAGACGTAACAGTTATTCCATGTGAAGATGGTAGTTATGTATATGATATTCTACATGAAAAAAAACGCATAATATCGAGTGCGCCTATGAAAGAAGGATATGAAAAAGTATTAGAATATGGGCTATTTATGGCTATAAAACTGATTAAAAAGTAAGGATTATGGATTTTGTCAGATACATATTGGATGACTTTTGGCACTTTGCGGGATTCGTGTTTATCCTTTGGATTGTTTTAGTCGGAATAGCGGATATTGTAAGAGCGATTAAAAAGTAAGGATTATGAAGAAGATAATGTTCTCAGATGAATTTCTGCTCACCAAAGCCGTGCTTGAAGGCAGAAAGACGCAGACAAGGAAGATAATTACTCCTCAACCGACGTATAAGGATAATTGTGGGATTTGTTGGAAAGGTTACGCTTACGGTCTTAACCCTGTTGATTTTAATGAGCCGTTTGGTAGTTACATGAACTTTGTGTCAGGGACTGAATATGACAAATCGTGCAGACGGTATAGGAAAGGCGAAGTGGTTGCTGTGGCGCAAAGTTATTGTTCTATTGCAGAGGAATTGGAAAATAGCAATAACGCGACTTGTGCCGCACATTACGAGAAGAATGTGCAAAAGGCTTCTGAATACATATCGTGGATGGAGCATTCCGGCTTCAATAATAAAATGTTCGTTGCCGCAGATATGATGATTCACCAAATCTGCATAACAGATGTTCGTGTAGAGCGTCTCCAAGACATCTCGGACGAATGTTGTTTGAAAGAAGGCATAATAAAGAAATGGCATGCGCCTGCTTGCAAGAACTATTATTATGTTCCTGGAGTTGAAGTTAAAAGCGTTAAGGATGTGCATGATACACCGCAAGAAGCTTTTGCTCACCTCATAAATAAGGTGAGCAGAAAAGACGTGTGGAAAGAGAATCCCTATGTGTTCGTTTATGATTTTGAACTGGTAAAATGACCGACATCGAGCATGAAGCCCTGTGCAACGAGATCGACTTCCTGCAACACGAGGTCGAGCGGTACAAGGAGCAGAACAAGCAACTGATGGAAATAATATTCAAACTTAAAGACAAAAACAATGAGCATAATCCAAACAGACAGCCTTGAGATATTCAAGACAAACAAGTATTATCTTACAGATATAGGAATGGTGTCAGACAACGCCTACCTCTCCATAGTGGCCACAAACAACTGCCAAAAGGCGTGTCCTTACTGCATCAACTCCAAAACAGACCGCCGCTTGAACATTCGCGTTGACAGGGCGGTCGCAAACATCAGGACGCTTGTTGACAGATACCACGTCAAAGAGGCTATTGTCTTAGGCGGAGAGCCTTTGCTCCATCGCCGCATATTAGAATTTGTGTCACGGCTAAGGAAAGAAACAGGACTTGAAATGCTGCGCCTCACCACCAACGGCATTGCACTGAAAGACGGTTTTGATTACCTAAGAGACCTGTTTGACCCTGACAACGGCATACAAGGCATTAACATATCATGCCACAACGGACAGGATTTTATGAGCTATGACGAGCTTAGGGAAATCTGTTTCGATATTAAAAACGTCAATCCTAAAATAAAAATCCGCATAAACACAAATATTTGGCGTGGCAACCTCGACGAGTATTCCGAACTCTTGGAGCATATCCGTATAGTGTCGGAGTTTGCCGACGAGATACGAATATCAAACATCATCCCCAAAGACAGCTTTAGCGTCAATGATGTCAATGACGCCCTCGACCTTATCTTGTCAGATGATGAATACGAGGATATTTTCAAGTGTCTTGTTAGATATTATTTCACGGATTACACGATAATCCGCAACGACCAGACTTTAGGCTTCGTCCGCTATCTGCTCATACCCACGCCTGTGCCGATAATCATAAACTGGAACATCGGCAGCAAGGTTGCCGAGCAGGTCTGCGAGAACGACATCAAGAACAGGAAGATAAACACGTTCAAGTGCCTTGTTGACGGCAGCATATCGCTCTCTTGGAATAAGAACAACGTAATAATACCATAACATTATGACAACCTTAGACATCATCATCCTCACCGCGCTCAACCTCTTTTGGGGCTGGGCGTGGTTCGAGGTCGGAAAATTCACAGGAAGAAAGGAGAAAGAAGAATGAGGCTGAACAAGGAAATCAGGATAAAGACCGAAGCCGACATCCCTGACAATATCGTGATGAAATTGATTTCATCCGTTATTGCGCAAGGCAAGATTTCCAACGGTGGCAAGACCTATTGCTACGTTTCCCTCTTTCAATACGAAGGAAAGACGTACAGGGTGGAAACTAACGACAGCACCAAATCAATCATGTTTTATGTATTTAATGAAAAGGAGAAAGAAGAATGAGCAGGAAATACACCATCACCCTCAACGAGGAGCAGCTGATGCTCGTCAGCTCCTGCGTCGAGGACATCCACCGCTTCCTCTGCGGCGACACGGAGCTACGCAACGCAACGTCAGTGCTTGAAAAGCGCAATGAGGCAAGGCACAGGCTTGAATGGGTAAAGCCCTTTGTCACGCCCGAACTTAAATTAGGCAGGGACTACGACTGGGCGGGCAACGGCTGCCCCGACGAGGCGCAGCGCAGGATGATAGCACAAACGTACTATTTGTACCGTGAGATGCTGCATAAGTACATGTTGGCAAACAATTACAAGAACGTATATTCGTCGCCGACACTCACCTGCGAGGACAGCGGAGAGCCGATAAAGATAACGTGGAAGGAATGATAAACAAAAAGAGGTTAAATATACTTATTGGAGTATTGATAGGAACATTTATTGCTGCTTTGATAGAAACATATACGCCACCTATTGTGTGGCTTATAATTGTGTTGGTACTTTCATTATTACTTATAATTAAATGGGAGGAATAATATGAAGCAAGTTTTGGATATAAAGCAAATGCAGCACCTGCAAGAGCTGGGGCTGGAACTGAAAGAAACAATGCTATATTGGGTAGTTTACGAAGTTGGTCACGAAAATAACTTCGTTACCACGAAGGAGAACGCAATGGAGGTTATTGACGAAAGTTGCGGAATGCTACCCGCCTACACCTTGCAGGACGTGCTTGAGCTTCTGCCCGGCTCCGTGAATTGGAACAGGCTGCTTATAACTTTCAACGGT
Organism: uncultured Prevotella sp.; assembly: GCA_944320255.1. GTDB lineage: Bacteria > Bacteroidota > Bacteroidia > Bacteroidales > Bacteroidaceae > Prevotella. Next base: position 30,139 of record CALUGU010000001.1, on the reverse strand, counting down.
TGTGAATGTATGTTCCAATATGCCATATACGAAGGCGACCCGATTGTCGCATTTCACAATGAGGAAATGATTGATGCCGCATACGAAATGCTCTGCTGGTGCATTGAAAACGTAAAGACAAACAAAGAAGATGGAAATGCCAAGTGACGGAATAATTGACGGGACTTTAGTCGCTTTTTAGTCGCTTTAATAGCCAAACCGACTATGAAACCGACTAAAATGACTAAAAACCGACTAAAACGACCATCGAAACGACTAAAAAAATGACTGAATATGAATTTTGACAAACTATCACAAGAAGCCTTCGCAACCGCAAAGGCGCACGGCTGGCACGACATCGAACTGCCGGACGAAACTTATTTGATGCTTATCATAACCGAGATAGCGGAGGCCGTGCAGGCAGACCGCAAGGACATGCACGCAGACACCGCACGCTTCAAGGAGTGCATGGCGGCGATTGAGCGCACCGGCGACGATTGGTTTATGACGGCGTTCGCGGAACATATCGACGGCACGGTGGAGTGCGAGCTTGCCGACATCATCATACGCTGCCTCGACCTCGCCGCGCTGTGCGGCGTCAGCCTTGACGGCGTGACAGAAGGGACGCAGACCTTCCACGTCCGCGACTACAGCCTCGCAAGGTTATGCTACGCCCTGTGCTGCCACGTGACGGCCATCATTCCGTTAAGGTGCAAGATAGCCGACGTCATGGCGTACACCTTGGCCTGGTGCTCTTTCAACAGCATCGACATCGACTTCTTCGTAGAGCAGAAGATGCGCTATAACAAACTTAGGGATTGGAAACACGGTAACAAGAAATACTAAATAAACGAGAAATGAAAAAGAAGATTTACAAATATCCGCTCGAAGTACAAGACGAGCAAGTTGTCATGTTGCCGACAGGCGCAAAGATACTGACGGTACAGGCGCAAAAAGACAGACCGTGCCTGTGGGCATTGGTAAATCCTACCGCACCAAACGACATAGCCGTAACCATACGGATAATCGGTACAGGGCATGAAATCCAAGACAGTGACAATTTGGAATACATAAGCACGCTCCAATCTTTCAATGGACTGTTTGTGCTCCATGCCTTTCTAAAACGATAAATCCAACATCATGTCAAGAAAAAGCAAGAAAAATGGAACAAGAAAAAGCAAAATTCATATTCAAAGACATCGACCCTGTGATTTATCCAAGGCGCATCTTCATTTGCATTGGTGGTGACAGGCAGGATATAGCAGATAAGTTCAACGACAAGGACGGAGACCCTCTTTATGTAGAGCCGCACATCATCGAAAACAGCTATGCTGTTACTTTCTCCAATGCCATGTCCAACAAAGAAACAGGATTGTTAGGTGTTCTATTATGGTTTCATAACACAGAGAGTATCACTTGTTGAACAATCGCCCATGAAGCTGTACACGCTACAAATGCCATATTTCGGCACCTTGACATTGCGCTTAGTACTGAAAACGATGAACCGCAAGCGTATCTATTATGCTTTATAGTTGAAGAAATCAACAAGGCACTGAAAGAAATATAATAATTGAGTTGAAATAATTTGTTCAACAAAATATTTTAAGTATCTTTGTAGCAAAGCTGCAAAGATATGAAATACGATTACTTGATAGTAGGTGCCGGATTGTTCGGCTCAACGTTTGCCCACCTTGCAACTAAGGCAGGCAAACGTTGCCTCGTTGTCGAGCGCAGGAGCCACACAGGAGGCAACTTGTTCTGTGAAAATGTTTCAGGAATAACAGTACACAGATATGGTCCCCATATTTTCCACACATCTAACCGTAATGTTTATGATTTTGTCAAGTCGCTTGTTGAAATACATCCTTTCATCAACAGGCCGCTTGCCAGATATAATGAAAATACGTTCAGTCTGCCGTTCAATATGAACACGTTTAGGCAAATGTGGGGAGTTTCCACCGTTGAGGATGTAAAAAGTATAATCAAAGAGCAAAGCCAATGTGTAAAAGAAATCCGCAATCTTGAAGACAAGGCCATATCCATTGTCGGAAGAGATATTTATAAAACCCTTATAAAAGGGTACACAGAAAAGCAATGGGGTATGAAATGCACGGAACTCCCAGCCTCGATTATCTCTCGCATACCTGTAAGGTTTACGTATGATAATAATTATTATAACGACCTCTACCAGTTCATTCCTGCCGGGGGCTACAACTTCCTAACATCAAAACTTCTTGAAGGCTCACACGTAGTTTTAGGTGTTGATTTCAACAAAGAAAAGCATTCTCTACAAGCAGAAGCCAACAAGATTGTTTATACAGGCAGGATTGACAGTCTGTTTGATTACAAGTATGGAGTATTGCCATATAGAAGCCTGAAATTCAAATTGAGAGAGTATAACACCAAGTTTTTCCAGGAATGCGCAGTAGTGAACAACACTGAAGCCGATGTGCCCTTTACACGTTCCATAGAGCATAAGTATTTTGATTACGCTTGCAGTCATGACGATTTTACGTTGGTAAGTTTTGAATATCCTGACGGTTATGCCGGTATGGATGAAAAAGAAGCGTACTACCCTGTAAATATACCTGAAAGCGAAGCCTTGCACTCTGCCTATCTGAAAGAACTTGAAAAACATTCAAATGTCATTATAGGAGGTAGGCTTGCAGAATACAAATATTACGATATGGACGATACGATATTGTCAGCTATGAAATTATGGAAGGAGGAGAGCAAATGTTAGTAACCATTGAACCAATAGACAGGAAGCACGCAAAAGACACGTGGAAGCTCCGCAATGATGAAACATTGTGGAAATACACCCAGTGCGACACGCCGTTGCCAGCCACCTTGCAGTCAGAAGAGCAATGCTACATATTCAGGGCGCAGGACAAGAAAAACCGTACCTATGCAATAATGGTTGACGGCATCGCAGTAGGAGCCGTGACATTGAAACAAATAGGATATGGCACTGCCGCCATTGGTTATTATATCCTTAGAAAAGATTTGTGGAATAAAGGTATCTGCAAGTTCGCAGTCCAAGAAGTAATGGAAATAGGTTTCGAGGAATTGTCGCTTGACTTGCTCTACATTTGGGCTAATTCCGACAACATCGCATCTTTCCGTGTCGCAAGGAGTTTAGGGTTTTACAGCGTAGGTTTGTCATGTACAAACACCAATGTTCACAGATTAGAAATGACAAAGACGGTATGGAAGGAAATGTACAAAAACATATAGAAGTCTGCGAATATGCAGTGTCGGAGCTTAATCACGGCTTCCCAAATCCGCGCAAGCCTTTGACCGCAAAGAACCGCCAAGCCCTTGAGGACAGCCTTGAAAGGCTTGGTGATTTTGGCGTAATTGTCATTGACGAGGACTTGAACATAATCAGTGGCAACCAAAGGTGCAAGATACTAAACAGCCTTGACCCTCAAAGGAAAGTATTGTGTAAGAAGCTCGTAGGTTATTCTGAAAGCGAGAAAAAGGCCATAAATGTAAAAGCCAACACCCATGCCGGTGAGTTTGACATGAAGAAACTTGCTGATTGGGTTGGCGATTTGCACGTTGTTGATTTAGGTGCTGACTTTTCCAAGCTGAAACAGAAAGAAACCAAAATCAAGGACATGGAGCTTATCCGATATGAAAAGTACGATTATGTGATGATTGTATGCCGTAATGAGGTTGACTACAACAATCTTGTGCGTTCATTAGGAATAGAAGACAAGAAAGTCCTTGTTGCCAAGACTTCTACGAAAGACCGTAAAATCGAGTGCCGTGCAATATGGTACGACCAAATCAAAGCACAAATAAAACCAAAGAAGCCATGAGAGATTTCAATGTCTTGTTTACGTGTTGTTCCAGGCTTATCCATGAACAAATCGAGAGTTTGCGCGATAATGAAGATTGTGCAAATGTGAAAGTGTACGCCACTAACTGCAATGAGGATAATCTGCCTTTGCGCAGCTTTGTTGATGGAGCGTATGTAGTTCCGCCTATATCTGATGATACTTACCTGTATTCGATTTTGAAAATCTGCGAACAAAAGAATATAGATATAATAATTCCAACCGTCACACTGGAACTTGACTTTATGGCCAAGCATAGAAAGTTTTTCGAGAATAAAGGAATTAAGGTGTCTATCGCACCCCCTGAATGTATCTCCGTGGCCAACTATAAAATCAAGTTGTATGAAAAATACGACATGTATATGCCATACCAAACCATTCCACAAACGATGGATGATGTTGATAAATTTGCTACTGGGATTTTCCATAAAACGTATTGTTGCAAATTATCAGACCATTGCGGAGGGAATGGCTTTGCGATAGTTGACACGGCAAAGTCGTATGACGTTTCGTTGTTCAATAAGTATGGCGAGAACAGGTACATATCGTATTTGGATTTATTCCACATCCTGCAAGAAGGCAAATATGAGATAATCCTACAAGAATATATTGAAGGTAAAGACTATTCCGTCAGCGTGCTTGCCGTCAACGGGGAAGTTACGCACATTTGCGGCTACGTAGGACATACTATGTCTTACGGAGCAATAATGAGCGGTGAGATTTTACGTAACGAAAAGGCATACCGAATAACCAAGAAAATCTGCAATGAATTGAACATCGACGGCAACGCCTGTTTCGATTTCAAGTTGTTGAAAAACAATGATGTAGTATTGCTTGAGATAAACCCACGCATCAACGCCACGCTGCCCTTTGTCCGTAAAGCAGGAATAAACATGCTTTATCTTAGATGCAAGAATTTGCTTGGCGATTATTCAGATATTGGCAAGAGGTTTCACGTCAAGTACGGTTTGAGAATGAAAAAATATTATAATTCAGTTTATTATTGATTATGGAAAATTCGTCTCCAACTTTCAATATTTACGTCATGTCATACCAGCGTTCAGACAGGATTGTCACGCAAAACGTGCTTGAATACTGTACTTATGTCGTGCGTGAAAAAGAGGCTGAATTATATCGTAAGGCAGGGGTGAGGAGCTTGAAGGTTATCCCGGCTGACTGCCCCTGTTACAACTTCATGGACACGCTTTGGTGGATTATATGGAATACGCCTGAAGATGTCATCTTTATTGCCGATGATGATATTACGCGTTTCATCTATCGTATGGATGATTGGCTGCCAATAGACAAGAACAACTTTGAAGACCCGGTTGCAACCGCCACTTTGGAAATAGAGCGCATAGGCCAAATACTTTATGACTTGGATTTAGGACTTGCGTATGACGGACCGCAAAAGACATTGTTCGCCTATGACAAAGAGTGGAACTTCAAAGGAATGCCAGGACATTGCAGGTGGATAAATAAAAAATGCCTCAAGGCCAAGTATGATTATAAAGACCCTGCGTCGAGTGATATTGACATGGCAATGCAGGAAATGTTATATAACAGGATAACGTTACAACCAAAATATTTCCTGTCAGATGCAGGACAAATGGAAACCAATGCAGGAGGTGTTACCCAGTCGCGCAGCGAAACGCTTGCATACCGTCTTGCGATGGAAAATAAATGGGGCAAATATTACGAGTTCGACGTAAGGAAAAATCAAGCTAAAATAAATGTAAAACGCTGATTTTCAACAAGTTAAACACTGTTTACCGTTCGACTTTCAAGCATATAATTGTTATCTTTGCATAACAAATAATATATATATGGGAAAAGAAACTGTTAAGACGAGAAACTGGTACAATATGTTTGAAATCTCATCGCTCATTCAGAAAGCGTTGAGAAGAAGGGATGCTGAAATGGCTTATTTCGCGGCAAACGAGCTTATACCTCATTATAGGAATTATCTATGGAAAAGGTTGCTCACAGTTTCCGCTGAAGATTGCTATGACATGGTTACAGGCCGTATAATGGAATTGCACAACCTCGACGTGTCACAACCGGACCAGGCAAACAGGAAACACATCGCAGTCGCCGTGTCAACATTGCTGAATGTACGCAAGAACCGTGACGGAGATTATTTCGCTTGCAATTTGTTTAATTCACGGGACAAGGCAGACATATCAAAGTATGTTCCTAATCCGGTTTTCGACATAACCTGCTCGACAAAGAACGGGCATTGCCTGTACGACCTTGCAGAATGTTTTGACAAATCCATCGACGCATTGGATGATGTGATGTCAGGATATGCCGCCAATGAAATAAGGGTCTATTATCCCAACTTCTGTTGGAATATGATAATCAGGAAAGCGCAATCCCTCGGATATGACAAAGTAGTCTATGAAATGAAAGCCCTTAAAGCAGCCGACGAGCAGACAAAAAGGACTTCGATAATTTTCTATTCAAAGGCTTTGACCATATTGTTGAAGGTCGTAAAATATGGTAATGCGGATTTTTACAATCATGATTTCGCATACAATGATACGATAGACTTGAAGTCATACGACAACAAGAGGTTTGCCATACCTGAATACGTATATGACTGTCATACGTACAAGGGGAAGACGATGAAAAAGACCAAGGAAATGTTTGTCGTAGAGGAACAGACCGCACTCACTCCGCATAAACAAGGGGAATACGATAATTGTTCTTGGGAACATTATTTCTGGTTGTGCAAGAACGGATTTTGGACTGAAGAATATACTCCGCATCCAGAGAAAGAACGCATCGCGGAACTTGAAAAAGGGAATGTTCAACTTAATTTATTCGGATAATGACAGAGGAACAAAAAAGGAAACTTGACGCCCACAACGAGACGATGAAGAAAAGGAGCGAACGCCGTAAGAAAAAGTTTCTTGCGGCGTTCAAGGAGAGTTTGGGCATAGTGTCATACGCTTGTGAAGCCGCCGGCGTGTCAAGGCAGACTTATAGGAACTGGGTAAATAGTGATGAAGAGTTTAAAAGACAAGCAGAGGATATAGAAGAAAACGCAATAGATATGGCAGAGAGTAAGTTGCTTCAAGCCATACACGATGACAATATCACTGCCATAATATTTTATTTGAAAACCAAAGGCAAGAAACGTGGATATGTAGAGCAGGTTGACAACAATATGACTATTAATCCGTTTGAGAAACTTATGAGGGAGTTGCCTGACGAAGATGACGAATAAGGAGCATAAACGCATGATGGCATGGCGCAACGACTGGTGCCTCTTCGCCAAGGAGGTGCTGCACGCACGCCTTGACGAAGAGCAGAAGGATATATTGCGCTCCGTGCAGATTAACAAGATGACTGCTGTCGCAAGTGGCACCGCCCGTGGCAAGGACTTCATCGCCGCCTGTGCCGCAATGTGCTTTATGTACCTTACCCCTCGCTTCGACCGTGATGGCAATTTGTCAAAGAACACTAAGATAGCCATGACCGCCCCCACAGGGCGACAGGTCACGGACATTATGATACCGGAGGTTTCGAGGCTTTACCGCAAGGCAGGTTTCCTGCCCGGAAGGCTTCTTTCCAACGGCATACGAACGAATTACGAGGAATGGTATCTTACTGGGTTCAAGAGTTCTGCCGACAATACGGAGGCGTGGTCGGGTTTCCATGCCGTAAACACGATGTTCATCGTAACTGAGGCTTCAGGTATTCCCGATGTCACCTTCAACGCCATAGAGGGTAACTTGCAGGGTAATTCAAGGTTACTGATAGTGTTCAACCCCAATATAACAACCGGCTACGCTGCAAAGGCTATGAAGTCCAGGCGTTTCAAGAAGTTTCGCCTTAATTCACTCAATGCCGAAAACGTCGTTAAGAAAAAAAACATAATTCCAGGACAGGTTGATTACGATTGGGTAAAAGATAAGGTTGAAACATGGTGCAGCCTTATTCAGAAAGAAGATTTTGACGAAGGGCGAGGCGACTTTGTATTTGAAGGGAATTATTACACGCCAAACGACCTGTTCCGCGTAAAGGTATTGGGGATGTTCCCGAAAGTCGCAGAGGACGTATTGATACCTTACGAATGGGTCGAGATTGCCAACAACCGTTGGCGTGAGCTTCAGGAGCAAGGCTTCAAGAGCAAGAAACACATACGCCTCGGTGTCGATGTCGCCGGAATGGGGCGCGACCGCTCCTGCTTCATTCCACGTCAAGGCAGCTACGTGCCTGAAATAATCGCACGCAATTCGGGAGGCGCAGCCGACCACATGACCGTAGCAGGGGTAACGCGCCAATACATACTTGAAGACCCCAAGGCAAAGGCGTTCATCGACACCATCGGCGAGGGCGCAGGAGTGTATTCGCGTTTGCTTGAATTAAAATGCAAGAACGTTTATTCCTGCAAGTTCTCTCACGGAGTAAAAGGATTGCACGACATTACAGGGTGCTACAATTTCGCCAATATGAGGGCTTACCTGTTTTGGTGCATACGCGATTGGCTAAATCCCAAGAACGGTTTTAACCCTGCCTTGCCGCCTGACGACGAACTAATGGAAGAACTTACAGAACCACACTGGCAATTCATGAGCGATGGCAGGATTATCATCGAGAAGAAAGAGGAAATAAAGAAAAGGCTCAAGCGTTCGCCTGACAAGATGGACGCTTTGGCGAATACTTTTTACCCGTATGACTATGATTACGGGAATGATGAGCGATTATTGGAAGATTTTTTGTAGCTTTGCAGCCGAATCGTTTCTGTTTAGTACGATTCATTGCTCTTAGTGTTTCTTGTCCGTGAGGATAGGAAACACTTTCCTTTTTGTTAAATTCCTTTGACATTTAGCCTTATGTTTAAAACCGTTTCAATCCGTTAATTTTGACATCTATTTTCATTGTTAAGACCAAGTTAAGTTAACCAATCGTTAAATTCTTATTCTAAAGGCCTCTACAAGTTCCAAATTTCCGCTCCATATACTTATACCTTTTTTCAAAAATAACGGATTACACGTAACCGTTAAAGCAAGTAAAGAAAATCTTGAACGCACCGTTAAACATCTGTAACGTACTGATATTCAATGTTTTAACATTTTAAAACATCAAATATTATCAGTATATTTGCATAGCAAAATTAAACAATAACCATTAAAATTAAAGGAGATAAGAGCAATGACAACGATTCAAGTTACAAAGAAATCAGACATACAAGTACCTATTCAAGGTTCACACAGATTCGAGAATGGCAACTTATACGCAGACGTTTGGATTAACTGGTATGGCAACACGCCTGAATACTCAATAACTTATCACAAGAAAGGCGAGATGTACCCAGTAGAATATATGTCGCATTGCAAGACTGGAAGAGGTGTCATCACAAAAGTGGCCAAATTCTTAAACGTGAAATAACCATGCAGACAAAGACAGACAAGGCCGTCCAGCTTTTCAAGTCAGGCAACATAAAGGAAGCGTTTGCCATATTCAGGACGTTCAGGATTGGCTTCACAAAAGACGAACGTCGGACACTCCAAATTGCCAGCGAGGCATTGAACGGCATGGGCAAGTTTTACAGCGACCTCGGAATAGACATCAGCCTTGAAGTGTCAAAGGCAAAGCAAATAGTAATCAACAAATATTTTTAATCATAAGAGCAATGAAAAAATTAAGGAACGATTTATTAAAGGAAGAAACAATCGAGTACAAAATCAAGCAGGACGGCTCTTTGCGCACCCTCACGCCAATAGAGCTAATTAACGTCATCTGCGGATGGGGAACTAAATCGGAAACGGCTTCCAGCATTGTGCGCTCCATGCTTAGCGTATGTGACGGCAAGCTGTCAGTCCTTGCGAAAAAGTCAGTTGACGAGCTTGTACAAACGACTTCTTTTAGTCCCAAAGTATGTAAGAAAATCCTTGCCGCCCTCGAACTTGGGCGCAGGGCGCAAATGGAAGCCGCTGGTGACAATCCTGTATGCAACCACTCCAACGCTATTTACGAATACCTTAAGCCGAGAATTGGAGACTTAAATCACGAGGAGTGCCATGTGCTTCTGCTTAACGCAAAGCTCAAATTGATAAAGTCTGTTTGCATCGGCAAAGGAGGATTGTCAGAAACCTGCGTTGACATCAGGGTTGTCCTCAAAGAAGCCTTGCTTGTCAACGCTGTTGCAATAGTGCTTGCACACAACCATCCAAGTGGAAACCTTAGCCCAAGTATGTATGACGACAGGATAACGTCCTCTCTCAATAAAGCGTGCGACATCATGAACATACGCTTCATCGACCACTTGATTGTCACCAGTAACGGATATTACAGTTATTGTGATGAAGGTAAAATCTAATACTATGGAAAAGAAAGAATTTATTGAACGATGCCATTACGTTTGTAATAATTGGCTTGTGAATGAACTTAACAAATATATTGAAAAAGCGTTAGCTTCAGGTTGTATTGACTTAAACAAAGTGCCACCACATTACGGTGCGGTATATCCATTGATGGCCGCCATATTTGAGGATGTCGCAGACAAATGTATTTATGGCAATAGTGAATGGCGTATTCTTAAAAGAGAAGCAAATAATATTAAACGTTTTATCTGAAAATATTATGAATACAAGAGTATGTAAAGATGGCTTCATGTGGTTTGTACTTTCAAGGGAACAAGCCCTCGCCCTTTGGATTGAAGGGTCTACTGAAATCTACAAGCTATACGATGACGAAACTGAAGGTGCGTGCGAGTGTGTCGAAGAAATTATCTCGCATAACGGAGATTTTGGAATAGAGCTTGGCTTTGTAAAAGATATACTCCCCTTTTGCCCAAAATGCGGGAAGAAACTCATTCCAAGTTCCAACCCTGAATATACATGGCACTGCCTTAATTGTTTGAGTGTATTTAAAGAAAACGAAATCTAAGAATTATGATTACCTTTGAAATCCCTGCGTCTAATTCATGCTCGGCAGAACAAGACGCTTTCGTTAAATTCATTCTGAAAGAAATATCAGAGAATGGAGTTTGTAATTTTGCGCATTACGGTGCCGGATGGGGAACATCGTGTGGAGAGTCTTATGAAAAGCTCGTACCGTGCGGATACGGTTTTACAACTCCCGTATTGCCGAATAAAGTTCCCATTTCAAGTAATGCTTACAACGAAGTAATAGACGCTTTTGTCAAAAAAGGCTACTCAGTCATTTACGGAGAGATTAATTGTCTGTACCAACACATTACGATTAAATAACGACATCAAGAAACTAAAAAGGCCGGCATTTTACTGCTGGCCTTTTATCAGTGTATTATCCCTTTACGTCCCGGCCGTATAAGTCCCTGTTATTGCCGCCGTTGTGCTGTCCGAAAGGTGCGCAGTTCCTGTTATCGCAGTTCCGTTGATATTCAGCTCCATTGACGTTATCTTTGCTCCAGTATCTCCTTTTGCGCCGTTTGTTCCTGCCGGGCCTGTAGCTCCGGTTTCACCCTTTGCTCCTGCCGGTCCTGTTGCACCAGTTTCGCCTTTTGCTCCGGCAGGGCCTTGTGCCCCAGTATCGCCTTTGTCGCCTTTTTCTCCTTTTAGGTTCTTAAAATCAAAGTTAAGGTTGCCACCTTGTAAAGATACTTCAACCTGCGGAGTTCCGACGTTCGCGTCCACGCTTGCCGTCGCGCCAGTAATGCTTGTTCCACTGCCTCCTGGCGTCTGCTGTCCTACCACGGCCATTTTCGCAGCCTTTACGTTTGTTTTGCTTACTATCCTTATCATCATCCCTTCGGGAACGTCAAGGTCTATCACCCGGGCAAATTTCCTTATGCGCAGCTTGTCGTATGCGCTCGGCTCCATGTCAGGCATATATCTGTACACCAGCAGCTCGTCTGTTGTACCGTTGTCAACCTGTATTACGCACTTGCCCTTTGATGTGAAGTCGGCCACATAAACGCCATCCTTCTGTGTAAAAGTTATATTCTCCATATTTGATAAATTATTTTCTGCAAATATAGTCAATTTATTTTGTTAAACAAATTGTTTTAACTATATTTGCGTCGTGAAAGCGTGTGAAGATGCACGTTACAGAACTGTTCGTTAAGCTCTTAGTTTTGGTTCTACGTTACGGTCTGTCTGCATTTCGCTCGCAGGCCGTAACGTTATTCAAAACCAAACAAAAAGCAATGAACAAGTATTACAAGAAAGTTCTCGAAGTGCTGAAAACCAATAAGGACCTAAAGGCGTTGGGGTTCAGCCGTAAGGAGATTAGGGGTGTCGCAGCCAATGTAGCCGACAAACTTAACCTCAAAGACGAAGCCACTGACGAGGAAGTGGGCGAAGCCATTGACGATGCCATTGATGCCGTCATGCCTTTGCTGAAGTTGAGCCAGTCGGTAGCCGACCGCCAAGTCCAAAACTACAAGGACGCGCACCCTGAAAAGGACGCTGACGACCCCGATGACGACGATGACAACGACGACGATGACAAGCCGGCACGTACCAGTCCGTCGAAAAAGGGGAAGAAAAACACAAAGGACGACAACGACGATGTTAATTCCGCCCTCCTCGCCTCAATCAAGGCACTTACCGAATCGGTAAGCGGCATGAAGGACGAGATTGCCTTGCTGAAGTCAGGAAAAGTTGCCGACAGCAGACGTGCAAAGGTAGAGAAGCTCCTGAAAGACACAGGCAAGTTCGGAGAGCGTATGTTGAAAGCCTACTCCAGGATGACATTCAAGGATGATGACGAGTTCGACGACTATCTCGACGAACTCAAGGAGGACATCGAGGCCGTTAACCAAGAGAGAGCCGACAAGGGTCTTGAAAAGCTCGGCGTGCCTCCTGCAACGAACATCAAGAAGAAGCCTGGGGAAAAAGAGTTGATGTCGGACGACGAAGTCAAGGAGCTGGCGAAGATGTAGCCGTCCAAAATCCCAAACTTAATCAGCAAACCACGATGAGCGCATTTGAAGAAATGAGCGTCAACAAGACCAACGTGTCTTTTGGCGACGACGCCGTTGTCATCAGACAGTACAACGGCGGCATCACAGGAGGCCGCGCGCTTGACTACACGGATTTCACAGACGATGTAATCAAGGCTGGCCATATCGTCGTCCGCAAGAAGAACGATGACGGTGTGTACGAGTACAAGCCTTTGAAGGCGACGAGCGGTAGTTACGCCGCACTCGGAGACGGCGAGGAATACGCCGGAGTTGTCGTAAGGTCGCGCATGAAGGGCGAGGCTGTCGCAATCATGGACGACGGACGAGTGAACGACGAGGCGATGCCCTATCCTATCGACGACACGCGCAGGGCCGCGCTGAAAACGGCACTGCCCAACCTCATTTTTGAACACGACTAAAAATCAGGAATGTCATGAAAGAATCACTATTCATTGAATTCATACGTTTAATTTTCCCGAAATTGAACCTGTACGTAAAGGAGAAGGAAGCTCCCAAGAAACGTACATACCTGCACAAGACGATGCTCCGTGAGGACTACTCCGCCGACCAGAAATGGGAGGGCACGTCGGCAAAGACCACCTACGTTGCTGCCGACATAGTTGAGATGGACTCTCCCCTGCCAATCAAGAAGCGTGGCTCGATAGCCACCTCCAACGGCAAGCTGCCGAAGATTGGCATGAAGAAAATCCTCTTCGAGAGCGACATCAACAACATCAACATCATGAAGGCGCACTATCAGATGGCCGCCACCGACGAGGCCAAGAAAGCTGAGAAGGCGCGCATCATAAACAAGTTGATGGACGACGGCGTGGCCTGCTCCGTAGGTATCGACGAGAAGAACGAGATGAACTTCCTCATCGGACTGTCGGAAGGCGTGGTAGCCATTCCCGACGAGGACAACTCCGGCAAGGCCCTGCGCATCAACTACGGCTACTTGGCCGAAAACTCATTCAAGACAGTAACGAAAGACGTTGTCGAGAAAGACGACTTGCAGCGCGTGTTCGACAAGGCCGACGCTGACGGCAACACTATCGTCAAGGTAATGCTTGCCAAGACCAAGTTCAACGAGATACGCCGCCAGCAATGGGCGAAGGAACTCGTTGCGGACTTCCTCGGCAAGACCTACGACAGCGACACGAAACTGCCAGTCCCCTCCGCAAACAACTTCGCGGACGCGTTGGAGGACGAGTTCGGCGCAGTGTTCGAGCGCGTAGACCGCACAGTCATCATCGAGAAGAACAGCAAGCAGAAGTCTGTAAAACCGTGGAACGCCGACAGGATAATATTCCTTTGCAACGAGCAGGTCGGCACGCTCGTATGGGGCACGCTCGCCGAAGCCACAAACCCTGTTGAAGGCGTGCAGTACAGCACCGTTGACAACTACAAGCTCATCAGCAAGTATTCTAAGAACGAGCCTTCGCTTCAGGAGATGACGAGCGGACAGGCACTCGTGTTGCCGGTTATCGAGGACGTAGACCAAATCTATTCCCTCGCCACCGACGAGGCTGAGGAGGTGGACACAGAAGCCGAGACTTCTGACAGCACCGACCAGTACACCACGTACAAAGGCGAGAAATACAAGAAGGCCGACCTCATAGCCGCGCTGAAAGCCCTCGGTGCCAATGTCAAGTCTAACTCGACTGATGAGACAATCATCAAGGCCATAAACGCCTTGAGCGACGAGGACGAGGAGAAACTTCTCGCAATTGTAACACCTCAAGAGTAAATGACCCATGAAGACAATCAGGCAAGCGTTGATAGACGAGATACACTATCCCATACCCGAAGGCTTTGTCGAGAACAAGCTCATAGAGCGCAGACTTGACGGCGACATGGAATACACGTTCGAGGTCAGCCGGTCGAAGGAATGGAAAGGCGCGCTTGCCGATTGCCTTTTCTCTCTCGTGCAAGCTGTCAACTTCTCCGAGTCGGACAAGAGCGTAGGCTCATTGTCTGACGAGGACAAGAAACGGCTGTTAGTCCGCATAAGAAGCCTTTACAACTCCATAGGTGAAAGCCCCGAACTTGGGCAGCCTATGGTTTACATAGGAGGTTGAACATGGCTGTATTGGATTTCGCAGCGCACTCATTGGACTATCAAGATGTAACGCCCGGACACGTTGACGACGCAACTGGCGATTACGTCAAAGGCACGTCCGCATGGGTGGAGGATTACTGCAAGTGCGACATCGTGCCGGTTGGGAAGGCTGTGCCCACTGCCATACCTGACGGTCAGGTGGAAAACTACTCGTACACCATTTACAACCTGCCTGTGAAGTGCCGCGAGTTCAAGTACGGGGACAGGATAAGGATAAAGTTCTTCCGTAATCCTGACGACGTAAGGGAGTTCAAGGTGCTTGGCTTCCACCGCTATCAAAAACAATGCAAGATGTGGGTCTAAGATGGGAATGCGCATGACTACGCCTATGTCCTCGGTAAACAAGTTTTTCCGCTTGGCCGTGGCTATACTCAAAGAAGAGATTGTCAAATCCTTCGCCAAGCTCGGCGAGGAAAGCGTAGGCAAAGTCCGCGACAGACCAGGCGAGGAAAGCTGGTTCGACCAGACAGGCAACCTAAGGAGTTCCATAGGTTACTCCGTTTACGATTACGGCAAGAAAATGATTGAGTCCTCCTTTGCTACCGTAAAGGGAGGCGCAAAAGGTTCAGCCGAAGGAAGGAAGATGATTGCAGAACTCGCATCGGAATACTCCAAAGTCTACGCATTGGTAGTGGTAGCCGCGATGAATTATGCCGACTTCGTTGAAGCCAAGGAAAACAAGGACGTGCTCGCGTCAACAGAGCTGTGGGCGCGCTCCGTTGTTGACACGAGGCTCAAACAAGCCGTTGGAAAGGCCGTTAAACGCATAAACCAGTTACGTTTATGAAATCAGACATCGACATAAAGGACGACGTTTACAAGATAATAAACCACTCGCCGTTGGAGCAGGCTGTGACAGGGGTCTTGAAAAAGACTAAGCGTCCACACAACTCCAAAAACGAGGACATTGTTATCTCCGTGCTTTCCAACAATACCGCGCAGCAGCAGGAAGCCTTTGTGAATGTCAACATATACGTGAAGGACGACGACGTTGACGGTCAAGACGAGGAATGCTCGCCGCGTTTGAGGCAACTTTGCCAGCTTGCGTTCGACCTGTTCCTGAATGTCCGCGGGCATGATTTCCGCCTGTCGCTCGATACGCAGCAGGTAATGGAGGTCGAGGGAACTGGGGAACATTTAATCAACAACAAGTTATTGTACCAAATCATAAACGAATAAAACCATGAGCAAACCAATAGGATGGGGTAAATGCTTTGTCATAGTGAAAGACCTTGACATCCCCTCGGCAAAGTGGAAACTTCTGCCCACGCCGAAAGAGGACACCTGCGTACTCACACCTTCGGAAGGCGACAAGAAGGAAGCCACCGTAGAGGGCGGAGGCACGGAGGACGTGAAGTATGGCAAGAACACTTACCAGCTTGAATACGCCATAAGGCGCAATACTGACCGTAAGAAGCCGTTTGACGACGTTGACGGTGTAATCGCGCACAGATACGCGGTGTTCGTACAGCCTGAAAACAAGGCTGTGCCAGGCCCCAAGATTGACACGTCGGTTGTAACCCTGCTTGACGGCTTCGACACTACCGACGGCGGCCTTCTCACCTACCGCCACGACGCGCTTACGCCCGACACTGGCAATATGGTGAAGTGGTGTACGATAGACCAGGACCTCTCGACATTGCAGGAGGGTGCGGAACTCGCAACAGAACCGCAGTTCACCGACATCGACGCGCCTGAAGAAGATGGCTAATTGACATTTCTTTTTCATTTGGCATAATTGAAATTTTAAGGTTTAAGGATGTTTCAGGAAGTCCTATGGAGGGCGGGACGTAAAACAACGCCCTCCTTTATAAATTCAAGGCAATGGACAAGACATTACAAATGGACATAGCTGATGCCGTCATCGACCGCCCCAAGGGGTTCAGCGTCGGTAGGCGGCATTTCTGCTTATACCCCCTCACCCTCGGCAAGATGTACCTTACGCAAAGGGTGATGCAAAACCTCGGCGTCGATTACGGCAATCTCAAGGTCAACCCATACGCCGAAGCCTTGCGCCTTGCCAATACGAAAAGGGACGACTGCCTTGCGCTCATCGCCTACCACTCGCTGAAAGACAAGGAGCAGGTGCTGAACACACGGACGGTGGCCACAAGGAAAGGCATCCTTGGCAAGGAGCTTGACGAAAGCGACATCGCCACCTTGCTTATGATGTGCATAATGTCAGACAGGACGCACGAGTTCATCCACGAGCTTGGCATTGACAAGGAGCTTCAGCGCATGAACGAGGTCCTGAAGGCCAAGCAGTCAAACAACACATTCCAGTTCGGAGGAAAAAGCGTCTACGGCACGCTGATAGACAACGCCTGTGAACGCTACGGGTGGACGTTCGACTACGTTGTCTGGGGAATAAGCTACACCAACTTGCAGATGCTCCTGAAGGACAGTGTGAAGTCTGTCTATCTCACTGACGACGAAATGAAGAAGTGCGGCATCCGCAACAAGAGGTGCATCATAGACGGCAATGACCCTGAAGCTATGATGGAAGTAATCAGGGCACATAGTTGGAAGTGACATTTACAGGATTGACATATAAAAAACGCTCAACGGCTTCAAAAACTTCATCCCTTACAACCTTTCACCCTCCGCTTTTAATGGCCGCATAGCGAAAAACAGCGGTATTCCAAAGGATTATCAGGATAACACATAACCCAACAAACAATGGCCGGGATAAAATTTGACATAACAGGAGACAACAGCAACGTGCTTAACGCTTTCAGGGGCGTGCAGGACGGAGTGCGCCGTACACAACAGGTGGTCGAGAGCAGCGGCAAGAGCATCGAGGATGTTTTCGACAAAATCAAGAGCCTTGCCAATACCGCCTTTGTCGGATTTACCGCCAAGGAGTTCATAACCACCCTTGCCAACGTCAGGGGCGAGTTCCAGCAGTTGGAAGTCGCATTCAACACCATGCTCGGCAGCAAGGAGAAGGCAAATACCTTAATGGGACAGCTTGTTGAGCTTGCAGCCACTACGCCGTTCGACCTCAAAGGCGTGGCTTCAGGAGCCAAGCAGTTGCTCGCCTACGGACTTGAGGCAGACAAAGTCACCGACACAATGCGCCGCCTTGGCGACATCGCCGCAGGTCTTGGCTTGCAGATAGGCGACCTCGCCTGGCTGTACGGAACAACCCTCACGCAAGGCAGGATGTACACCGAGGACTTGAACCAGTTTACAGGCCGAGGCATACCTATGATAGCCGAATTGGCCAAACAGTTCGGAGTTGCCGAGAGCGAGGTTAAGCAGCTCGTCACTGACGGCAAGGTAGGTTTTCCGCAAGTAGAACAAGCCATTAAGAGCCTCACTGACGAGGGCGGCAAGTTCGGAGGTCTCATGGAGGCACAGTCGCATACCATTATAGGCCAGATAAGCAACATCAAGGACAGCATCGATATGGCGTTCAACGAAATGGGGCAGCAATCCGAAGGGCTTATCAACGCCTCACTGTCTGTAGTGTCTTTCCTTGTAGAGCATTGGCGGCTGGTCGGGGACGCCATTGTCACAGCCGCCGGTGCCGTGGGGCTTTACAAGGCTCAAATGCTTGCCGTGTCTGCAATCAACACCGCAACCACCAATCTTGGATATGACGCAGAAATTGCGCAGCTTCAGAAGATAGTACCGTTGAAGCTGCAAACCACAAGCACGGACTTGCAGGAAGCAGTGGCCAACGGAAGCCTGACACAGGCAAAGGCCGAGCATATCGCAGCCATGAGGGAAGAAGCCGCAGCATACGTCACGGAACTTCAACAGAAAGCCGCCGCCGCACAAGCGTCATACAATGAGGCCACCGCCATTGCCGCACAACGGGCCTTGGAACTGGAAGCCGCCGAAGACAAGGTGTCAGCCTGCCAGCAGGCTTACGACGCAGCCTTGCAACTCGGAGACGCCACGAAGATAGCTACCGCAGAGGAAAACCTCAACATCGCCGCCGTTGAAAGGAACACCGCCGCCAAGCAGTTGCAGACGGCAAGGAACAATGTGGCAACCGTTTCCAAAGCCGCCGAAACCGCCGCAACAGAAGCCAACACCGCCGCACAGACACTCAACACCTCAAAGACAGCCGCCGACACTGCGGCCAAGGGAGTGTGGGCGTCAGTCGTCACCTTATGCAAAAGGGTGCAGGACGCATGGAACGCCTCGATGCTGTCAAGCCCCCTGTTTTGGATAGCCGCCGCCATTGCAGGAACCACGTATGCCGCCTACAAACTTGTAACGGCTATAAGCGACCAAGAAGAAGCCACAAGCAAGGCAGACGAAGCATTGAAAAAATTCAATGCAGCCACACAATCCGAGCAGGCGGAAATAGACAGATTGTTTGAAGCCCTGCGTAATGCAAAGCAAGGCACGTCTGAATACCAAGCGGCAAAGGACGCCATACTTGACAAATACGGAGATTACCTGAACGGGCTTAACAAGGAAATCGCCACATTGCAAGACGTCGAGGGGGCATACAAGGCCGTTACCGCCGCCGCAAGGGAAAGCGCACGGGCGAGAGCCGTGGAAAGTGCAACGACGGAAGCACAATCAGAGTATGGCAAGAACTACGCCGAGACGGCAGGCAAGCTGCGAGACGCCTTGGTAAAAAATGCAGGAAAAGCCACCGCCTCCAAACTGATGAAACAAGTACAGAAAGACCTAAAAGCCACAGGCAAGGTAGCTGCCGACACAAGGAAGAAAATCGGCGACGCCCTTACTGGCGACTTTTCTTACGGTTCGTCGAAAGCTTGGATTACCGGACTTGAAAGAAATGAGAAAGAGCTTACCGACACTTATGACAGGATTAACGACCTGTTCCAAAAAGAAGAAACACCCAAGTCGCAATCAAGCATCGCTAAAGAAATCGATGCCGCCACTAAAAAAGTAAAGACATTACGAAAGGAATTATCCGACCTAAGAAGCGGCAAGCTAAAAGTTGCGGCTGGAAATACTGTAGAGAAGGTAATCAATGAAAAGACGAAAGAACTGCAATCAGCACAAAGGACGCTTGAAACCCTTACAGGTAATAAGACAAAGGGCAACACGTCGTCTGGCAGAGGCTTACGCAGTACAGGAGGTTCTGATGCTGAGGAAAAGCGCAAGCGCGCCCAAGAGCAGTTGAACAACGAGCTTCTTGCATTGCAACGAAAGAACCAAGACGACGAAATCGCCCTTATGCGCGACGGCACGGAGAAGAAGCTGGCCGAGATTGACAACGACTATAAGAAGCGCATCGCAGAAATAGACAAGCAGGAAGCCGAGTTCAAAAAGAAAAACAAGGAAGCAGGCATTACAGGTCTTGGTGTAAATGGACTTACCGATGAGCAGCAAAACGCACTGCAAAAGGCAAGGGATAACGCGGCGAAGGAGCAAAGGAAGTCTGTAAAAGAAGTTGTTGACGAGGAAAACAACACCCGTATTGCAACCTTGCAAAATTATCTCAAGGAATACGGCAATTATGAGCAGAAAAGGTTCGCAATCACCGAAGAGTACAACAAGAAGATAGCCGATGCCACGTCGCAAGTTGAAAAAACGTCGCTGCAAGCTGAATTGGAGAAAAACCTTTCGGAACTTGACTTCAACGAGTTCAAGGACAAATTCAACTGGGAGGACATTTTTGGCAACCTTGGAGACCTGACGCTGGAACAACTTGAAAATGTCAGGGCGCAACTTCGCACACTGCTTTCGGACAACAGCCTGAGCGTTGAGGATTACAAGACCGCTGTTGAGCAGATAGATAAAATAAACGAGGCCATTGTAAGCGAACAAGATAAACTAAAGGACGCCTTCGGTCTTATTCTGCCAATGGCGGATGAGCGCAGGAAACTCGAAATGGATGTTGCCGAGGCCAACGCCCGCCAAAATGAATTGTTGGCCGAACAACAGGAACTGTTAGACGGCATAGAAGCGAAACGACAGAGTATTGCGACAACGTTACAGAATGCCGGGCTTGACATAAACGTCTCTGACGTGAATATAGGCAATCAGGATGCCATACTCTCACAGCTTGAAGGCATTTTCGGTTCGGGTAGTGATATTTACAAGAACGTAAGCAAGTCGTTTGACGAATTGAACAAAAGCGAGCGTGAATTGAACAACACCACGCAGAAACTCGACAAGGCACAGGCCGATGCCACAAGCGCGCAGTCGAAACTAAACAAGTTCATTTCGGACTTTGGCAACAAGTTGCAGGCGGTCAATGAGATAATGTCGCTTGTAAGCAGCAATATGCAGTCACTGCCTGACTTGTTCAGCCAGCTTGGTGTTGACATGGATAGCGCGTTCGGCAAGGGCATTACAGACCTTGCCAACGCCTCACAGAATGCGACATCAGCAATGCAAGACGCAATGAGTGGTAATTTTGTCGGGGCGTTGTCGAATGGCGTCGGTGCTGTCAAGGGTGTGCTGAGCGGCTTTAACAACATCTTCGGCCTCGGCATAGGCCAGGGCAACGCCAAGGAAACTGCGGAAAAAATAGAGAGGCTTACTGAAAGCAACGACTACCTGCGCACGTCCATCGACCGGCTGACGGAGAAGATGGATGAAAGCGCGGGCGGGCGTGCCATTGGATATTACGAAAACGCCAAGGATGCACAGGAGCGGTACAACGAGAACCTGCGGCAGATACTCGACGCACAGATGCGCTACACCTCGGCACACCACTCCAACGCCTACTACTGGAACCTCGACCCTGACAGTCTGAAACAAGTCAACGCCCTGCTTGGCACGAACCTCGCCAACGAATGGACGGACTTCTCGAAGCTCACGCCGGAACAGATGGACGAAATACGCACCATGCTGCCCGACGTGTGGGAGGAGATGATAAACGAGGGCAAGTACGGCGACCGCTTCCGCGAGGACTGGGAGAACTACGCCGACCAAGCCGGGAAGGTGGAGGAACTGACCGAGCAGATAAACGAAAACCTCACACAGACCTCATTCGACAGTTTGCGTAGCAATTTCCTTGACACCCTTATGGATATGGACGCTGACGCACAAGACTTTGCGGATTATTTCAGCGAGATGATGCAGAGGGCCTTGCTCAATTTCGCTATGGGAGATATGCTTGACGACCAGCTTAAGGAATGGTACAACAGCCTCGCCGAAACAATCAGCAACAATAACGGCAAACTGTCCCAAGGAGATATTGAGGATTTCCGCAATGATTGGCAGAATATGGCGGACAAATGGCTCAATATGCGTGATACCATTTCACAGATAACTGGCTACACAGGTGAAAGTTCATCCTCTACCCAACAATCAGCGTCAAGTAAAGGCTATGCTACTGCAACACAAGACAGCATTGACGAATTGAACGGCAGATTTACAGCAATATATGAAGCAGACTTGAAAATCATCGACATATTCCTTGATGCAGTTACTACAATGTCTGCCATTACTTCTGTTGCAACAGACTGTAACACTGAACTTAAAAATATCCTCAACCAACAAGTATTGACCAATAGTCATTTGGAGGACATAGCCAAATACACAAAGCCAATCCTTGAGCTTGGAGGAAAACTTGATAAGATAGTAGCAAACACAAACAAATTATAATGATGATATGGTAGGAGATTTTTTCATAAACAGCAAGGATGCTTACACTGAATGGGGAGTAAGTATTGATACTTCATCATTGTCTGCACTAATGACACCCGCCCCCAACAAAGAGCTTATCGAAAATAAATCACGTCTTGAACACGGCAAAAAAGTTATAACGTCAAATCCCAAAAAAGATGAACGAGATTTAACTCTTACAATCAACCTCACCGCGAGAAATGAAACACAGTTTTTTGAAAGATACAATAATTTCTGCAAAGAACTTGCTACAGGCATCCTTAATATTAAAACGCGCTACCAGCCTGACGTCGTTTACAAGACTATATATTTATCTTGCAACCAGTTTACACAGTTTATGCGAGGCATTGCAAGTTTCTCGCTTAAACTCAACGAACCTAATCCTGAAGACAGAAGCGAAGATAATAGTTGATTTATTTTGTCAAACAAATAGTTTTAACTATATTTGTAGGTGTAAATTTATTGTGTGAAGGTGCACAAAACCGTATGATAACCATTTATTCAGCACAAAACGTTAAGTTGCTTGAGTTAAGCAATATCGGAACAGGCAGCAAAGGATACTACTCCCTGATGCAGCATGATTACATAGTGTTGAATTTCAGCCTTGAAACTCCCATAGACTTCGGTATAGGCTCTTACGTTGACCTTACCGGGCAGTTTGACGATGCTTTGGGCGGCAAACTGTCAAAGAAATACTATGTCACAGAGAAACAGACACCCACTTACAACACTTCCACCGGTGGATATGACTATGAGTTAAGGCTTAACGCCTACTACTGGTTGTGGAATAATTACATATTCAAGTACCTACCCGAAACGCCCGGCAGTGAGGCCTCATGGTCGCTTACAGCAGCTCTTGATGTCCATCTTGGTGTGTTCCTTCGCAATCTTGCATCCCTCGGATTTACTTTTAACGGGCAGGCATACACATTCTCTATAGACAGCACGGTGCAGAACAAGGCCGTGGCAATGACGTATGATAATATCCACCTGCTCGATGCCCTGTTTTCCCTCGGTGGCAAGGACTACTACGATTGCGACGTATGGATAACGGAGAATGTCATCAACTTCGGACGTTGCGAACTTGGTGACGCGGTGAAGATAGAGCGGAATGTAGAGGCGCAAGACATCACGAGAAGCGACAGTAAGGGTACATTCGCTACACGTATTTACGCTTTCGGCTCCACACGTAACATTCCCACCAACTACCGCCCGGTTGACGAGCAACTGGTGGTGAACGGCGTGGTGCAGAAAAGGCTTATGTTGCCCAAAGGGACGCCTTACATCGACGCTTACCCTAATATGTCGCAAAACGAGGTCGTAGAGGACGTGGTGGTTTTTGATGATATATATCCCCGTCGTGTGGGTACATTACAGAACATAACTTCACGCAAGGAGACTGTAGACAACGAGGACGGAACACAGATCACCTATACATATTACCGCTACAAAGACAGCGGGCTTACATTCAAAGAGGAATACATACTTAAAGGCCAAGAACTGCAAATCACGTTCCAATCAGGCAAGCTCAACGGCATGACCTTCGGCGTCAAGTTCAACCCCGACGGCAAGAACCCGGCAGAGCAACTATGGGAAATCATAGGCAATGAGGACTATGGACGTTTTCTTCCTGACGACATCATCAAGCCGGAGGACGGAGACGAATACATACTTTTCGGCTTTGACATACAACTTGTATCCGACCAATACATACCTGCGGCAGAGCAGGAACTATTGCAGAAAGCGCAAGAGTATGTGGACAAAACCAAAGTAGACGATGGTACTTATAACGCCACGCTACGCTCTGACTGGGTGTTTGCCGACCAAATACACCGTACATTCGACGTTGGACAGAAAATAACCCTCGTAGCTCCTGACTTCTTCACCGACGACAGAGTCAGCCGTGTCATCGGGTGGGAGATGAACCTTGACATCCCTTATGACAGCCCTATCTATACCATTGGCGAAAGCGCGCAATACTCACGTCTCGGAGACATCGAGGACAAAGTTGACACCATTACTTTTAGAGGCAATACTTATACAGGTGTCGGCGGTAGCGGCGTTTATGTCATTCGCACCAATGATAAGACACCTGCCTCTGATAGCAACGTATTCTCGGCGTTGAGAGCGTTGGCGCAGTTCCTGCGCAAGGACAAGGACGACCTGACACCGTTTAAACTGACAATGATGCAGGGCGGCCAGTTCGGCGACTTCGCTTCTGGCATGGCAGGCTTCGGCGGAAGGGTTGACGGACAGGGCAACGGCGAACTGGAGAGCCTGATAGTAAGGCGTTTCCTCGAAGTGCCGGAGCTGCGGTACAACCGCGTTGACGTGAGCGTGGGCGACAAGTGGCGCGCGCCGGGCGGAGGCGTCATCGAGAGCGTTGACACGGAGGCGAAGACCGTGACGCTGAAGCTGGAGGACGGCGAGATAGGGGCTGTGGCCGAGGGCGACATCTGCATGGGCATATACCACGCCGGGGCGGGCGACGCCACGGCTGACAGCGACGACGGGCGGGGCAACCGCACGTTCGCGGGCTTCACCACGGTGTACTTCACGGTGACGGAGGTCTTGGGCGAGAGGAACGAGAAGTTCAAGTACCAGCTGCGCCCCGCGTCGGAGCGTTGGACGGGGCAGGCGGAGCCGTTCGCAATGATGAGGTTCGTGGCCTACGGCAGCTTCACCGACGGGGAGCGGCAGACGTCGGTGTACGAGACGAGGACTTACACCCGCATGCTGTGGCGGCAGAACACGTGGGAGATTGGCGCGGGCAACATTGCGATGCAGTACGGCGACATGGCGAACCTCTCCGTCTTCGACATCGACATGGAGGGCTACTCGGCTTATCTCAACTCGGTGTACTTCACGGGCACGGTGACGCAGGTGAAGCCCGACGGCACGCCGGTGCGCACGGCGAACGACCGGGGCGAGTGGCTCGCGGGCACGGACTACGACTACTACGACCGCGTGAGCCACGGCGGCCGCATCTGGCTGTGCGTTGCCGAGGGCGGCACCGACGAGGAGCCGTCGGAAGCGTCGGCTGACTGGCTGCTACAGGTTGACAAGGGCGCGCAGGGGCAGAAGGGCGACAAGGGCGACGACGGGACTGAAGGGGCGTCGGTGTCGTGGTGGGGCGACTGGCAGGAGGGCGTGCACTACCCCTACCTCGCCATAGTGCGCTACGGCAAGGCGGCCTACATCTGCACCGTGCTTGAGGGCACGAGCGAAAGCCCGGCGGCATACATCGTGAACGAGGACGGCCTGCGCCTCGCCACCAAGGCGGGCGCACGGCTGCTGGCGGCCGACGGCGGAGAGGGCGCGCCGTGGCGGGTGATAACGCTCGACGGCCTCGCGGGGCTGCCGGGTTCGCCGGGCGAGCCGGGCAAGGACGGGCAGGGGCTGGCGGTGAAGCCGTCGGTGAGGGCGCACGCCTACATCTACGCCGACCTTGCGGCGATGAACCCCGTGGAGGGCGACCGCTTCGCCGTTGACGACACGTCGGACTACACGGAGACCGACGACGCGGGCACCGTATATAAAGGATACGCGGGGGCGTCGTACGCCGAGTTCGTAAATTCGCCCGACGGCAGGCTGTGGGAGATGGCGAAGGCGGCGGAGGGCGACTGCGCCATCGACGCCGACACGGGCCACTTCTGGAGCGTGCAGGGCGGCGTGTGGCTCGACTGCGGCAAGGTGGAAGGCCCGAAAGGAGACAAGGGTGACAAGGGTGACAAGGGTGACAAGGGAGACACCGGGGCGCAGGGCATACAGGGCTGCATACTGCGTGTGAGCGAGTGGACGGCGGGCGTGGAATACCGCAACGACGAGGCCTTGACCTCCGGCACGCGCTACATCGACGTGGCGATGGTGCGCAGCGAAGACGCCGCCACGGGCTGGGCGGCGTACAAGTGCAAGGCCACGCACACGTCGTCAAGCTCGCTGACTTACGCCAACACGCAGTACTGGGAGGCCTTCGGCGTGAACACCACGGCCATCTTCACCTCGCTCATCATCGCCAAGAACGCCAAGATAGACTTCATGCAGGGCAACCAGCTGCTAATCCACAAGGACGACGGCACGGTGACGGCCGGCCTTTCAGGCTCTACGGAGGGCGGCAAAGTGCGCATCTGGGCGGGCAAGGACACGCCCGACGGCGCGCCGTTCCGCGTTGACGAGGCGGGCAACCTCTACGCCTCGAAGGCCGAGGTGAGCGGCAAGGTGACAGCCGACGAGGGGCGCATAGGCGGCTTCGACATCACCGACGACCAGATAGGCGGCAACTACGGAGAGGCCAGCGTGGGCGACGACACCATACAGGCGGGCATGACGCTGACGAAATCGAAGATAAAGTTCTCATCCGACGACGGCACCATCCAAGCGACGTTCGGCATAAACTACTACGGCCTCACAGGGGCGTCGGTGGCGGACATAACGAACAAGTCCACACGCTGGTCGCTTACCTATCCTCCCAACATCGGCATAAGGTTCGACGTGCAGGGGAGCGCTTACGGCAACTATGCCTTCTGCGGCAAGGGCAGCGGCGTGCTCGACGGCCTTGTGTGCGGCTACCACTTCCAAAAGCTGGCAGTAGGCTCTGACTCCTTGCTTGAAGATTCCTACGGCGTCGGCAGCCAGGTGTTGGTGGTTAACTCCACGGTCAGCCTGAAGTCCGTGATGCTGCCTTACTTAACCGACTTCACGAAAGCACTCGGAATGCCGTCAACCCCGTTGTCCGCTTTCTGCATGGAATACACCGTTGTGTGCGACGCCGGCTCAAAGGACTTCACCCTCTACGGGCGCAACGACAAAGGGGGCGAATGGTACAAGAGCGACAGGTATCCGCTGATGATAAACAACGGCGGCAGCCGCCGTGACAGCCTGGCGATGAGCCAAGGCACGGTGGCGAAGTTCCTGATAGTGTACGACCCCGACCGCACGAGCGAGACGCTCGGCGGCGTATCGTGGGCCACGATGGGCTTCACGGCGCGCCTGATGGCGTATTACCACGATTAGGCAAAAGCCAAGCCCCACAAGCCCACCCCCACAAGCCCACCCCCGACCCCTCCGAGGAGGGGCGAGGCGGACGCCTTTGGATACACCCAACCAATTGTGAATTATGAATTATGAATTATGAATTATGAATTGAATTATGGAAGACGTGTACGAGAACCAACTTGACGGCTCCACGTGGGGCGAGGCCCAATACGTGCGCGGCATCGACGCCGAGGGCAACAGCGTCAACCTGCCCGTGGAGGGCTTCGGCTACGACACGGCCACCGCCGAGGAGATAGAAGGGCTGTTCGAGTAGCCCCGAAGCCCGACAAGCCCACCCCCAACCCCTCCGAGGAGGGGAGGTTGGCAGCCTACCAATTATGAATTATGAATTATGAATTATGAATTGTGAATTATGAATTAAAAAAGATTATGGCAAACAAACTGATTGACCTTGAGGGACTTGGAACGTTCCTCGCGAAGCTGAAAAGCTGGGCCACGGCGCAGATAAACTCGGCCAAGAGCGCGCTGCAGGCCAACATCGACAAGAAAGCGGACAAGACGACGACGGTGAACGGACACGCCCTGTCGGGCAACGTCACGGTGACGAAATCGGACGTGGGACTGTCAAACGTGACAAACGACGCACAGGTGAAACGCTCCGAGATGGGCGTGGCGAACGGCGTGGCCACGCTCGACACTAGCGGCAAGGTGCCCGCGGCGCAGCTGCCCTCGTATGTGGACGACGTGCTGGACGTGCACAACAGGGGCGTGGTGTCGGGCACGGTGCAGAACTCGACGTGCACCACGGAGAACGCCCTCGTGGTGTACGACACGAAGTCGAAAAAGATTGTGGCGAAGGTGACAAGCGGCTCGTCAGGAACTTACTACGCCAAGTGGAAGGGGCTGACCTACTACCCCGACAGCTCGATGTACGGCACGGAAACATCGAAGGGCGTAACGCCAGTGTCGAATAAGATTTACGTCTCGAAAATCGCCAACAAGACCTACCGCTGGAGCGGCAGCGATATGGTGGAAATCTCCTCGTCCCTCGCCCTCGGCACGACAAGCTCGACGGCCTTCCGCGGCGACTACGGTAACGCCGCCTACCAGCACGCCACGGAGAAGGGCGCGGCCTTCGGCTCCGGGCTGTACAAGATTACCACCAATGACCAGGGCCACGTCACGGCAGCCACGAAGGTAACTAAGACGGACATCACCGCGCTGGGCATACCGGGGCAGGACACGAAATACACCCTGCCGAAGGCCACGTCGTCGGCATTGGGCGGCGTCAAGATAGGCTTCCCCGAAAGCGGCAAGAACTACCCCGTGGAGCTTAACTCGTCAGGGCAGATGTTCGTCAACGTGCCGTGGACGGACACTAACACCACGTATAGCGTAGCCACACAGTCGGCCAACGGCTTGATGAGTTCGACTGACAAGAAAAACCTCGACAACCTCGCAGGAAAGTCACACGTAAATGAGATATGGTTTTACAACGGAGCTTTGGAGGAGGGGGAACTTTTGGCAGACGCTGGCGGTTTGACCCACAAACTAAACTTTGACGATTACACCAAAGGTAAAATATCCTTCGCAGCCGGTTGGGGACTTGGCCTTACGTATCTCTCTACTCAAAGCAACACAGCCGGAGAGAACATACTCGGTATCGAAATAGGTCTCAACTATGCCACGGCAAAGACGAGAGGCGCCGTCAGGCTTTACTCGGACGCCGTGCAGAACGTTGCGGCCAATGCCGTAAGCTCGACTTCGGGCCGAACCTACGCCGTGCAGCTCAACTCAAACAAACAGATGGTCGTCAACGTGCCGTGGACGGACACTAACACCACCTACGGCGTGGCCACGAAGTCGAGAAACGGCCTCATGTCGGCGGCGGACAAGAAGAAGCTCGACGGCTACTCCGTGGCAACCACGGCGGAAGTGGAAGCACTGTTTTAATTGATAATGGAGAGTGGGGACTTGAAAATTGTGATTACCATTGTTCTAATTGAGAATGGAAAATTGAAAATGGAAAATTATGATTACCGGCATAAAGGCAACAAGGCCAATCATAATTCTCAATTATCAACTCTCAACTCTCAATTTGACAACAAGGCAAATCATAATTATCAACTCTCAATTCTCAATTAGAAAGGGCAAATCATAATCTTCAATTCTCCTCTCTCAATCCTAAATTAAAAAAATCATGGCAAACAAACTTATAGATTTAAACGGCTTAAAATCCGCCATAACTAAATTGAAGGCGCTAATCGACCAGGCAAAGTCGCCGAGTACGGAACCTTCTGTGGTCGTAAACGGCAAGACGCTCAACTACTCTTACCTACGGACGCACATGAGCGAGATATTCGTTTTCAAGAGTGGCGGCGAGAACGTCGTGGGCGGGAAGATACTGTATTCAAAAAAACTGGGCGGAAACCTGTTCTTAACTTACTGGGTGCTCATCGTGCGTAGCGACAACGGTGATTTTAACAACACGAAAGTCTACATCGAGGGCGACACCTCGACGGCCACGCCCGTAAACATCGACAACACCTTGGGCTACGGCATGGTAGGCGTGTGCATCCCGTTCACCGGGTCGCTCGGCTACGCAAGCGACCACAAAATCGTGATAAGCGGATGATAATGGCCTAATAATATAATAAAAAATGACCGACGGGAACATGAACACGGGCACAAAGGCCGTAAGCCTTGTGCTGATGGGCAACGAGCTTACGG